>JAGWTS010000413.1 GCA_028868875.1 Burkholderiales bacterium | reverse complement strand
CGCACCCAGGGCGTGGGCGTGCGCTTTCCGGCCGACGAGAAGACGCGCGGCTTGCGCGCGAAGATCGAGGAAATCCTCGGCACCTCGATCTCATCCTCGAAGCCGACCCAGACGATCTGACAGGCCGCGAAGCGGCCAGGCGCGCCATGTTCGTCGATTCCCACTGCCACCTGGCCATGCCCGAGCTGCTCGGGCGCATCGACGCGATCCGCGCCGACATGGCCGCGGCCGGGGTCGAGCGCGCCTTGTGCATCTGCACCACCCTCGAGGAATTCGAGACCGTGCAGGCCCTGGCCGCCGCGCACGACAACCTCTGGTGCACGGTCGGCGTGCACCCGGACAACGAAGGCGTCACCGAGCCCGGCATCGACGACCTGGTGGCGCGCGCGCGCAGGCCGCGCGTGGTGGCGATCGGCGAGACGGGGCTCGACTACTACCGCCTGAACGGGCGCAGCGTCGATCAGATGCAGTGGCAGCGCGAGCGCTTTCGCGTCCACATCCGGGCCGCACTGGCAAGCGGTCTGCCGCTCGTGGTGCACACCCGCAGCGCGAGCGAGGACACCTTGGCGCTGCTGCGGGAGGAGGGCGCCGGCCGGGTCCGGGGCGTCTTCCACTGCTTCACCGAGACGCGGGAGGTGGCGTGCGCCGCGCTCGAGCTCGGATTCCACATCTCGTTTTCCGGCATCCTGACCTTCCGCAACGCGGAGGAGTTGCGCGCGGTGGCGCGCGAGGTGCCGCTGGAACGCTGCCTGATCGAGACCGACAGCCCCTACCTGGCGCCGGTGCCGATGCGCGGCAAGCCGAACAGCCCCGCCTACGTGCCGCATGTCGCTGCCAGGCTGGCCGAGGTCAAGGGCTTGGCGCTGGAGGCGGTTGCGCGTGCCACGCGCGAGAACTTCGAGCGACTCTTCGCCATTCCCCCGCCTCGCCAGGATCGGGAAAATCATGAGAAAGTGGATTAGGTTTTCTCTGTACCTCATTGCTGCATCTTGTATTTTTTCAGCAAGAGCAGGCTCCTACGAGGATTTCTTCAAGGCCGTGACCCAGGATGACGCGAGCACGGTCGGGGCCTTGCTCGCGCGCGGCTTCGATTCCAATTCGCTCGACGAGAAGGGGCAGACCGGGCTCGTACTGGCCTTGCGCGACGACCGCGACAAGGTGGCCGAAGCGCTGGCGTCGAATCCCGAGACGCACATCGACCAGCCCAATTCGCACGGTGAAACGCCGCTGATGATGGCCGCGCTCCACGGCCGCGCCGACTGGGTACGGCGCCTGCTGGAGCGGGGCGCCGGCGTGAACCGGCCGGGCTGGACGCCGCTGCATTACGCGGCCACCGGGCCCGATTCGGCCTTGGTCGGATTGCTGCTGGAGCGCGGCGCGAAGATCGATTCGCGGTCGCCGAACGGGACGACGCCGTTGATGATGGCGGCCCGCTACGGCAGCGAGGCATCGGCGCTGCTGCTGCTCGATCGCGGCGCCGACCCGAAGCTGCGCAACGACAGGCAACTCAGTGCCGGCGACTTCGCACGCCTGGCAGGGCGCGACAAGCTGGCGCTGAAACTCGACGCCGCCGCGCGCTGAGGTCGCGGCGCGTGAGCGACGCTCATGTCGGAATTTGCCCGACAACCGGCCTGGTGCCGCGCCGACTGCGGATTCGAGGAGGTGAGTCATACAGTTGCCCTCAGGGCTGGTACCCGGCCCGATGGAGCTTGCTGAATGGCACAAACCAATCTCGCCGCGAATCCCTTCATGCTCATGCTCAACCCCGAGCTCGTGCTCGCCGCGGTCGAGAAATCGGAGCGGCTGGGCGCACTCAACCGACATCTGTGCCGGCCGCTGGATCGCCTGGCACCGGGCCAGGGAGCCTGGGCCGCCGCGCAGGCCGTCGAAGATGCAGACCTGGAGGGTGACGAGTCCGAGGCCGACGCCGCCGACCCGACCCAGTGACGATCAAAAGGCGGCGCTAGCCGCTGCGCAGGGTCCGTGCGGAACGGCTCAGCTTCGCTTGGTGGCCGATCCGGCCCCGATGCCGAGGAGCACCAGGACGAGGACCGCGGCGCCGATCACCATTTCGCGGTTGCGCCGGACGAATCGGATCACGGACAGGGGAAGCAGCGCCATCCTCGCGTCACCGCCGCCCAGGCCGGCCTCATCGGAGCGCAGGCCGGAGCTGCCGCTCGGGGCGTCGTAGGACGGGGAGAACGAGGAGCCGGATCCTCCAGCGGAATCGCCATCGGCCTCGGCGCTGCTGGTCCAGCTCACCGCGGGGGGCACGTTGGAGGACGGCTTGGCGCCAGACTTGGCATCGAGCCCATCCCCGAGCGGATTGCGAGTGCCGAAGACGGCCTCGCGCTCGCGCCTGCGATCGGCCTCCTGGGTTGCGGTGGAGTTGACGTCGGCGGCGCGGGCGTCGTTTCCGTTCGGAACGACATTGCCTTGCAGCTGCAAGAGCAATTGCACGGTGCGCGAGGTGTTCGGGACCAACGTCGAGGGCGCAGGCACGGCCTCGGTGCCATCGCCATTCGCGTCCGGAGCCGGCGAAGCCGGGATCGGCGTGACGGTCGGAGCGGGCGCAACGCCATCCGAGACCGCTCGGGCATATTGAGAGGCTGCAGCCAGGACCACGGCCAGCACCAACGAAAGCTTCTTCTTTCTGTTCATGTTGAGCAAGGCACGTGCTGTCGGATTCACGTGCTGCGTCACGCTCAGCAAGATTCGAGCCCTGCGATGGGCCACCCACAAAATCAAGTACTTAGATTGATCCGCGGCGCTGTCCTGGCAGGTCTGTAAGCAATTTCGACAGATACGGAGCCCGACGCGAGTGGGTTGCCTGGGGCGGGCGCTGTGATGTCATAAGCGCGACAATGTAGATTATGTCTAATTCAATAGGAACGGGGAAGATGGAGCACATGCTCCGCAACATGCCCCAGGATCATGTTGGTCGAGATCGGCGCCACCTGGTACAGCCGCGTCTCGCGGAACTTGCGCTCGATGTCGTATTCGCATGCGAAGCCGAAGCCGCCATGGGTCTGCAGGCAGGCGTTCGCAGCTTCCCAACTCGCCTTGGCAGCGAGGTACTTGGCCATGTTGGCCTCCACGCCGGCGTTCTCGCGGGCGTCGATCTTCTGGCAGGAGCGCCAGCGCATGAGGTTGGCGGCCTCCAGCTCGATGAAGCACTCGGCCAGCGGAAACTGGATGCCCTGGTTCTGCCCGATCGGGCGGCCGAAAACCTTGCGCTCGCTCGCGTAATCGCGTGCCTTCTCGAGAAACCAGTAGCCGTCGCCGATGCACTCGGCCGCAATCAGCGTGCGCTCGGCGTTCAGGCCCTCGAAGATCACCTTCAGGCCCTTGCCTTCGGCGCCCAGAAGCGCGTCTTCGGGCAACTCCAGGTTGTCGAAGAAGAGTTCGTTGGTTTCGTGGTTCACCATGTTCGGGATCGGGCGCACCGTGAGACCTCGGCCGAGGGCCTGGTCCAGCTCGACGATGAAGCACGACAGACCGTCGCTCTTCTTCTGCACCTGCTCCAGCGCCGTGGTGCGGGCGAGCAGGATCAACAGATCGCTGTGCTGGACGCGCGAGATCCAGACCTTCTGGCCGTTGACGACCCAGCGCCCGTCCTTGCGCACCGCGGTGGTCTTGAGCCGGGTGGTGTCGCTGCCCGTGGTGGGTTCGGTCACGCCCATCGACTGCACGCGCAATTCGCCCGCCGCGATGCGGGGCAGGTAGCGCTGCTTCTGCGCCGTCGTGCCGCTCGAGACGATGGTGTTCATCACGTACATCTGGCCGTGGCAGGCGCCGGAGTTGCCGCCGCTGCGGTTGATCTCCTCCATGGCCACCGAGGCTTCCGCCATCGACAGGCCCGGGCCGCCGTACTCCTGCGGAATCAGCGCGGCCAGCCAGCCGGCCTTGGTGAGGGCCTCGACGAAGGCCTCGGGGTAGCCGCGCTGCCGGTCGACCTGGCGGTGGTACTCGGCTGGGAAGCGCCCGCACAGAGCGCGCACCGCATCGCGGATTTCCTGGTACTGGTCGGGGGCAGTGAGGGCGCTCATCGGCGAGGTCTCCGCAAAGGGGTTGCTGCGGCCGATCGTAGTGTCCGATGGATGTGCGCTGCCGCAATTCTCGGCCGAGGCATGCCGCGGCGCGACGGCGCAGGAGAGGATCGCGCACCGCTTACGATCGACGCCCCCTTTCGGGCAACTTCCAGGCTGCGGATAAATGAATCACTGGTCAGCGTGGGGCGCCCAAGTCTGGTCTGCCCTGCCCTCCGCGAAGGCCGTCTGGTACTGGATCGCCGCCGGGTGGAGTGCGCTGATCATCGTGCAGACGCTCTACGTCGTCATGCAGCGCCGCTCGCCGGTGGCGACGCTGGGCTGGATCATCGCCTTGAACCTGCTGCCGGTGGTCGGCCTCGTCGGCTACCGCATCTTCGGGCCCATGCGCGTGCGGCGCCAGCAACTCAAGCGGGTGCGCGCCATGGCCGCGCTGAGTTCGCACAAGGAACGGCTCGCGCTGCGCGAGGAACACCCTCAC
>JAGWTS010000050.1 GCA_028868875.1 Burkholderiales bacterium | reverse complement strand
ACGAGACCGAGTTCGGGCGCAAGCGCCGCATCAACCAGAGCACCTGCAACAAGGACTTCTCCTGCGTCAAGGGCTTCTGCCCGAGCTTCGTCACGGTCGAAGGCGGGGCGCTGAAGAAGCCCAAGAAGGAAACCAAGGGCCGCCTCGACGGCCTCGCGCCCGTCCCCGAGCCGGTGCTCCCGCTGGCCGAATCGGCCTGGGGCATCGTCGTCGCCGGGGTCGGCGGCACCGGGGTCATCACGATCGGCCAGTTGCTGGGCATGGCGGCCCACCTCGAGGGCAAGGGCGTGGTGACGCAGGACGCCGGCGGCCTGGCGCAGAAGGGCGGCGCGACCTGGAGCCACATCCAGATCGCGAACCGGCCCGACGCGATCTACACGACCAAGGTCGACACCGCCAAGGCCGACCTCGTGGTCGCCTGCGACAGCATCGTCGGCGCCTCGAAATACACGTTGACGGTGATGAACCCGGGGCGCACCTTCGTCGCCCTCAACACCCATGGCACGCCGACCGCGGCATTCGTGAAGAACCCCGACTGGCAACCGCCCGGCGGCAACTGCGAGACCGCCTTGCGCGCGAGCGTGGGCGAGGAGTTGGTCGGCGCCTTCGACGCCGAGCAGGCGGCGTTGCAGCTGCTCGGCGACTCGATCTACACGAACCCGCTGCTCCTGGGCTACGCCTGGCAGAAGGGGCGGATCCCGCTCGGCCACGCCGCGCTGCTGCGCTCGATCGAGCTCAACGGGGTGCAGGTCGAGAACAACAAGGCGGCCTTCGAATGGGGCCGGCGCTGCGCCCACGACCTGGCCTCGGTGCAGGCGCTGTATGCGGCGCAGCAGGTGATCCAGGTCGTGCGCCGGCCGGCGCTGGCCGAACTGGTCGCGCGCCGGGTCGAGTTCCTCGGCGCCTACCAGGACGCGGCCTACGCGGCGCGCTACCAGGCCTTCGTCGAGAAGGTGCGCGCGGCCGAGGCGCCTCTGGGCAGCACCCGCCTGGCCGAGGAAGTGGCGCGCGGCCTCTTCAAGCTCATGGCCTACAAGGACGAGTACGAGGTGGCGCGGCTGCACACGGACGCCGCCTTCACCGATCGCATCGCCTCGATGTTCGAAGGCGACTACAAGCTTGTCCACCATCTCGCGCCGCCGGCCTTCGCGAAGCGCAACGAGAGGGGCGAACTCGTGAAGCGGCCGTTCGGGCCCTGGATGCGCAGCGCCTTCGGCGTGCTGGCGAAGATGAAGGGGCTGCGCGGCACGGCGCTCGACCCGTTCGGCCGCAGCGAGGAGCGGCGCAGCGAGCGCGCGCTGATCGGCGAGTACCAGGCCCTGGTCGACGAGTTGCTGGGCGGCCTCGCCAAGGATCGCCTCGGCCTGGCGGTCGAGATCGCCGCGGTGGCGCAGGAGATCCGCGGCTACGGCCACGTGAAGCTGCGCAACCTCGCCGCCGCGCGCGCGAAGTGGCAGGCGCTGCTCGGCCGCTGGCGCAACCCGGCGGCGGCGGGCGGCGCGCGCTGAGCGACCTCGGCGGCGCAGGCGCGCCGGGACTGCCGCTGACGGCCGCGCGCAAGGCAGCGATGCCGCAAGCACGCCGGCCTTGTCGCAGAATCGACGCGCCAGCCCCGCCGCGCCGATGAAGCCTTCCCCTGTCCCCGCCCTGCAGCCGCGCGAGATCGACCACCTCGTGCTGCGCGTCGTCGACGCGGCCGCGATGGAGCGCTTCTACTGCGAGGTCCTGGGCTGCAGCGTCGAGCGGCGCCAGGACGCGATCGGCCTGGTCCAGTTGCGCGCCGGCCGCTCGCTGCTCGACCTCGTTCCGGTCGAGGGCGAACTCGGCCGCGCCGGCGGCGCCGCACCGGGCCGCGAAGGCCGCAACCTGGACCATTTCTGCCTGCGCGTCGAACCCTTCGACGAAGCCGCGATCCGCGCCCACCTCGCGGCCCACGGGGTCGAAGCCGGGCCACTCGAAGCGCGCTACGGCGCCGAAGGCAGCGGGCCCTCGATGTACCTCGCCGACCCGCAAGGCAACGTCGTCGAGCTCAAGGGCCCGCCCGGGGGCGCGCCATGAGGTCCTGGCACGCGCTCGGCGCGGCCACGCTGGCGCGCGTGCCGCGCCTGCCGTTCGCGATCGACGCCCGCCGCGTCGGCTCGATCGCGGCCGCGCATCTGCCGGCGCTGCGCCGGCTCGACCGCGAAGGCGCGCTGCGCTTCGACGCCGCCGGGGTCGAACTCGCCACGCCCGCCGCGCAACGCGATGCCGCCTTCGCCACGCTCAACGTCCGGCTGCGCGAGGACGGGCTGATCCGCGCCTGGCGCGACGAAATCTTCCCGGTCGTCGACCCGGCCACGCTCGAAACCCTGGCCCGCTTCGAGCGCGCCGCTGCGCGATTCTGGGGCACCCTCACCTTCGGCGCCCATGCGACCGGCTTCGTCGCCGGGCCCGATGGGCGCCCGCAGGCGCTGTGGATCGCGCGCCGTTCGCTCACCAAGGCGACCGACCCCGGGCTCTACGACAACCTGATCGGCGGCGGCGTGCCCGCCGGCCAGAGCCCGGCCGAGGCCCTGGTGCGCGAGGCCTTCGAGGAAGCCGGGCTCTTGCCGCAGCAACTCCAGGCCGTGCGCCCGACCGGCATCTTGCGCCTGGCGCGCGACCTCGCCGAAGGCTTCCAGCACGAGTGGCTGCACGCCTACGAGCTCGAGCTGCCGCCCGGGCTGCAACCGCGCAACCAGGACGGCGAGGTCGACTCGTTCCACCTCCTCGCACCCACGGCGGCACTCGAGATCGCCGCCGGGCCCGGGATGACGGTGGACGCTGCCCTCGTCACGATCGACTTCGCGCTGCGCCACCGCCTCGTCCAGGACGAAGCAGCGCGCCGCGCGATCGACGCGCTGCGCGTCGCCACCCCGGCCTGAACGCGGCCGCGGCGGAGTTGCATTCGGTTGCTTCTCTGACTTCTGATCCGAGGGGGAGCCGCCTCCATCATGCGCGCCCACCAAGCCCCTATCAAATGGGATTGACATCTTGCAAAAACCGCATTTTTCGTCCATCGCATCACGCGCGCTGGCGGTCGCGGTCATCTCGCTCGGCGTCGCCGGCGCGGCCCGGGCCCAGGTCGACAGCTACACCATCGACGTGACCCACACCGCGGTCTACTACGAATACCCGCACCTGGACCTGAGCACCAACCGCGGCCGCTTCTCGGTCAAGGGCGGCACGGTCCAGTTCGACCCCGCCGGACGCTCGGGCCGGGTCGACCTGACGATCGATACCTCCAGCGTCAACAGCGGCGTCGTGCTGATGAACCGCAAGATGCAGGGCCCCGACCTGTTCGACTCCGCCGACTTTCCGACCGGCCGCTTCCTTGCCGACCGCTTCGAATTCGACGGCGACAAGCTCGTCGCGGTGCAGGGCCAGCTCACCTTGCGCGGGCGCAGCAACCCGGTCACGCTGTCCGCCCGGCGCTTCAACTGCTACTTCAATCCGCTGCTCGAGCGCCGCACCTGCGGCGGCGACTTCGACACCACGATCCAGCGCAGCCAGTGGGCTATCGACTGGGGCCTCGGCATGGGCATGCCCGACGCGGTGCACCTGCTGATTCAGGTCGAAGCAATCCAGCAATAGGCGCGGCGTTCGCTCGCCCAGGCTGACGGGGCCGCTCCAACGGCTTGAATCCCGCACTGGCGGAAGGTTGGCATACTGGATTCAAATGGCAGATCTGAAGAGATACACCATTACTGCGATAACCTTTCATTGGTTGCTCGCATTGATGATTACCACTTCATTCTTTGTCGGCAACTACATGGCCGACCTGCCGCTGTCGATCTTGCGGCTGAAGTTGTTCAACTGGCACAAGTGGGCCGGCATCTCGATCCTGGCCCTTTCGGCGCTGCGCCTGCTCTGGCGTTTGACGCATCGCCCGCCCCCCGACCTGCCGGGGCCGGCCTGGCAGCAGCGCGTCGCCCATCTGGTACACGGCCTGCTCTACCTGCTGTTCTTCGCGGTGCCGCTGGTCGGCTGGGCCTACAGCTCGGCTTCGGGTTTCCCGGTCGTCGTCTTCGGCGTCCTGCCGCTGCCCGATTTCGTGCCGGTGAGCCGGCAGCTGGCCGCGGCCCTCAAGCCCTTGCACGGCATCCTGGCCTGGACCCTTGCCGTGCTCGTGCTGCTGCATTCGGTGGCCGCCTTGAAACACCATTTCATCGATCGCGACAGGCTGCTCGAGCGCATGCTCCCCGGCCGCGGTTGACCCAGCCGAGCGACAAGGACTCCCCGCCCATGCGACCCCTGCTCCCCTTCAGCCTGAGTCTGGCGGCCCTCGTGGCCGCAGCCGTCCCCGCCATCGCCCAACCCGTGGCCCAGTTGCTGCCGGCCCAGAGCCAGATCCAGTTCACGACCAAGCAGATGGGCGTGCCGGTCGAAGGCCGGTTCGGCAAGTTCAGCGCCGCGATCGCGCTCGATCCGAGGAAGCCGGCAACCGGCAGCGTCACGCTCACGATCGACACCGCCAGCGCCAGGTTCGGCAGCGCCGAACTCGACGGCGAGGTCGGCAAGCCCGAATGGCTGGCTGCGGCCAGGTTCCCGCAGGCGAGCTTCAAGTCGAGCGCGATCAAGGCCGCCGGCGCAGGCCGCTTCGAGGTCACGGGCAAGCTCACGATCAAGGGCGCAAGCCACGACCTCGTCGTGCCGGTGCAACTCGCGCAAAGCGGCGCCAACACCACCGCGAGCGGCAGCTTCACGATCAAGCGCCTGGACTTCAGGGTCGGCGAAGGCGAATGGACCGACACCTCGATGCTGGCCAACGACGTCGCGGTGCGCTTCAAGTTCGCCCTGGCCGGCTTGCCGCCCCTTTGATCCGGCGCGGCCGCTTGCGGATTCCCTCCTTGACCAGCCCAGGCACACCGAGGAGTTTCATGAAATCGATCGCCCTTGCCGGCGCCGCGCTGGCCGCCCCTTCCGTCGCTCAGGCCGAAACCGCGACTTACGCGGTCGATCCCTACCACGCCAGCGTCCACTACAAGATCCTGCACATGGGCACCAGCACCAGCCGCGGCCGCATCGGCGTGAAGTCGGGAACGGTCCGGATCGACCGCGCGGCCAAGACCGGCCACGCCGAATTGACGATCGATACCGCGACGTTCACCACCGGCATCGAGGAGTTGAACCAGGAACCGGCTTCGGCCGCCTTCTTCGACAGCGCGAACTTCCCGACCGGCCGTTTCGTCGCGTACCGGTTCCGCTTCGACGGCGACAAGGTGGGTGCGGTGAGTGGCCAACTCACGCTGCGCGGCAAGACCCATCCGGTCACACTCGAGGCGGTCAACTCCAATTGCTACGTGAACCCGATGCTTAAGCGCGAAGTCTGCGGCGGCGACTTCACGACGACGATCAAGCGCAGCCTGTGGGGCATCAACTGGGGCCTCGAGTACGGCTTCGCCGACGACGTGCCGCTGGCGGTCCAGGTCGAGGCCATCAAGCAGTGACGACCCGGCGGCGATGGCGGCGCGGCCCTGGCGCATGCGAGGCGGCCTGACGGCGCCGGCCGCCGCCTGCGCGGTGGCGCTGGCAGCCACCTTCACGGTGGCGCCGGCCGGTGCCGCGCCGCTGGAATACACGCTCGACCCCGACCACTGCTTCGCCTGGTTCGACCTGCTGCATTTCGGTACCTCGACCCTGCGCGGGCGCTTCGGGCCGATTCGCGGCGAGGTCGTGCTCGACCGCGAGGCCGGCCGCGGCGAAGCCGCGCTGCGCATCGACATGCGCACGCTGTCCACCGGCATCGCCCTGCTCGACGCCCGCCTCGCGGCGGCCGACCTGCTCGACAGCAGCGCCAGCCCGCAGGCCTTCTACGTCTCGCGCCAGTTCCGTTTCGAGGGCGGCCGACCCGTGGTCTTGCGCGGCGAACTCACGCTGCGCGGCAAGAGCCGCCCGCTCGAACTCCACGCCCTGCGTTTCGCTTGCCGCGAACTCGACGAACCCCGGCGCGAGGTCTGCGGCGGCGATTTCGAAGCGAGCCTGCTGCGCAGCGACTACGGCATGACCTTCGGCCTTCCGTTCGTGGCCGACCGGGTCCGACTGCAGATCGAGGTCGAGGGCTGGCGGCCGCTGGATGGGCCGCGGCCGGCCCCGTCGCAGGCGGCGGGTTCGGCACCCGGCCGCTGAAACGGGCTCGGCAACCGGCGCCCGGGCGGGTGCGACGCCCCGGCGCCTCACGCGCCGGCTCCGATGCGCGCTTCATCAACTGCGCAGAGGATGCGCACGCCGTGGCGCGCGACTACGCTGGCGTCCATGATCACCGCACGCCGCCTCCAACTCGACTCGAACCCGGCCCCGACGGCCGCAGCGGCCTGGGCCTTCGGCGCGCCGGACGAGGCCTTCATCGGCGCCGATGCGGCGCCCGCGCGCCAGATCGACACCGCCTCGCTCACGCGCGGCGAGACCGTGATGGTCATGCCCGCCGACGGCGGCGACGCCATGGAGCCGATCTTGCGCGCCGAGCACGCCGACTGGATGCTGTTGCGCCTCGTGGTCTGCGCCGGCCTGGCGACGCTGCTGCTCGCGCTCGCCAGCAGCCTCGGCCACTGACGGCGCGTCGCGCCACCCACGCCTCCGGCCCGCTGCCGAAGGCGCTACATTGCGCAGCCTCCGCCTCCGGTACCGAGCCCGTGGCCCGCGTGGCGACCGCGGCGGCGCCGGCCGGCGCGGGCACGAAAGGAGTCCTGAATTGCGCAAGAGCAGCGGTGGCCTGGTCTATTCGACCGAGAGCGGGCGCATGTGCCCCGATTGCCGGCGACCGATCGCCGAATGCGCCTGCCGCGCGCGCACGGCGGCGCCGCCAGGCGACGGTACGGCCCGGGTGCGCCTCGAGACCAAGGGTCGCGGCGGCAAGGCCGTGACCGTGGTCTGGGGCCTCGGGCTCGACGACGCCGCGCTCGCGGCCCTGGGCAAGCGCCTGCGCAGCGCCTGTGGCAGCGGCGGCACGGCCAAGGCCGGCACGCTCGAACTGCAAGGCGACCATGTCGAGCGCGCGCTGCGCTGGCTCGCTGAAGAAGGCTGGCGCGTGCTGCGCGCCGGCGGCTGAATCCTCGACTCGCCGAAGCCGGCCTACGCCAGCCGCGGCAGCACGGCGCGGTGGCTGTCCAGCGCGTCCTCGAACGCCGCCAGGAAGCGCAGGGCCTCGGCCTCGCCGAAAGGCAGCGACAAGGCCACCAGCCCGCGCCGCGCCGTGAAGACGCCGCGCTCGAGCAAGGCGAAGAACAGCAAGTCCTTGACGCGCAGGTCGCTGGCGGCCAGGTCGGCCGGGCGCCTGGGCGGCTGCCCCGTGGCGTGCAGGTTCATGAGCGAGCCCAGGCCGCTGTACTGCAGCGCCAGGCCGCGTTCGAGGCAGATCCGGTTGGCGCCGTCGCGCAGGCGGTCGCCGCGGGCGTTCAGCGCCAGCGCGGCCTCGGCGGTCCAGAGCTCGCGCAAGCCCGCCAGGCCCGCCGCCATCGACAAGGCGTTGTTGTTGAAGGTGCCGGCGTGGGCCAGGGCATCGGGGCGGCGCGGGTCGAAGCGCTGCATGACCTCGCGCCGGCCCCCGAACGCGCCGAAAGACAGTCCGCCGCCGAAATACTTGCCCAGCGTCGTGAGATCGGGCTCGAGCCCGAGCAGGGCCTGGCGCCCGCCCAGGGACAGGCGCGAGGTCATGACCTCGTCGAGCACGAACAGCGCCCCCTGCTCGCGCGCCAGCGCCTGCAGCCCTTGCAGGAAGGCCGCGTCGCCGGGAATGCAGCCGCCGGCGCCGAGCAGGGGCTCGACCAGGATCGCCGCCAGTTCGCCAGCGTGGCGCCGCGCCAGCGCGGCCGCGGCATCGAGGTCGTTGTACGGCGCGACGAGCCATTCGTGCGGCACGTTGACCGCCGCCGCGGCGCCGCCGAACGAAAGCACGCCACCGTGGTACGCGCCTTCGAAGACGAGGATCCGGCGCCGGCCTGTGTGGGCCACGGCGGCGGCCAGCGCGAGCAGGTTGGCCTCGGTGCCGCTGTTCGTGAAGCGCAGCAGTTCGATCGAAGCGAAGCGCCGCACGAGTTCGGCCGCAAGTTCGGCCTCGCCTGCGGTGTGCGATGAAAGGCTCAGGCCACGCTCGAGCGCCGCAGCCAGCGCGCGCCGGATCGGCTCCGCCGAATGGCCGTAGAGCCCGGCGGTGAACTCGCCCAGGGCGTCGAGCAGGCGGTGGCCGTCGGCGTCCCAGAGCCAGCAGCCTTCGCCGCGCGCCATCGTGAGGGGAAAAGGCGACTGGTACAGCACGCTGCGCGTGTTGCCGCCGGGCATGAAGCGCGCGGCCTGTTCGAGCTGGCGCTCGCTCGCCGGATGGCGCGCGCGGTAGCGCTCGACGGCGGCAGCGAGCGCCGCATCGAGCGCGGCGGACGAAGGAGCGACCAGCGGGTTCAATCCGGCTCCCGTCGTTTCAGCGGCGCTGGTCGAAGCGGCGTCCGACCAGGGCCGAGGCGATGTTGATCTTCTGCACGTCGATGGTGCCCCCGGCGATGCCCCAGCCCCAGGCGTCGCGCAGTCGGCGCTCGATGTCGAACTGCTTGCTGTAGCCGTAGCCGCCCAGAAGCTGCATCGCGCTGCCGGTGACCTCGCGCACGGTCTCGTTGGCGAAGCACTTGGCCATCGAGCTGTCGAGCATCGACGGCAGGCCGTCGCCGCGCACGGCATGGTGCAGCAGCAGGCGCGCCGCCTGGACCTTCATCGCCATCTCGGCGAGCTTCAGCTGCACGGCCTGGAAGTCGACCAGCGGCTTGCCGAACTGGCGCCGCTGCTGGACGTATTCGAGCGCGTCCGCGAGCGCCCCGGCGGCGATGCCCACCGACATCGTGGTGTTGCCGCAGCGCTCGAGGTCGAAGGCCTCCATCAGCTGCCTGAAGCCGCCGGCGGGAACGACCACGTTCTCGTCGCCGACCTCGACGCCGTCGAAGAACATGTCGGCGGTCATGATGCCGCGAAAGCCCATCAGCTCCTCGCGCGCGCCGAAACGCAGGCCGGCCTGGCCGCGCTCGACGTAGACCGCGCCGATGCCGGCTGCGCCGGGCGCGTCCGACATGCGCACGTAGACGAGATAGCCCCCGGCGTGGCCGGCGCCCGAGCACCAGCGCTTGCTGCCGTCGACGATCCAGCGCCCGTCGCGGCGCCGCGCCCGCGTTGCGAGGTCGGTGAGCGCGGTGCCGGCCTCGGGCTCGGACATGCTGACCGCGATCACCAGTTCGCCCCGGCACACGCGCGGCAGCAGGCGCTGCTTCATCTCCTCGGAGGCGAAATGCGCAAGCACCGCCATCGGCCCGAAATTGGCCTCGAACACCGGCATCGCCACCGCCGAGGAGATACGCGCGAACTCCTCGAGCACGAGCACGGCATCGAGGTTCGTCAGCCCCTGGCCGCCGTAGGCCACGGGCAGGTTGATGCCGAAGACGCCGAGCTCGGCATAGCGGCGCATCCAGTCGGCCGGAACCGATTCGTCGCGCGCCTCGAGCTCGCGCGCCAGCGGCCGCAGCTCGGCCTCGGCGAAACGGCGCATCGAGTCCTGGAAGGCCTGTTGTTCCGGGCTGGGGAAGACGTTCATCGGCAGTCTCGCGCTGGGCGCGCCGCGTGGGCGGCACACAAGGCTGCCAATGTAGTGCAGCGGTGGCGCGCGAAGCTCAGTTCGAGATCGCGACGTCGACGGTCGCGACCTGGGTCGAGTCGTAGGTCGAGGTGGCGACGAAGCTGACGAGCACCGGCGGCGCCGACGAAGGGGCGTAGGCGGAGGTCGACACCGAGATCCGCGACGGGCTCACCGCCGTCTGGGAGAGGGTGACGCCGTCGTAGGACACGGTGGCGCTGCCCGTGACCGCGCTGCCGCCGACGTACAGCGTCCAGTCGACGGGCTCGCTCGCATCGAGTTCGATCGTCTGTCCGGCATAGATCGACACCTGCTGGACCGCACCGGGGTCGACCGTGACGCCGGCCAGAGGCTGGCCCGCGACGACGATGCCGAGGTTGAAGAGAACCCCGTCGCTGCCCCCGCCGCAGCCGCCGAGGCTGAGCGCGGCGGCGAGCAGGGCGGCGCTGGCGAGCACGCGACGGATGCGCCGAGTGCTCAGGGGCGCGGCCAGAGGCGCACAAGGGTTCGGGCTGATCGGGTTCGAAGGCATGGGGGTCTCGACGAGTGGCGCTCGAACTCGAACGGCCGGTCGAAGCCGGCGGTTGACGCGAAGGCGGGTAAGACTTCGTAGGGGCTCGCGCCGGGAGGCATCAGGAGTGGATCGGACCGAGACCAATCCCGACCCCGCCCCTGCGCCCGCATCCCCTTGCACCCGCTTCAGGCGCGGACCCATCCTTGCGCGATCGGCAGGGCCAAGACGCGGCAGCGGCAGGCTTCGACCGTGTCCGTCAGCCGGGCCCCGAGGTGCGAGCGCGACAGCAGGGCGCGCGCCAGCGCCACGCCCGTCCAGGCGACCGGCAGCGCGCCCGCGATGTCGAACGGGAAGTGAACGCCCAGGAAGACGCGGGCCCAGCCGACGAGCGCGCCGAGCAGCAGGACGATGGAGCCGAGCGCCCGGCGCGGCGAGCCGAGCAGGGCCAGGCCGAGCGCGAAGAACACGGTGGCGTGGTCGCTCGGGAACGAGGGATCGGCGGCATGCTGGGCGAAGGCCAGGCCGAGACCGACCATGAACGGGCGCGGATGCGGCCAGACCCAGCCGATAGCCTGGCCCAGGGCGAGCGCAAGCAAGGCGCTGGTGAACGCCGTGAGCGCGGCGCGCCGATCGACGCGCGAACCCCAGAGCCACAAGGCGGTGAGCAGCAGCGGCACCAGGTAGACGAGGTCGGCGGCGAGCCAGCGCGCAGCGTCGAGCAGCCAGGGCGGGGAGGAAATATCGGCGTTCAGCGCCAGAAACAAGGATCGGTCGAGAGCTTCCATCGGCGGAGTCGGTGCCGCGGTGAAACCGCGCGGGCAGATGCGCCATCCTCGCCCCCGAGGCTTAGTCCAGCCTTAGAAGGACCGAGGCACCGTGCCGGGGGGCTCGCCGGCGCACGCAGGGAAGCGCTGCGGCGCCGCTACGGCTGCGTGGCGGCTTGCGCCGCGGCGCAGCCGCGGACATCGCCGCAGGCCCAGAACGTGCGGCGGCCGTCGCGCGCACGATGCCTGCGCATCAACGCGCCGCAGCGCGGACAGGCCGGCTGGCGGTGGGCCCCGGTCCGCGCCAGCTTCAGCAGCGCCTGGCGCTGAGCGGGCGGGCGCGCATCGATGCGCTCGAGCAAGGCCTTGCCGTCGAGGGCTACGATGCCGTGGCTGCGCGCGAAGTCGAGCGCCGCCGGCTCGAAGCGGCCGTTGGTCGCGAAATGGCCTTGGGCCAGGCGATGCGCGCGCATCAGCGCCGCCAGCTCCTCGAGCTGGACGACGCCGATGCGGCGGTTCTGCTGGATGCGGCAACGCACGATTCCGGCGTCCGCGGCAGGCTCGGCGATCGGCCGAAGCCAGATGTCGGCGGCCTGCCCGGGCCCATGCGCTTCGGTCCGGCATTCGAAGCCCGAGGTCTCGAAGACCATCTCGATCAGGCGTTCGAAACGCTCCTGGCGCATCGAGTCCAGGACCGACGAGGCCCAGACCGAAGGCGGCGACGAGCCCGTGCCGGAGCCCGCTGCGGCCGATCCCGCGGCAGCGCCGGAAGCCGCCAAGCCGCCCCTCGAACGGCCGCGACGCGGCCGCCGGCGGCCCGTGCCGGCGCGCCGCTGCTCGCGCAGGCGTCGCCACAACAAGGCGAGCCCCATGCCGACCGCGGCGATCCCGGCGACGCAGGCCAGCGTCGGCAGCACGCGCGCCAAGGGCCGCGCCGCCGCCAGCGACAAGACCAGGATCGCGCCCCCGCCGACGATGAGGGCCATGGCCAGATCGTGGCCCTGCCAGTCCACGGCCCTTTGACTGCGGCTCGAATCAAACAATCACGTTACCTCGCGGCGCACGACGCCCACCCGGATGGTAGGCGCAGCCGTGCGGCTCTTGCATCCCCGTGAATGGGCGGCGGGCGCCGGACCCCGAACTAAACTCGGCGCGCCCAACCACGTCACCAGGTTCCAGGACTTCCCCCGCATGCTGAGCTGGCTCTTCAGAAAGCGCGACCGCGGCCTCGCCACGACCCCCCCGCCCCAGCCCGCCGAGCCGCCGCGGCAGGAGGAACCGAACGCCGAGTCCCGAGCCCGCGCCGCCACGGCGCGGCACGCCGAAGACCAGGCGCGGCTGGACGCCGCCGCAGGCGACGACGCGGCCTTGCTGGGCGTCGCGGCCTCGGCCCAGACGCTCGACATCAAGATGGCCGCGGTCCAGGCGCTGCAGGGCGAGGCCGTGCTGCGCCAGGCCGAGCGCGACTTTCGCAACCGCGAGCGCAAGGTGCACCGCCTGGCCAAGCAGCGGCTGCAGGAGGCCGTGTCGCGGCGCGAAGCGCGGGCCGCGGCGCAGGCGCTGATCGAGCGCGCCTCGGGCCTGCTGGCGCAAGCGCAGGTGCCGATCAACCTCCTCGTCGAACTCGACAAGGGCTGGGCCGCGCTCCGAGGCGAACGGCTCGAAGCGGGCCAGGCGGCGCGCTTCGGCGCGTTGCGCGCCGAACTCGACGCCGCCGTCCAGCGCGTCCAGGCCGCCCAGCAGGCCTCGCGGCGCTGGCTCGAAGCCGCCCGACGCGGCCTGGCCGAGGCGCGGCCGCAAATCCTCGAATGGGCGCGCGCAGGCGCGGCCGCGGGGGCCGACGCCCTGGGCCAAGGCCTGCGCGCGCTGCAGCACGGCCGGCCCGAGGGGACCGAAGCCGCGGCGCTCGGACGCGAACTGGAACGGGCGCTCGCCGGCGTCGAGGGCGTCAGGCTGCGCCTGGCCTGGATCGAATCGAGAAGTGCTGCCGGCGCGCCCTGCGCGGCGCCCGCTGCCGAGGCGAGCCCGGCGCCGAGGCCGGCAGCCCCCGCTGGTGCGGATCCCGAGGCGTTGCGCAGCGACGCGGCTTCTGAAGGGCCCTTGCCGCCGGCGGTGGCAGAGGCGGTGCCGGTGCCGGTGCCGGTGCCGGTGCCGGTGCCGGTGCCAGCCTGGGCCGATCTCCCGGCGCTCGCCGACGCCGAGTTGATGCGCGAACTGGAGCAGCGCCGCGCGCGCGAACTCGCGCCGCCGCCCGTGCCCGCCGCCACTCCGGCGCCAGCGCGCAAGGCCGCACGCGCGGCACGGGCCGAATCCGCGCCGGCGCCCTCCGCGGCCGCCCTCGAAGCCCTGCTCGCGGCGGCCGAGGCGGCGTTGGCCGAAGGCCGTTCGGCCGAGTTGCGAGACCATCTGCGGCACATCGACGGCGCCCTCGACGGCGCGAACGCCGACCGGCTGCCGCAAGCCTTGCGCGAGCGCCTGCAGGTGGTGCGCGCCGAGGCGGCGCGGCTCGGCGGCTGGCAGGCCTGGGGCGGAGAGCGCGCCCGCGATGAACTCGTCGCCCAGGCCGAAGCCCTGGCGCAGGCGGTGCTGCCAGCCGAAGAAGCCGAGCCGCGAAGCACGCCGAAGCTGGACCTGAAAGCCCATGGCGACGAAATCCAGGCCTTGCGCGCACGCTGGAAGGAACTGGACCAGCTCGGCGCCGGCGCGCCCGCGTCGCTCTGGCGCCGCTTCGACGCGGCCTTGCAGACGGCGCGCCAGCCGATCGAGGCCCATCGCGCCGCCATCGCGGAGCAGCGCCAGGCCAATCTGGCGCGCCGCCAGGCCTTGCTCGACGAGCTCGACCAGGCGCGATTGCCGTCAGCCGAAGCGGTGCCCGAAGCCGAAGCCGTCGACTGGAAATCGGTGCTGCGCGCCCTCGATGAATTCCAGCAGGCCTGGCGCCCGCTCGGCCCGATCGAACACACCGTCCCGCGCGACGCACGCGCCGCGCTGCAAGCGCGCTGGCGCGCCAGCCTGGACCGGCTCGAGGGGCCGCTGAAACAGGAGCGGCAGGCCGCCGCGGCGGCGCGCGAACCGCTGATCGCCGAGGCGCAGGCGCTGGCCACGGCCGACGAAGCGTCGACCCCGCCGCGCGAGCGCATCCGGCGCTTGCGCGAGCTGCAGGCCGAGTGGAAAGCCCAGGCCCTGCGCCTGCCCCTGCAACGCAGCGTCGAGAACGAGGTCTGGACCCGCTTCAAGGCCGCGAGCGACGCGGTCCATGCCCGCCGCGACGCCGAGTCCGCGGCCCAGGCCGCCGAGATCGACGCCGCGCGCCAGGCGCGCCTGGCCCTGCTCGAGCGCCTGGCCGGTCTCGCCGAAGACGGCCCGGCGCGCGAGTTCGAGCGCGTGATCGCCGAGGTCGACCGCGCCTGGCGCCAGGCGCCCTGGCTGCCGCGCGAGCTCGGCGATGATTTCGAGCGCCGCTTCGCTGCGGCACGCGCCGAGGCGGCGGAGCTCACGAGCCGGGGCCTGCGCCGGCGCTGGGAGTCCGAGTGCGATGCGCTCGCCGCCCGGCTCGCCCTGTGCCGCGAGCGCGAACGCACGGTGAACGCCGATTTCGAAGCCCGCTCGCAGGCGCTGGGGCCGCTGCCGCGGGCCTGGGAGCAGGCCCTGGCGCGCCAGTTCGGCCGACCGCCCGGCTCCGCGCCCGACCCGGCGCTGGACGGCTGGCTGCTCCGGCTCGAAGACAGCCTGGACCTGCCCGCCCCCGCCGAACGCCAGGCCGAACGGCGCGAGCTGAAGCTGCAGGCGCTGAAGAGCCGGCTCGAGACCCGGGCCGCGAAAGACGGGGAAAGGAACACACCCGGCGCGTGGTTCGAAGCCGTGCTCAAGCAAGGCGGGCTGGGCGCCGAACAAGCGCAGCGCCTGGACGCCATCGTCGCCGCGCTGCGCCGCGCCGCGCCTGGAACTGCGGTCGGCTGAAGCACGGCGCCGCACAGGCAGGTCGGCCGGGGCGACGCTCTGCTTGTCGAACGCCCCGGACTTCTTGGCGCCGCGTGCGGCGCCGGCCAGGCAGCGGTTTGCGCAACCCGTCGTGCGGGTTGCCCGACGCATCGACAGTCTGGCGCCGCGCGCGCGGGCCAGCCCCGCAGGCGGGCCATTCGCAGCGGCCGCGCCGCCTCACGCCGCCAGGTTCAACCCCGCCTTCGCTGCGAGCTCGGCGCGCAGCTTCTTCAGGCGCTCGCGTGGGTCTTCCTTGGCCACGACTTCGTCGAGCTTCATCTCGGCGATGAAGCGGCTGGGCACGCCGGCCACGGTGTCGCGGCCCTTCTTGCGCCGGCGCAGCGTGCTCACGACGAGCGTGGTGCGCGCGCGCGTGATGCCCACGTACATCAGCCGCCGTTCCTCTTCGAGGCGCTCGGGCGTCATGTCCTCGTCGCCGCTCCGAAAAGGCAGCAGCCCTTCGTTGACGCCGGCCAGCACCACGTGCGGCCATTCCAGGCCTTTCGCCGCGTGCAGGGTCGAGAGCGTGACCACGTCCTGCTCGTCGCCGCGCTCGGCCAGGCTGATGATGACGCTGATGGTCTGCGCCACCTGGAGCACGGTCTGGCGCTCGCTCTCGAAGGGGGCGCCGCCGTCCTGCGTGATCTCGCCGCCGCAGCGCTTGGCGATCCAGTCGACGAAGTCGAGCACGTTGCTCCAGCGCGCGGCGGCGAGCTTTTCGCTGTCTTCGCCGTCGTAGAGGTGCTTCTCGTAGCCGATGTCCTTCAGCCAGCCGAGCAGCAGCGCCTTCGCGTCTTCGCGGCCCTGGGTGTGGCGGGCTCGATGTTCGAGCTCGTTCACCTCGCGCCCGAACTCGTGCAGCGAATCGATGGCCTTGCCCTTGAGCGCCGTCGCCAGGCTGGGCGAGAACAGGGCTTCGAACAGGCTCGACTTCCATTTCGCCGCGAACTCGCCCAGGCTGGCCAGGGTCTGGTGGCCGATGCCGCGCTTGGGCGTCGTCACGGCGCGCAGGAAGGCCGGGTCGTCGTCCTGGTTCACGAGCAGGCGCAGCCAGGCGCACAAGTCCTTGATCTCGGCGCGGTCGAAATAGCTCTGGCCGCCCGAGACCTTGTACGGAATCTGCGCCGCGCGCAGCTTCTGCTCGAACACCCGGGCCTGGTGGTTGGCGCGGTAGAGCACGGCGAAATCGGCGAACTTCGGCGCCGCGCCGGCGCTGCGCAGCGACTGGATGCGCGCCACCGTGCGCTCGGCTTCATGCTCTTCGCCGTCGCACTCGACCACGCGCACCGGCTCGCCGTCGCCGAATTCGCTCCAGAGCTTCTTCTCGAAGATCTTCGGGTTCTTCGCGATCACGGCGTTGGCCGCGCGCAGGATGTGGCCGGTCGAGCGGTAGTTCTGCTCCAGCGCGATGACCTTCAGCGCCGGGTAGTCCTGGGGCAGGCGCTTCAGGTTCTCGATCGTCGCGCCGCGCCAGCCGTAGATGCTCTGGTCGTCGTCGCCCACGGCGGTGAACACGCCTTCGCCGCCGACCAGCGCCTTGAGCAGCTCGTACTGCACGGCGTTCGTGTCCTGGACCTCGTCGACGAGGATGTGGCGGAACTGCGCCTGCCATTTCGCGCGCGCCTCGGCGTCGCGTTCGAGCAGGGCCAGCGGCAGGCCGATGAGGTCGTCGAAGTCCACCGCCTGGAACGCCGAGAGGCGCTCCTGGTACAGCCGCATCACGCGCGCGGCGACGCGCTCTTCGTCGTCGGCCGCGGCGCGCTCGGCGCCGTCGGCGTCCAGCCCCTGGTTCTTCCACAGGCTGATCGTCCATTGCCAGCGTTTGGTCAGGGCCTTGTCGCTGCTGCCGCCGGCATCGCGCAGCACGCCGGCCACGTCGTCGCTGTCGAGGATCGAGAACTGCTCCTTCAGCCCCAGCTTCGTGCCGTCGGCGCGCAGCATGCGCACGCCGAGCGAGTGGAAGGTGCTCACCGCCAGGTCTTTCGCGGCGCGCGGCCCGACCAGCGCGCGCGCACGCTCGCGCATCTCCTGCGCCGCCTTGTTGGTGAAGGTGATGGCCGCGATCTGGCGCGGCTCGAGCCCGGCCTGCAGCAGGCGCGCGATCTTGTGCACGATGACCCGGGTCTTGCCCGAACCCGCCCCGGCGAGCACGAGGCAGGGGGTCTTCAGATGATGGACGGCGGCGAGCTGGGCGGGATTGAGGGTTTCGGCCATCGGCGGCACTTCCTGGGGCGGCGGATCATAGCCCCCGCCCCCGCGGCGATCAGGTCAGTGAACAGTGCCTGCAATGGCGCCCGACGCCCCCGAGCCGAAGCATGCGAGGCCCTCGAGCGACCGCCGCCGATCCGGCTGCAGCCGGTCCGCTGGCGCTGCCCCCTTTGGCCACGAAGGGGCCCCTGGTGGCCCTTGGGGGAGGCGCCGAAGGCGCTTCGGGAGGGTCACTCCTGCTCAATCGCCAGCGCCGCGCCGGACAAGGCCGCCAGGGTGTCGGTGATGAGCGCGGTCGGAATCGCCTCGAGGTAGCCGCGGAAGCGCCCCTTGGCTTCGAAGCGCTCGCGAAAGCGCGAGCTGAAGAAGCCGTCGCCCAGGCGCGGCACGATGCCGCCGCCGATGAAGACGCCGCCGCGCGCGCCCATCGTCAGCGCGGCGTTGCCGGCCACGCCGCCGAGCAGGGCGCAGAACAGGTCCATCGTGCGCACGCACAAGGCGTCGCTGCCGGCGACCGCGCTTGCGACGATGGCCTCCGTCGAAGCCGGCGCGGCCGCCTGGCCGAGCACGCGCGCGAGCGCGCCGTGCAACACCGGCAGGCCGATGCCCGAGAGCAGGCGCTCGGCCGAGACGTGTTCGTAGTCGCGCCGCACCGCCGCCAGCAACTGGGCTTCGAAGTCGTCGTTCGCCGCCAGCGTGACATGGCCGCCCTCGCCCGGCAAGGCAACCCAGCCCGAACGCGATTCGACGACCCCGCCCACGCCCAGCCCGGTGCCCGGGCCGATCACGGCCAGGATGCCGTGCGGCACCGGCAGTTTGCCGTGCGCGCGCAATTGGTCGGGACGCAGCCGCGGCAGGGACAGCGCCAGGGCCTCGAAGTCGTTGAGCACCAGCAGCATCTCCAGCCCGAGCTCGGCCTGGAGCGTCTTGCGGCTGAACTGCCAGGGGCTGTTGGTGAAGCGGATCTGCTCGCCCACCGCGGTGGCCACCGCGATCGCGGCGCGGCGCGGCGCCGGGTTCCGGGCCCCGAGCACGCCGCGCAGCCGCGCCAGGTATTCGCGCGCGGCCAGCGCCGGCGTCGCGTAGTCGGCCACCGGCAGCTTGATGACATGCTCGACCCGCGGCTCTGGGCCGCCGACCCAGCCGAAGCGAGCATTGGTGCCGCCGATGTCGGCCACCAGCCAGGGGAGACCGGCGAGCACCGGCCGATGGGTCGAGTTCTGGGCCATCGTTTTGGGAGCAATCAGATCATGGGCAGCCCGCGAAGGTAACAAAACTACGGTCCAATCTCAAGTGCGGTACGCACCGAGGCCAGAATCGGCGCCGCCGGGTGAAATGCTGCCGCATTGGGCAAAGTCTGCACGCACCGCGCCGAGCCCGCAGTGAAGAGAGAGTCGATCCAGCCGTATGCCAGCCTCCGCGATCCAAGCCTTCGACAGCCCGCGCCTGATGGCCGACATCGGCAGCCGATTCGTCCGCTTCGCCCTCGAGACCGCCCCGGGGCGCTTCGAAAGCCCGTTGTCGCTGAGCTGTGCCGAGCATGCCGGCTTTCATTCCGCGTTGCGCAGCTACCTCGCTGCGGTCGGCGATCCCGCCGTCCAGCATGCGGCGGTGGCGGTCGCGAACCCGGTCGACGGCGACGAGGTGCGCCTGACCAATTCGCCCTGGCGGTTCTCGATCGAGCAGACGCGCCAAGCCCTGGGCCTGGACACCCTGGTCGTGGTCAACGACTTCACGGCACTGGCGATGGCCTTGCCGCGGCTGGCGCCGAGCGAGCGCCGCGCTGTCGGCGGCGGCCGGGCGCGCGAGGCGAGCGTGATCGGCCTCATCGGCGCCGGCTCGGGGCTCGGTGCCTCGGGGCTGGTGCCGGCGCGCGACGGCTGGATCGCCCTGGGTGCCGAAGGCGGCCACGGCAGCTTCGCCCCGACCGACGAGCGCGAGATCCGCATCCTGCGCTGGGCGCTGCGCGAATTCCCCCATGTCTCGTTCGAGCGCCTGCTCTCGGGCGCGGGGCTGGAGCTCATCCACCGCGCCCTGTCCGACGGCGCGGCGCCGGCGCTGTCCGCGCCCGAGATCACGCGCCGCGCGCTCGCCGGCGACGACGCCTTGTGCGTCGAGGTGCTGGACGCCTTCTGCGCGATGCTCGGCACCGCGGCGGCCAACCTCGCGCTGACGCTGGGCGCGCGCGGCGGCATCTACCTCGGCGGCGGCATCGTGCCGCGGCTCGGCACGGCTTTCGACCGCTCGCCCTTTCGCGCCCGCTTCGAGGACAAGGGCCGCTTCTCGGACTACCTGAAGGCGATTCCGACCTGGGTCCTCACCGCCGCCGACGCCACCTTCAGCGGCGCCGCGACGATCCTCGCCGACCAGCTGCGCCGGCGCAGCGGCGGCAGCGGCCAGACGCCGCTGCTGGCGCAGATCGAGCGCGCCCGGGCCCAGCTGCCGCCGGCCGAGCGCCGCGTCGCCGACCACGTGCTCGCCCATCCGCGCGATGCGCTGGGCGAGCCGGTCGCGGCGATCGCGCGCGCCGCCGAGGTGAGCCAGCCCACCGTGATCCGCTTCTGCCGCTCGCTCGGCTGCGAGGGGCTGTCGGACTTCAAGCTGCGCCTGGCCTCGGGCCTGGGCGCGACCGTGCCGCTGGCCCACACCCAGGTCACCGACGCCGATTCGATGCTCGACCTCGGCGTCAAGGTGCTGAGCAACACCGCCTCGGCCATCCTGGCGCTGCGCGAGCGCATCCACCGCGAGGCGCTGGACCGGGCCCTGGCCCTGCTCGACGCGGCCGAGCGCGTCGAGATCTACGCGAGCGGCTATTCGCGCGTCGTCGCCGACGACGCCCTGCTCAAGTTCCTGCGCCTGGGCGTGGCCGCCGGCGCCGCCACCGATCCGCGGCTGCAGCGCCTGGCCTCGCAGCTGCTGCGCCCGGTCGACGTGGCCGTGATCGTCAGCAGCAGCGGCCATGTGGAGGACCTGCTCGCGGTGGCCGACACCGCGCGCGAGCGCGGCGCCCCGGTGCTCGCCATCACCGCCAGCCATTCGCCGCTGGCGAAGAAGGCCGACGTGCTGATCGCCGTCGACCACGGCGAGGACATCACGACCCAGGTGCCGATGGTGAGCCGGGTGCTGCAGCTGCTCGTGATCGACATGCTGGCGGTCGGCGTCGCGATGAAGCGCGGCGCGGCCGTGAACCCCGCACGCCCTCTGGCCCACCTGACTTCGCACAGCGGCTAAAATCCGTTCCCTCGTTCCCGAGGAGCGTTGCGATGGCCCGGCCCGGGGCCACCAGGCTCGGGACGCCGCGCGCGGCGCGGCCTTGCAACGGCGCTCGCTCACCCGCCCACCGGAGTGAACGACATGGCCGACCTCCCCAGCCTCCCGATGCAGTTGTCGGGGCTCGAACCGCTTTGCATCGCCCCCGGCTCGCTCTTCGTCAACATCGGCGAGCGCACCAACGTCACCGGCTCGAAGGCCTTCGCGCGCATGATCCTCGAAGGCCGCTTCGAGGACGCGCTCGCGGTGGCGCGCCAGCAGGTCGAGAACGGCGCCCAGATCATCGACATCAACATGGACGAGGCGATGCTCGACTCGGCCGCGGCGATGGAGCGCTTCCTGAAGCTCATCGCCGGCGAGCCCGAGATCGCGCGCGTGCCGATCATGATCGACAGCTCCAAGTGGAGCGTGATCGAGGCCGGCCTGAAGTGCATCCAGGGCAAGGGCATCGTCAACTCGATCTCGCTCAAGGAAGGCGAGGCCGAGTTCAGGCGCCAGGCCGCGCTCGTGCGGCGCTACGGCGCGGCCGCGGTCGTCATGGCCTTCGACGAGCAGGGCCAGGCCGACACGCTCGAGCGCAAGACCTCGATCTGCGCGCGCGCCTACAAGATGCTGGTCGAGGAGATCGGTTTCCCGGCCGAGGACATCATCTTCGACCCCAACATCTTCGCCATCGCCACCGGCATCGAGGAGCACGACAACTA
>JAGWTS010000412.1 GCA_028868875.1 Burkholderiales bacterium | reverse complement strand
CGGTTCACGAGCCCGGCCGACTGCAGCAGCACGATCCAGGCCGCGACGCGCACCAGGATCGAGGTCCAGAACGGCACCAGCACCAGGATCATCAGCATGTTGGCCTGGCGTGCGCGCAGGGTGCTGAGCCAGTAGGCCAGCGGGTACCCCAGGAGCAGGCAGAACAGGGTGACGATGGCGCTGATGCCGAAGGTGCGCCCGAGGATGTTGCCGAAGACGCGCTGGTCGGGCGGCATGCGCTCGACATGGCCCTGGGCGTCGCGCCGCAGGTCCACCGAAGCGAGCAGGTAGTCGGGGGTCCAGCGCGACCCGTTCTTCGCGATCGCCTGCCAGTACCTGGCTTCGCCCCAGCGCGCGTCGAGCGCGAGCAGCGCCGCCTTGACTTGCGCCGGCGTCGTCGCGCCGGCGAGCGGCAAGGCCTTGTAGGTGCCCATGACGAGCGAACGCGCCCCGGCGACCTCGCTGTTCAGGCGCCGCGCCAGGGCGCCCGCGTCGGAGCGTTCCTCGAGCGAACCCAGGTCGGTGGCGAGCGCGGCGAAGCAGGCTTCGGGCGGAACGCCTTCGCGGTTCCAGCCCGAGATCGCGGCCGCGGTGCGCGGCAGAGCGGTCACGACCTCGGGGTTCTCGACCGCGCGCAGGAGCAGGGCCGCAATCGGCACGAGGAAGGTGAAAAGCAGGAAAGCCAGCAGCGGCAGCGTGAGCGAGAACGCCCGCCACTTGCGGTGACGATCGGCGCGCCCGAGGGCGCGCCGCAGCCCGCGCGGATCGTCGACGGGGGCTGGGGGAGCGGCAAGGGCGTTGTTCATGGTCTCGCTGTGTCGCCGGGGCGCGGCCTCGATCGCAATCGGTGCTCACGCGCCCCGGGGGGGCAACGCGGCTGGAGTCGGTCCAGGCCTTACTGGGTGGCCCAGGATGCGAAGCGCTTCTCGAGCTCCTCGCCCTGGTCGGCCCAGAACTTGACGTTGAACTGGAGCGCGTTGCGCGCGTTCGCCGGCGCCGTGGGCAGGTCGGCCAGGGTCTTGGCGTCGAGATGCGCCAGAGCCTTGGTGTTGGTCGGGCCGTAGGCGATGTTCTGCGCGTACACGGCCTGCGCGGCCGGCGTGCTGGCGTAGGCGATGAACTTCATCGCCTCCTCCTTGTTCGGCGTGCCGGTCGGGACGACCCAGTAGTCGAGGTCGTAGATGCCGCCGGTCCAGCTGATGCGCAGGTTCTTGCCTTCGCGATTGGCGGCGTCGATGCGGCCGTTGTAGGCCGTGCTCATGACCACGTCGCCGGCGACGAGGAACTGCGGCGGCTGGGCGCCGGCCTCCCACCACTGGATGTAGGGCTTGAGCTCGCCCAGCTTCTTGAAGGCGCGGTCGGCGCCGGCCGGGGTGGCCAGCACCTTGTAGACGTCGGCTTCCTTGACGCCGTCGGCCATGAGCGCGAACTCGAGGTTGTAGCGCGCGCCCTTGCGCATCGCGCGCTTGCCGGGAAACTTCTTCACGTCCCAGAAATCGGCCCAGGAGGTGGGAGCGGTCTTGAGCTTGTCGCCGTTGTAGGCGAGAACCGTCGACCAGACGAAGATGCCGACGCCGCATTCGCGCACCGCCGCCGGAATGAAGTCGGCCTTGGGCGCAATCTTGGAGTAGTCCAGGCGCTCGAAGAGGCCTTCGTCGCAGCCGCGCGCGACGTCGGGCGACTCGACCTCGACCACGTCCCAGCTCACCTTCTTGGTGTCGACCATGGCCTTGATCTTGGCCTGCTCGCCGTTGTATTCCACCGGCACGACGGTGACGCCGGTCTTCTCGAAAGGCTTGTAGAAGGCCTTGTCCTGGGCGCTGGCGTTGGCGCCGCCGAAGTTGACGACCGTGAGCTGCTTCTGCGCCAGCGCAGGCAGCGCGAGGCCGGCGGCCAGGACGGCGGCGGCGAGCATGGAAAACTTCATCTGCGAACTCCTCGAGCGGGGGTGGGTGGGGTGGGTGGAAAGGCGGTTCAGCGGTAGATGCGCGTGAATTCGGGCGGGAACTCGAGCCAGGCCTCGTCGCCGGGCCTGGGCGGCGTGCGCGCCGCCAGCGGCAGCTTGACCGTCGCCGGCGCCTGGCCCGGCCCGAGGGCGCAGAGCAGGCGCAGGTGGTCGCCGAAATAAATGACGTCGGCCACGCGCGCGGCGAGCACGTTGGAGCGCCCCGGGTCCGCGGCGTGCAGCACGATGCGCTCGGGCCGGATGCAGGCGTCGACCCGGGCGCCCACGGCGGCGCCGTTGACGTCGACGCCGGCGAGCATTCGGCCGTCGGCAAGTTCGATCCGGCCGCCTTCGCGCAAGCTGCCGGCGAGCACCGTCGAGTCGCCGATGAAGCCGGCGACGAAGCGGTTCGACGGCGCCTCGTACATGCGGTCGACGGCGTCGATCTGCTGGATCGCACCGTCGTTGAAGACCGCCACGCGGTCGCTCATCGTCAGCGCCTCGCCCTGGTCGTGGGTGACGTAGACGAAGGTCACGCCGAGTTGGCGGTGCAACTCCTTGAGCTCGATCTGCATGTGCTCGCGCAACTGCTTGTCGAGCGCGCCCAGCGGCTCGTCCATGAGCACGAGCTGGGGTTCGAAGACGAGGGCGCGCGCCAGCGCCACGCGCTGCTGCTGGCCGCCCGAGAGCTGCGCCGGCATGCGCTCGGCCTTGCCGTCGAGCTGCACCATCGCCAAGGCGCGCGCGACCCGCTTCGCCTGGTCGGCGCGCGAGACGCCGCGCACGGTGAGCGGGTAGGCCACGTTCTGGCCCACCGTCATGTGGGGGAAGAGCGCGTAGTTCTGGAACACCATGCCGAAATGGCGCTTGTGCGGCGGCGTGCGCGTGATGGGCTTGCCCGCGAGCTCGATGTCGCCGGCGGTCGGCGACTCGAAGCCGGCGAGCATCATCAGCGTCGTCGTCTTGCCCGAGCCCGATGGCCCGAGCAGCGTGAGGAACTCGCCGCGGCGGATCTCGAGGTCGAGCCCGCGCACGACGAGCGCGACGCCGTCGTAGGTCTTCTGCACGCCGCGAAAACGCACGAGCGGGATGGCCGCAACGCCAGCAGCAGCGGCATTAGACGATTCAAGCGGACGCCGCGGAACCGGCTCCGCCGGGCCGCTGGCGTCGCCCCCGAGGGCCACGAAGGGGCCCTGGGTGGGCCCTGGGGGAGCGCCGAAGGCGCTTCGGGGGGGATTCATTTCAGCGAACCGTGTCGAAGCAGGCAGCCATCACGGCCAGGCCCTCGTCGATGAGCGCGTCCGATGCCGTGAGCGGCACCAGCACGCGGATGACGTTGCCGTAGGTCCCGCAGGACAGCAGGATGAGGCCGCGCCGCGCCGCCTCGGCGATCACGTTGCGCGTGAGTTCGGCGTCCGGATGCTGGGCGTCGCCGTCTTCGAAGAGCTCGATCGCGACCATCGCGCCGAGGCCGCGCACGTCGCCGATCGCCGGGTGGCGCTTCGCGATCGCCGACAGCCCGGCGACGAGGCGCGCGCCGACGGCCTTGCTGCGCTCGAGCAGCTTCTCGTCCTCGAAAGCCTTCAGCACCGCGAGCGCGGCGGCGCAGCCGATCGGCGAGCCCGCGTAGGTGCCGCCCAGGCCGCCCGGGCCCGGCGCGTCCATGACGTCGGCGCGGCCGATCACGCCCGAGATCGGGAAGCCCCCGGCAAGTGACTTGGCGGTGGCGATGAGGTCGGGCGCGACGCTCCACTGCTCGCAGGCGAACCAGGTGCCGGTGCGGCCGGCGCCGGTCTGCACCTCGTCGGCGATGAGGAGGATGCCGTGGCGATCGGCAATGGCCTTCAGTCCTTCGACGAAGGCCGGCGGCGCGATGTAGAAGCCGCCCTCGCCTTGCACCGGCTCGACGATGAAGGCGGCGACGCGATCGGGCTCGATGTCGTTCTTCAGCACCGATTCGACCGAGGCCAGCGCGTCCTCGATGCTGACGCCGTGCAGCGGGTTCGGGAACAGGGCGTGGAAGACCTCGCCCGGGAAGGGACCGAAGCCGGTCTTGTAGGGCGCGACCTTGCCCGTGAGGCCCAGGGTCAGCAGGGTGCGGCCGTGGTAGCCGCCGCTGAAGGCGATGATGCCGGAGCGGCGGGTGTGGGCGCGCGCGATCTTGACCGCGTTCTCGATCGCCTCGGCGCCGGTGGACAGGAACAGCGTCTTCTTCGGCTGTACCCCGGGGGCGAGAGCGTTCAGGCGCTCGGCGAGCTCGACGTAAGGCTCGTAGGCCACGACCTGGAAGCAGGTGTGGGTGTAGAGATCGAGCTGGGCCTTCACCGCGGCGATGACGCCGGGGTGGCAGTGACCGGTGTTGAGCACCGCGATGCCGCCCGCGAAATCGATGTAGCGCCGCCCTTCCACGTCCCAGAGTTCGGCGTTGACGGCGCGCTGGATGAAGATCTGGTGCGCCTGGCCGACTCCGCGCGGCACCGCCGCATGGCGCCTGGCCATCAGGCCGGCGTTGGTACCATCAGATCCTTGATTCATCGTTCTCTCCTGATCGCGAAGTCGGCGCACTGTAGGCGGCTGCATCGACCATGAC
>JAGWTS010000049.1 GCA_028868875.1 Burkholderiales bacterium | reverse complement strand
CCTGGACGGCATCGAGACCCACGACTGCTTCACCACCACCGAGTACGTGGCGATCGACCATTACGGCATCACGCCGCCGGGCCAGAGCTGGCAGGCGGTGGACAGCGGCCTGATCGATTTCGGCGGCAAGCTGCCGATCAACCCCAGCGGCGGCCTGATCGGCGGCGGCCACCCGGTCGGCGCGACTGGCGCGCGCATGCTGCTGGACGCGGCGCGCCAGGTCGAGGGCCGGGCCGGCGACTACCAGGTGGAAGGGGCGCGCAACTTCGGCACCCTGAACATCGGCGGCAGCTGCGCCACGGTGTGCAGCTTCGTGGTCGGAGTCGGCCCATGACCGCGGCACTGATCGTCGACGCGTTGCGCACGCCGCGCGGCCGCGGCAACGACAAGGGCGCCTTGCGCGGCGTCAAGCCGGTCGACCTGCTGGCCGGCGTGCTCCGTGCCTTGCCGGCGCGCAGCGGCATCGACCCCGCCGCCATCGCCGATGTCATCGTCGGCTGCGTCAGCCAGACGGCCGAGCAAGGCAGCCACATCGGCCGGCTCGCGCTGCTCGCCGCGGGCTGGCCCGACAGCGTGCCCGCGCTCAGCATCAACCGCTATTGCGCTTCGGGGTTGTCGGCCGTCGGCTATGCCGCGATGCAGGCGCTGGCGAGCGACCGGCTGGCGGTCGGCGGCGGCGTCGAATCGATGTCGCGCGTGCCGATGTCCAGCGACGGCGGGCCGCTCACCCGGGATCCGGATCTGGGGCGCGCGCTGCGGCTCGTGTCGATCGGCCTGGCCGCCGACGCGATCGCGACCCAACAAGGCTTCTCGCGCGCCGACTGCGACGCCGTCGCCCTGGCCTCGCAACAGCGTGCCGCGGCGGCGCGCGAAGCCGGCTGGCTGCGCTCGCTGGCGCCGGTGGCCGACGCCGAGGGCACGCTGCTGCTCGCCGCCGACGAGACGCCGCGCCCGCAGACCAGCGCCGCCACCCTGGCCGAACTGAAGCCGGCCTTCGCCGCACTCGGCGCCAAGACCGGGCTCGACGACTGGCTGGCCGAGCACCTGGGGCTGGCCGCGATCGACCACGTCCACACCGCCGGCAATTCACCGGCGATGGCCGACGGCGCCTCGACGGTGCTGCTCGCCAGCCCGGGTGCGGCGCGGCGGCTCGGGCTGAAGCCGCGGGCGCGCCTGCTCGGCGTCGCCGAGGTCGCGATCGACCGCACGCTGGCGCTGACCGGCGCCGTCGACGCCACGCGCGCGGTGCTGGCGCGCACCGGCCTGACCCTGGCCGACATCGACCTGTTCGAGATCAACGAATCCTTTGCCGCACTCATGCTGCACTACATGAAGCACCTGGACGTGCCGCACGAGCGCCTGAATGTCAACGGCGGTGCCATCGCCCTCGGCCACGCGATGGGCTCGACCGGCGCGGCCTTGCTCGGCACGGCGCTGGACGAGTTGGAGCGCCGCGGCGCGCGCCGCGCCATCGTCGCGGCCTGCGGCGCGGCCGGCCTCGCGGCGGCGGCCCTGATCGAACGCATAGCCCCGGGGGCCGGCGCTTGAACGGCCAGGTCGCCGTCCAGCTCATCGTCAACGGCCTGGCCGTGGGCGCGATCTATGCCCTGGTCGCGCTCGGCCTGGTGCTGACCTACAAGGCGACGGAGGTGCTGAACTTCGCCCACGGCGACCTGATGACCGTCGGCGCCTTCGTCGCCTGGTGGGCCGTCGGCGTCGGCGGCGTCTCCTTCTGGCTCGCCCTGCCGCTGGCGCTGGCCTTCGTCGCCGGCCTGTCGTATGCGATCGACGCCCTGCTGGTGCGGCGCATCGTCGGCCAGCCGCAATTCAGCGGTGTGATGCTGACGATCGCCCTGGCCTTCATGCTGCGCGGCGCCACGAGCATGGTGTTCGGCGCCGAATCGCGCAGCCTGGCCACGCCCTGGACCGGCCAGACCACGACCCTGGGCGGCGCCGTGGTCTCCGACCTCAATCTCGTGATCCTGGCCGTGGTGCTCGCGGCTACCGCGCTGCTGCTGGTCTTCCTGCGCCACACCCGGCTCGGCGTGGCGATGCAGGCGGCGTCGCAGAACCAGCTTGCCGCCTTCCTGAACGGCATTCCGGTCAAGCGCGTCAATTCGCTGGTCTGGGCGCTGGCCGGCCTGATGGCGGCGCTCGCCGGGGTGCTGCTGGCACCGGTCACGCTGGTCGACATCAACATGTGGTCGGTGATGCTCAATGCCCTGGCCGCGCTCGTGCTGGGCGGCTTCGGCAGCATCGCCGGGGCGATCGTCGGCGGGCTGCTGATCGGCCAGATCGAGCAATGGACCGGCGTCTTCGGCCCCGACGGCAGCAAGGAGGTGGTGGCCCATGTGCTGCTCATCACGATGCTCATCCTGCGCCCCCACGGGCTGCTGGGCGAAGCCCATGGCCGCAGAGTCTGAAATGAATCCCCCCCGAAGCGCCTTCGGCGCTCCCCCCCGGGGGGGCGACGCCGGCGGCCCGGCAAAGCCGGTTCCGCGGCGTCCGCTTGAAACGTTTCCTCCTGCTTCGACAGTGGCTGCGGCCGCCAGCGAAGACTGACGAGCCATGAGTCCCGACTACCACACCCGCTACCGCGACGCCCAGGCGCTGCTGCGCAAGCCCGGCGAGCGCTGGTGCTACGGCCTGCTGGCCGTGGCCCTGCTCGCCTTTCCCTGGGCCGGCGGCGCCTTCCTCACCGGCGAGGCGAGCTACATCTTCATCATGGCGATCGCCAGCCTGGGGCTGATGCTGCTGACCGGCTACAGCGGCCAGGTCTCGCTCGGCCACTCGGCCTTTCTCGCGGTCGGCGCCTACGGCCACACCTGGATGCTGACCCAGGGCATGCCGCTGCCGCTGTCGCTGCCGCTGGCGGCGCTGATGGCCGCCGCGGCGGGCGTCGTCGTCGGCCTGCCGGCGATCCGGGTCTCGGGCCTGTACCTGGCGATGGTGACGCTGTCGTTCTCGGTGCTCGTCGGATTCGTCACCGGCCACTGGAGCGCTGTCACTGGAGGCTTCACCGGCATCGCAGTGCCGGCGCCCGAGGTGCTGGGGGTCGCGCTCGGCGGACGGGTGGCGTTCTACTACCTCTGCCTGGGGCTGCTGCTGGGGGTGCTGCTGGGGGCGATCAACGTCACCCGCTCGATGCTCGGCCGCGCCCTGGTCGGGGTGCGCGACTCCGAGGCCGCCTCGTATTCGCTCGGGCTGCCGGTGGCGCGCATCAAGGTCGCGGCCTTCGCCGCCTCGGCCGCGGTCGCGGGGCTCGCCGGCGCGCTGCTGGCGCATCAGCTGCAATACCTGACGCCCGACGCCTTCGGCCTGCTGGTGTCGATGGACCTGGTGCTGATGGTCGTCATCGGCGGCCTGGGCAGCCTGCGCGGCGCGATCCTCGGCGCGGTGCTGATCGCCATGCTGCCGAACTTCATCTCGCGGCTGAAGCTGCTGCTGCCGGCCAACCTGGCGGCGCAGTTCGGCTTCGAGACCTTCATCGCCGGGGGGGTGCTGGCGCTGTTCGTGCTGTTCGAGCCGCAGGGGCTCAACGGCCGCTGGCTCAAGCTGCGGGCCTGGCTGGAGACCTTCCCGATGGTGCGCCGCGACACCTTCCGGCGCGTCAAGCGCTACATGACCTCGGCCCATTACCGCTGAATCGCGCTGACCATGGCCCCTCGACCCCCACCCCCTGCGCCGCCCGGCCGCGCCCTGCTCGAGTTGCGCGGCGTGGCGCTGGCCTTCGGCGGCGTACGCGCGATCGACGAGGTCAGCTTCGAGGTCCGCCCCGGCGAGGTGCTGGCGCTGATCGGGCCCAACGGCGCGGGCAAGACCTCGGTGCTCAACGTCGTCACGCGCATCTTCGACGCCAGCGCCGGCGAGATCGTCTTCGAAGGCCGGCCGATCGGCCAGGTGCCGCGCGAGCGCATCGCCGCGCTCGGCCTGGCCCGCACCTTCCAGAACATCGAGCTGTTCGAAGGCGCGACCGTGCTCGACAACCTGCTGCTCGGCCGCCACCGCTTCGGCCACGGCCGCTGGTGGCAGCAGTTGCTGCGCACCCCGGCGGCGCTGGCCGCCGAGGAAGCCTCGCGCGCGGCGGTCGAGGAGCTGATCGAGTTCCTCGACCTCTCGGCCCACCGCCGCAGCCTCGTCGCCGGGCTGCCTTACGGCGTGCGCAAGGTGGTCGAGCTCGGCCGCGCGCTGGCGACGCGGCCGCGGCTGCTGTTCCTCGACGAGCCGGCCTCGGGACTGAACCCCGAAGAGTCGCGCGAGCTGGCTTTCTGGATCGACGACATCCGCTGCGACCTCGGCGTCACGGTGGTGATGGTCGAGCACGACATGTCGCTGGTGAGCGCGGTTGCCGACCGGGTGATCTGCATGGCCCAGGGCCGGGTGCTGGCCGAAGGCACGCCGGCCCAGGTGCAGTCCGACGAACGCGTCGTCGCCGCCTACCTCGGTGGGGGGGTGGTGTGACGCAGACGCACGAAGCCCCGCTGCTCGAGGTGCGCAGCCTCGAGACCTGGTACGGCCCGGTGATGGCGATCCAGGGCATCAACCTGCAGGTCCGGCGCGGCGAGATCGTCGCCGTGCTGGGCGCCAACGGCGCCGGCAAGTCGACGCTGCTGAACACCATCGCCGGCGTCATCGATCCGTTCAAGGGCGGCGTCTGGTTCGAGGGCCAGCCGGTCCACGGCCTGGACGCCGACCAGGTCTGCCGCCGCGGCCTGGTGCTGGTGCCCGAGGGCCGGCAGATCTACCCCTTTCTGTCGGTGCGCGACAACCTCGCGATGGGGGCCTACGCCCGGCGCGACCGCGACGCCGTGCGCCAGGACCTGGAGCGGGTGCAGGCCTGGTTTCCGCGGTTGGGCGAGCGCGCCGGCCAGCATGGCGGGCTGCTGTCCGGCGGCGAGCAGCAGATGCTGGCGATCGGCCGCGCGCTGATGAGCGGCCCGAAGCTGCTGCTGCTGGACGAGCCCTCGCTGGGCCTGTCGCCGCTGCTGACGCTGGAGATCTTTCGCATCATCGGCCGCATCGCGCGCGAGACCGGGGTCGCGGTGCTGGTGGTCGAGCAGAACGCCGCGGTCGCGCTCGAGGCCGGCGACATGGGCTATGTGATGGAGGTCGGCCGGGTGGTCGCGGTCGACCGTTGCCAGGCCCTGATGGAAAAGACCGACGTGCGCGAGTCCTACCTCGGCCTGGGCCATGCGGGCGGGCTGTCGGGGCAGGCGCGCTGGCGCCGGCGCAAGACCTGGCGATGAAGGCGCGCGCGATGAACCCCACCCTGGACCCGGCCTTGGACCCGGCTTTCGACACCCCTGCCAAGCTGTTGCGCCAGCGCTGCCGGCAATGGGCGCAGAAACCGGCGCTGCGCGCCAAGCGCCGCGGCCTGTGGAGCGGCCTCAGCTGGGCCGGCTATTACGAGCAGGTGCGAGCGGTCGGCCTGGCGCTGGCCGAGGCCGGCGTCGAGCACGGCGAGGTGGTGTCGGTGCTGGCCGAGAACCGCCCGGAATGGCTGCTCGCCGACCTCGGCGCGCAGTGCATGGGGCGCATCGGCAACGGCATCTATCCAACGTGCTCGGCGGCCCAGGTCGAGCACATCCTGGTCGACTCGGCGAGCGCGCTGGTGGTGGTCGAGAACCAGGAGCAGCTCGACAAGGTGCTGGCGGTGCGCGCGCGCTGCCCGGCCTTGCGCCGCATCGTCGTGATCGAACGCGAAGGGCTGCGCGGCTTCGCCGACCCACAGGTCGGCTTCTTCGACGAACTGCTGAGTCGCGGGCGCGAACTCGCAGCCACCCGGGCGGCCGATTTCGAGGCCGCGATCGACGCCGGCCGGCCCGGCGACATCGCCTTCCTGGTCTACACCTCGGGCACCACGGGCGAGCCCAAGGGCGCGATGATCAGCGCGGCCAACGTCATGGCCCAGATCCGCCAGGCGCCCAACTACCTGCAGGCGGTGCCGGGCGACCGCATCCTGTCCTTCCTGCCGCTGTGCCACATCGCCGAGCGCATGTCCTCGGCCTTCAACCCGCTGGCGCTGGGCGTGGTCGTGCATTTCCCCGAGAACGCCGGCACGGTCTTCAACGACCTGCGCGAGGTCGAGCCGCAGATCGTCTTCGCACCGCCGCGCTTCTGGGAGAAGCTGTACTCGCAGGTCGAGCTGGCGATGCGCGACGCCGTGGCCCCGGCGCGCTGGGCCTACGCCCGGGCGCGCGCCGCGGCGGCGGCGCGGCTCGAACCGATGCTGCAAGGCCAGGGGCCGGCGCGCCGCGCGGGGCTGGGCGAAAGGCTGCTCGGCATCGCGGCGCTGCACAACGTGCGCAAGCGGCTCGGGCTGGCCGGCATCAAGACGGCGCTGACCGGCGCGGCGCCGGTCTCGCCCGAGTTGGTGCGCTGGTACCTCGCGCTGGGCATCGAGCTGCGCGAGGCCTACGGCCTGACCGAGACCTGCGGCTTCGTGACCGCAGCGCCGCCCGGGTGCATCCGCGTCGGCTGGGCCGGCCTGCCGGGGCCAGGCATCGAGGTCCGCCTGGGCGAGCAGGACGAGGTGCTGGTGCGCGGCCCCAACGTCTTCGCCGGGTACTGGCGACAGCCCGAGAAAACCGCCGAGAGCGTCGACGCCGAGGGCTGGCTGCACACCGGCGACTGCGGCGAGATCTCGCCCGCCGGCGAGCTCGCGATCCGCGACCGCATCAAGGACATCCTGATCACGGCCGGCGGCAAGAACATCACGCCGAGCCAGATCGAGACCCTGCTCAAGTTCAGTCCCTACGTCACCGACGCGATCGCGGTCGGCGACGGCCGGCGCTTCCTCACCGCGCTGGTGATGCTCGACCACGAGCAGGCCGCGCGTTATGCGCGAGACCGCCAGGTGCCCTACACCGACTACGCCAGCCTGGCGCGCGCGGCCGAGATCGTCGAGCTGGTGCGCGGCGAGATAGCGCGCGCCAACGCCCAGCTGGCGCGGGTCGAGCAGGTCAAGGACTTCCGCATCATCGACCAGCTGCTCACCGCCGAGGACGAGGAACTGACGCCGACGATGAAGCTCAAGCGCCGCCTGGTGACGCGCAAGTACGCGGCGCTGATCGACACCATGTACCCGTCCTGAGCCGGCGCGGCCGACCTTTCCCACCACCACCACCACGACAAGGAGACATCGATGAAACACCTGCATGGCCTGGCCGTCGCGACTGCCCTGGCTTGTGCCCTTGCCCTGCCCGGCGCGGCCCGGGCCGGCGGCGTCAGCGACACCGAGATCGTGATCGGCACCCACCTCGACCTGTCGGGGCCGACCGCGGCCAACATGCCGATGCTGCGCAACGCCACCCAGATGCGCCTGGACGAAGCCAATGCCGCCGGCGGCATCCACGGCCGCAAGATTCGCCTAGTGACCGAGGACAACGGCAGCCAGCCCCAGCTCGCGGTGCGCGCGGTGCAAAAGCTGATCAAGAGCGACGACGTCTTCGCCCTGCTCAACTCCTTCGGCTCGGGCCCCAACGCGGCCACCGTCAAGGCCGCCACCGGTGCCGGCGTGGTCGTCTTCGCGCCCTGGGCGGCCAGCGCGGTGATCCAGAAGATCTCGGGCAACAGCCCGCTGCTGTTCACCACGGTGCAGAACTACGACAGCACCACCGCGACGGGGCTGTCCTGGGCGATCAAGACCTGGGGTGCCAAGCGCGTCGGCGTGATCTACCAGGAAGGGCCGCTCGGCGACCTGATGCGCGCCGGCATCGACCAGGCGCTGAAGGCCGCCAGGCTGAGCCCGGTGGCCGAGGCGTCGTTCAAGGTCGGCGACGTCGACTTCAGCAGCCAGGTCGCGAAGATGCGCGCCGCCGACGCCGACCTCGTCTTCGCCGCCACGGTGGTGCGCGAGACCGTGGGCGTGATGTCGGAGATCAAGAAGGTGGGCTGGAACGTCAAGGTGCTGGCCGGAATCCCGGCGCGTTCGACCATCGTCGCCGTGCTCGGCAAGAACGCCGTCGAAGGCCTGTACGGCATCGGCGGCTGGGTCCTCAACGACGCCAACAGCAAGGACCCGGCGGCGCAGAAGTTCTGGCGCGACTACAAGGCCCGGTACAACACCGACCCCGACGAGAACGCCGCCAACGCCTACAGCTACGCGAGCTGGTTCGTCGACTGCCTGCAGGCCGCCGGCCGCAACCTCACGGCGCAGAGCTTCGCCAGCGCCTGCAAGAGCGTGAGCCATCAGGACTTCACGACCTACGCCAAGCTCGGGTTCGTCGACAACCACGTCAGCCCCGAGCTCGTCGCCATCGACGAGATCAAGGGCGGGCATTGGGTGCAGGTGGCGCCGCCGATGAGCGCGGCGCGCTGAGCCGGCGTCGTGATCCCGGTCGACGCCGGCAATCCCCTGCGCGGACTCTGAATTCGGCGACCCCATGAGCGATGCCCTGTTCCTTGCCTGCGCCGCGCTCTGGGGCTTGCTGGCCGTCGCCTGGCTCACCGGCGTCCGCCGCCTGAGCTGCTGGAGACCCAGTGCCAAGGACTATCTGTTCCCGCTGCTGCCGCTGCTGCTGCTCGGCGCCCTCGCCGCGCTGGCGCCGCCGGCGCTGGCCGGGTTCTGGCGCCCGCTGGCGCGCAGCGGGCTCGTCATCTGGGGCTGGCTGAGCCTGGTCTGGGTGGCGAGCGTGCTGCGCCGCGACTCGAGCCTGATGGACCTGGGCTACGCCTTGTGCGTCGTGTTCTCGGTCTGGCTGCAGTGGATCTGGGGCGGGGCCGACTCCTCGCCGCGCGCGCTGCTCATCCTCGTCCTCGTCAACCTCTGGGGTTGGCGCTATACCGCCTACATCGCGGCACGCAACCTGCCGCGCGGCGAGGACACGCGCTATGCCCGCTGGCGCGCGCGCACCGGCGCGGCCTGGTGGTGGTGGAGCTACTTCCAGGTATTCCTGCTGCAGGCCGTGCTGATCTGGATCTGGACCCTGCCGCTCACGCTCGCGCTGGCCGCACCCGGCCCGATCGGCGCGCTCGAAACCCTGGCCACCGCGGTCTGGCTCGTCGGCTTCGTCTTCGAGGCCGGCGCCGACTGGCAGCTCGCGCGCTTCAAGCGCGACCCGTCGCGCAAGGGCCGGGTGCTCGACCAGGGCCTGTGGTCGCAGTGCCGGCACCCGAACTACTTCGGCGAGGCCGCCATCTGGTGCGCCTATGGCCTGCTCGCCCTCGCCCACCCCGCGGGCTGGATCGGCCTGTTCGCCAGCGCCTACACGGTGCACATGATGAACGGCGGCTCGGCCACGCGCATGACCGATGCCTACCTGATGAAGACGCGCCCGGCCTACGCCGACTACGCGCGCCGGACGCCGGCCTTCCTGCCGCGCGTCTTCGGCGGGCGGCCCTGAATCGCCGCCCCGGGGCCTCTTCGTGACCCACAGGCGCAGGGCTGGCGGACCGGCGGAGCCGGCGCCGCGGCGCTCGCCCGAGCCCGGCGCTTCGCGCGCCGCGCGACCTCAGAGCGCCGCGGCCTGCTCGGATTCGGTGCTGCCGATCCAGCGCCGCAGGGTCGCGAAGAACTGCTCGGCGACGATCGGCTTGGTGACCACCTCGTCCATGCCGGCCTCGAGGCAGCGCTGGCGGTCCTCGGCGAACGCGTTGGCGGTGAGGGCGACGATGGGCAGCGTCAGGCCGCGCGCGCGCAAGCGGCGCGTCGCCTCGAGGCCGTCCATCCCGGGCATCTGCATGTCCATCAGCACGAGCGCGTAGTCGCGGCCCGCGCTGCGTTCGAGCGCCTGGGCGCCGTTCGCGGCCAGGTCGACGCGGGCCCCCGCCATCTCGAGCAGGGACTGCGCGATCTCGCGGTTGATCGGGTCGTCCTCGACCAGCAGCACCAGGGGTCCGTCGCAGGCCGGCGGCGGCAGCGGCGCCGGCGGCGCCTGCAGCGGCGGCGCCGCCGGCAGCTTGTCGAGCCGGGCCGTGAACCAGAAGCGGCTGCCCACGCCGGGCGCGCTTTCGGCGCCGGCGTCGCCCCCCATCAGCTGGGCCAGCTTGCGCGTGATCGCCAGCCCCAGGCCGGTGCCGCCGTAGCGGCGCGTCATCGAGTTGTCCGCCTGCTCGAAGGCGCTGAACAGGCGCGGCAGCGCCTCCGGCTCGATGCCGACGCCGCTGTCCTCGACCTCGAAGCGCAGAAGCATCGATTCGGCGGCGTCGCGCTCGACGCCCACCCGCACCTCGATCCGGCCGGCTTCGGTGAACTTGATCGCATTGCCGACGTAGTTCAGCAAGGCCTGGCGCAGCCGCGTCGGGTCGCCCGCCAGCAGCGGCGGCAGGCCGCGGCTGGTCGTGCGGAGTTCGAGGCCCTTGGCCTGGGCGCGCTCGGCCAGCATCGCGACCACGCCCTGGGTCAGGGCCTCGACGGCCACCGGCACCCGGTCCAGGCTGAACTCGCCGGCGTCGATCTTCGAGAGCTCGAGGATCGAGTTGACGACCGCCAGCAGGTGCTGGCTCGCGTCCTGGAGCTTGTCCATGCGCTGCGCCTGCCCGGGCGCGACCCCGGCGCGCCGGATCAGGTAGGCCAGGCCGCTGATGGCGTTGAGCGGGGTCCGGATCTCGTGGCTCATGTTGGCCAGGAACTGGCTCTTCACCTGGGCCAGGCGTTCGGCCTCGTTGCGCGCCGCCACCAGCTGCGAGGTGCGCTCGGCCACCTGGTCTTCGAGCCGGTCGCGGTGCTCGCGCAGCTCGGCTTCGAGGGCCTGGCGCAGGCTCACGTCCACCACCGAAGCCAGGACCAGGGCCTCGTCGCCGATCTCGAGCGGCGCCAGGCTGATCTCGACCGGTACCGTCCGGCCGTCGCTGCGCAGCGCGCGCAGCGGGCGGTGGCTGTTCATCGGCCGGCTCGCGGGGTCGGCGAAATAGGCGCCGCGATGCCGGACGTGGCGCTCGCTCAGCCCCTGCGGCATCAGCCGCTCGACCGGCTGGCCGACGAGTTCGTGCCGCGGCCAGCCGAACAGCGCTTCGGCGCGCGCGTTTAGGCGCCGGATCCGGCCCTCGGCGTCGACGATGAGCATCGCGTCCGGCGCGCTCTCGATGATCTGGTTGGCGCGCTGCTCGCTCGCGCGCAGCGACTCGTTGAGGCGGCGCTTGTCGTCGAGCTCGGCCTCGTGGCGGCGCTGCAGCCGCACGAGCAAGAACAACGCGCCCAGCAAGACGGCGATGCCCAGGCCGGCGACCAGCGCGGTGCCGAGCGCGGCGCGGCGCCAGCCCGCGAGGAAGAGGTCGCCGGTGGCCGCGGCGCTGACGATGAGCGGGGCGCGGTCGACGACGCGGGTGGCGACGATGCGCTCGGTGTTGGCGTCGTCGACCAGCCGGTACGAGCGCGTGTATTCGGCGCCGTGGCTGAGCCCCCGGCGCGCGACGAGGTCGTAGCTGACCCCGAGCCGGTTCGCGCGGCCGATCCGCGCTTCGCTGCGCGGCCAGCGCGCGAGCAGCACGAAATCGCTGCGGAAGAGGTTGATCGCCGCGCCCTTGCCGAGGCTCGATCCGATCGGGGCGTAGAAGTCCGAGTAGACGTCGATCGACACCCCGAGCAGCAGCAGGCCGATCATCTTGCCCTGGCGATCGTCGAGGCGGCGGCTGAGATAGAAGGTCCACTTGCCGTTGCCCTTGTTGTGAACCGGCTGGCTCACCTGGGCTCCGACCCCCGTGCCCGCCCGGTTCGCCGCGAAGTAGTCGCGGTCGGCCAGGTTGATCGGCGGCGGCGGGTACGAGCGCGTGAAGTTCACGACCTGGCCGTCGGCCGCGACGACGGTGGCGACCTCGACCTCGGGCAGGTGGCGGATGCGCTCGCGCAGCAACTCGAACACGGCCCGGCTGCCCAGGCGCCGGCGCAGCGAGGCGTCGTCCGTCACGTCGAGCGCCTGGATCCGGCCGGCGAGGTCGTCGAGCACGCCGTTGTCGACCCGCAGCGACTGCGCCGCGTGTTCGGCCAGGATGAGCGCCACGGTTTCGAGCTGGCGCTTCCAGGTCGTGATCTCGTGCTCGCGCTGGGCCCGGACCGACAACCCGGCCAGGCTGACGATCGCCACCACCAGCAGCAGGCCCACGCCGAGGGTCAGGACGCTGGGCCTCATCCACCGCGCAAGCCGGGCCTGGAACGCTGCGCTGCTTTTCAGGCCGGGCATTTCTCGATGTCGAGCCGGCGCAGGCTTGCCGGCGGGTGATGCAATCTTCAAATCATATCTGAAACATCATGTTACGAAGTACCAAGAATGATGAACTACGTCATGTCGCATCGACCTTTCTGGTTGTCGAATCCGGTCTGTGTTTCATCGACTCCAACCCGGCCAGCGCATAGGCGCCGAGGTCGTCGAGAAGGGCCTGGCGATCGGCGGTGAGCGCCGGCAGCGCCCGCCCGAGCACGCTCGGCGGGGCGATGACCAGCATGATGCAGGGCAGGATCACGAAGGCGAGGCCACGCTGCACCACCGGCCGGTCTTCGGGCACGCCCAGCAGCGCCGCCACGAGGCCCCGCATCAGGCGCACCTTGGGCAGCACCGCTTCGCGCAGCAGGCGCTCGGCATGCTCGGTCGGCGCCATCAGCTCCTGCACCAAAACGCGCAGGCTGCGCGCCAGCAGGGGGTCGCCGGGGCGGCGCAGGAACAAGGCAATGACGCTGCGCAACTGCTCGGTCGCGGCGGCGCCGCCGTGGCGGATCGCCTCGAGCGCGTCGAGCGCGACGAGCTGGTCGTGGGCCTGCACCAGCACCGCCTGGTAAAGCCCCGCCTTGCTGCCGAAGTGGTAGTTCACCGCCGCGAGGTTGCAGCCGGCGGCGGCACAGACCTCGCGGCTGGTGCTGCGCGCGTAGCCCTTTTCGGCGAAGACGCCGGCGGCGCAGCGCAGGATCGCGGCGCGCGTCTCGGCGCCGTCGGAGCGGACCGAACGCCGCCGCGGCGCGGCCGGGGGATGCAGGGGGTTTGACATGTCGCAAGGAATCGCCAAGCGCGAGTTTAAATTCAAATTTGCATTTGAACTGACTGCTATGATGAACCCGTTGCCCGACGGCGGAACTTCCTTTTCGGCCCCATGAACAAGCGAATCATCCTGCCCGTGGCCCTGGGCGTGCTGCTGCTGGCGGGCGCCATCGGCGCCTGGACCGCGCGCACGCCGGCCCCGGACCCCGACCGGCTCACGCTCTACGGCAACGTCGACATCCGCCAGGTCTCGCTCGCCTTCAACGCCAGCGACCGCATCGCCGCGCTGCTCGTCGACGAAGGCGACCGCGTCAAGACCGGTCAGGTGCTGGGCCGGCTCGACGACACCACCGCACGCCTGCGGCTGGAGCAGAACCAGGCCCAGATCGGCGTCCAGCAAGAGGCCTTGAAGCGCCTGAAGAGCGGCAGCCGGCCGGAGGAGATCGCCCAGGCGCGCGCCAATCTCGCCGCGGCCGAGGCCGAGGCCGGACTCGCGAAGAACCAGCGCGAGCGCCTGAAGGCCACCGCCGACGCGACCCAGGGCAAGGGCGTGGCGCGGCAGGACCTGGACAACGCCGCCTGGCGCGAGAAGGCCGCGCAGGCCCAGGCCGAGGCCGCGCGCAAGGCGGCCCAGCTCGTGGCCGCCGGCCCGCGCAAGGAAGACATCGCCCAGGCCGAGAAGCAGCTCGCCTACGCGCGCGCGCAGCAGGCGCTGCTGCAGCGCCAGATCGACGAATCGCAACTGCTGGCCCCGGTCGACGCGGTGGTGCGCGCGCGCCTGCTCGAACCCGGCGACATGGCCTCGCCGCAACGCCCGGTGTTCACGCTCGCCCTGACCCATCCCAAGTGGGTGAGGGCCTACGTCGACGAAACCCGCCTCGGGCGCCTGCACCCGGGCATGGCCGCGACCGTGAGCACCGACGCCGCGCCCGGCCAGGCCCTCGCCGCGAAGCTGGGCTACATCTCGTCGGTGGCCGAGTTCACGCCCAAGTCGGTGCAGACGCCGGAGCTGCGCACGAGCCTGGTCTACGAGCTGCGCTTTCTCGTCGACGACCCAAAGGACGAACTGCGCCTGGGCATGCCGGCCACGGTGGAACTCAAGCTGCAGGACAAGCCGCAGGCGGGCGCCGCGTCATGAATGCTCCCGCCGGCTCCCGCAGGCTCATGCCGGAGCGCGCAGTGCGCAGGGCGGTCGCGTGCGCGCCGGGCGGCTGCCGGGCGCACGTCCCGACGCACGCGGCGGGCGGGGCAATCAGGTGACTGCGGCGCTCGTCGGCACGAAGCTGCGCCGCAGCTTCGTGGTCAAGGAAGCGAAGCGCCGCGTGCTCGCGCTCGACGAGGTCTCGCTCGAAGTCCCGGCGGGCTCGCTCACCGCCCTCGTCGGCCCCGACGGCGCCGGCAAGACCACCTTGCTGCGCCTGGCCGCGGGCCTGCTCGCGCCCGACTCGGGCAGCCTCAGCGTGCTCGGCATCGACGTCGTGCGCGACCCGCAGGCGGTGCAGGACCGCATCAGCTACATGCCGCAGCGCTTCGGGTTGTACGACGACCTGAGCGTGCAGGAGAACCTCGACCTCTACGCCGACCTGCACGGCGTGGCCGCGGCCGAGCGCCCGCGGCGCTATGCGCGCCTGCTCGAGATGACCGACCTCGGCCGCTTCACCGCGCGCGCCGCGGGCCAGCTCTCGGGCGGCATGAAGCAGAAGCTGGGCCTGGCCTGCACCCTGGTGCGTTCGCCCGAACTCCTGTTGCTCGACGAGCCGACGGTGGGCGTCGATCCGCTGTCGCGGCGCGAGCTCTGGCAGATCGTCGAGCAGCTGGTGCGGGGCGAGAAGCTCAGCGTCATCGTCAGCACCGCCTACCTCGACGAGGCCGAGCGCTGCGACCGGGTCTTCCTGCTGCGCCAGGGCCAGGTGCTGGCCGCGGGCGCGCCCGCGGCGCTGCGGCGCCTGGCCGATGGCCTGTGCTTCGTCGCCAGCCCGGCGCCCGACGAACCCGCGCGCCGGCTCCAGGCGCGTCTGCTCGACGACCGCGCCCGCGTCGTCGACGCCGTGCCGCAGGCCGGCGAGGTGCGCTTCATCCGCCGCGCCGGGGCCGCCGAGCCCGGGCAGCTGCAAGGCGCGGCCGCGGTGCGCGCGGCGCCGCCCCGGCTCGAAGACGGCTTCATGCTGCTGCTCGACCCCGGAACCGGCGCCGGCGCGCCTGCGCAGGGCGCGGACGTTGCTGCCGACGCGGCGCGCGTGCCCGCTGCGGCCCGGCCGCCCGCCGAGACCGTGATCGAGGTCCGCGACCTCGTGCGCCGCTTCGGCGACTTCGTCGCCGTCGCCAACACCAGCTTCAGCGTGCGCCGGGGCGAGGTCTTCGGCCTGCTCGGCCCCAACGGCGCCGGCAAGACCACCACCTTCCGCATGCTCTGCGGCCTGCTGCCGGCGAGCAGCGGCCAGCTCGCCGTGGCCGGGGTCGACCTGCGCCATGCGCGGGCCCAGGCGCGACGCCACATCGGCTACGTCTCGCAGAAGTTCGCGCTCTACGGCAACCTCAGCGTGGCCGAGAACCTGGCCTTCTTCGCCGGCGCCTACGGCCTGCGCGGGCGCGGCGCGGCCACGCGCATCGCCGCCGTGACGGGGCAGTTCGACCTCGGCGCGCTGCAGGCCACGCCCAGCAGCCAGTTGCCCGGCGGTTACCGCCAGCGCCTGGCGATGGCCGCGGCGCTGCTGCACGAGCCGCAGATCCTGTTCCTCGACGAGCCGACGAGCGGCGCCGACCCGCTTGCCCGGCGCGAGTTCTGGCGCCGCATCACGGCGCTGGCCGAAGGCGGAACCACCGCCGTCGTCACGACCCACTTCATGGAAGAAGCCGAGTACTGCGACCGCATCGTGATCCAGGACGCCGGGCGCGTGCTCGCGCTGGGCACGCCGCTCGAGGTGCGCCAGCAGGCGGGCGGCGCAGCGACGATGGAAGCGGCCTTCATCGGCATCGTCGAGCGGGCGCGGGCGCAGGCATGAGTTCGCAGGCATTGCCCAGCACGCCTTCCCGCCTGGCGCGACCGGCCGCAGGCCCCGGGCTGCCGTCATGACCGGTTTCTGGCGCCGCCTCTTCGCCCTCACGCGCAAGGAGTTGCGCCAGTTGCTGCGCGACCGCAGCGCCCTCGCGCTGGGCATCGCCCTGCCGGCGATCCTGATCCTGATCTTCGGCTACGGCATCTCGATGGACATCGACGACGCCCGGGTCGCGGTCGTGCTCGAAGACGCGTCGCCGATCGTCGCCGACCGCCTCTCGGGGCTGCGGCTGTCGCGCTATTTCACGTTGCGCGAAGTGCATTCGATGGTCGAGGCGCGCCGCCTCATCGACGCCCACGAGGTCGACGCCATCCTGCGCGTGCCCGGCGACTTCAGCGCCGCGCTCGGCGCCGGCCAGGGGCGGCTGCAGCTCATCGTCCATGGGGCCGACGCCGCGACCGCGCGCGTGATCCAGGGCTATGTCGGCGGCGCCCTGGCCCAGGCCGCGCGCCGCGATGCCGATGCCCGGGGCGGCGACGCCGGCGCCACCGCGCCGTTCGGCACGGTCGAGCTCCGGCCCCGGATGTGGTTCAACGCCGCCAACACCAGCACCTGGTACCTCGTGCCCGGCTTGATCGTGCTGATCATGACCCTGGTCGGGGCCTTCCTCACCTCGCTCGTCGTCGCCCGCGAATGGGAGCGCGGCACCCTCGAGGCCTTGTTCGTGACCCCGGTGCGGCCGACCGAGATCCTGCTCGCGAAGATGATCCCGTACTTCGGCGTCGGCATGATCGGCTTCTCGATGTGCCTGCTCGCCTCGCGCTTCCTGTTCCACGTGCCGATGCAGGGCTCGCTGCTGCTGCTCGCGCTGTGCTCGGTGCTGTACCTGTTCGTGGCCCTCGGCGTCGGGCTGCTGATCTCGTCGGTGACGAAGAACCAGTTCATCGCCGGCCAGCTCGCGGTGCTGACGAGCTTCCTGCCGGCACTGATGCTCTCGGGCTTCCTGTTCGACCTGAACAACGTGCCGCCGCTGGTGCGCGCCGTCGGCCAGGCCTTGCCGGCGACGCATTTCCTCGAACTCATCAAGACGCTGATGCTGGCGGGCAACGTCTGGCCCATCGTGCTCGAGGACTGCGCCCTCCTCGTCGGCTACGCCGTGCTCGTGCTCGCCGGCGCACGCGCCGCCACGCGCAAAAGACTGGCCTGATGCCGTGAAGCCGCTCGAGCTCTTCTTTCGCCTGCACGCGCTGATCCGCAAGGAACTGCTGCTGGTGCTCAAGGACCCGTCGAGCCGGGTCATCCTGTTCCTGCCGGTGCTGCTGCAAAGCCTGCTCTTCGGCTACGTCGCGACCTACGACCTGTCCAACGTGCCTTACGCGGTGCTCGACCAGAGCCGCAGCCCGACCTCGACCCGGCTGCTCGCCAGGCTCGACGGCACCGGCTTCTTCCGCCGCGTCGCGACGCTGGAATCGAGCACCGAGATCGCACCCACCATCGACCTGCAGAAGGCCTTGATGGTCGTCCAGATCGGCCCGCGCTTCGAGCAGGACCTGCTCGCCGGCCGCAGCGCGGCGGTGCAGCTCATCCTGGACGCGCGCAACTCCACCACCGCCAACACCGCGGCCGCCGACGTGGCGGCGGTCGTCGACGACTTCAACGCGAGCGAGCTGCGCCGGCGCGGCGGCCCCGGCCCGGCGCTGACGCTCGAGACCCGGGCCTGGTTCAACCCGAACCTCGAGACGCGCTGGAACTTCATGCCGGCGCTGATCGCGACGCTGAGCATGCTCCAGACCCTGCTGCTCACCGCCCTCTCGGTGGCGCGCGAGCGCGAGCAGGGCACCTTCGACCAGCTGCTGGTGACGCCCTTGTCGCCGACCGAGATCATGATCGGCAAGGCGATCCCGCCGATGCTGATCGGCCTCGTCCAGTCGACGCTGGTGATGCTCGTCACGCGCTTCTGGTTCCACATCCCGATGGCGGGCTCGCTCCTCACGCTCTACGTCGGGCTGGCCGCGTTCATCTTCGCCGGGGTCGGCATCGGGCTCTCGATCAGCGCGCTCTCGGCCACGATGCAGCAGGCCGAGCTCTACACCTTCGTGCTGCTGCTGCCGATGATGCTGCTCTCCGGCCTCACCACCCCGGTGGCCTCGATGCCGCGCGCGCTCCAGATCGCGACCCTGGCGAACCCGGTGCGCTTCGGCATCGACCTCGTGCGCCGCGTCTATCTCGAAGGCGTGGGCCTGGGCACCGTGTTCTCCGACATCTGGCCGATGCTGCTGATCGCCGCCGTGACCCTGCCCACCGCCGCCTGGCTGTTCAGGAACCGCTTGACATGACGAGGCCCGACATGGCGTCTATTCCCTTGTTCGTGAACGGCAAGCCCGCCCGCGCCGCGCGCCGACTGGCCTGGCCCGCTGCCCTGGCCGCGGCCCTGGCCGGCTGCAGCAGCGTGGGCCCGGATTTCGCGCCCGCGCCGGTCGCCGCCCCGGCGACGTGGAGCGAGCACCACGGCGGCGCCGCGGAACTGGCCGCGCCCGTGGCCGCCGCCTCGGCGCTGCCGGCCGACCGCTGGGGCGTCTTCGGCGAGCCGGAGCTGCTGCGGCTGCAGGCCCTGGCCGTCGGCTCGAGCCCCGACCTGAAGCTCGCGGCCCTGCACCTGGCCCAGGCGCGCGCCGCCGAAGCCACGGTGAGCGCCCAGCGCGGCGTGCGCGTCGCCGCGAACGCGGCCGCGATGCGCCAGCGCCAGAGCGAATACGGCGCCAGCGCCCGCCTCGTCGGCGCCCTCGGCGGGCCGAACCAGCAGCACCTGCTGCAGGAGCTGAGCGCGCCCTACAGCCAGTACGACGCGGGCTTCGACGCCTCCTGGGAGCCCGATTTCTGGGGCCGGATCCAGCGCTCCGAAGAAGCCGCCGCCGCCGCGAGCGCGCAAGGCGCGGCGGCGCTGCGCAGCGCGCGCCTGAGCGTCGCCGCCGAAGTCGCGCGCAGCTGGTTCGCGCTGCGCTCGGCGCAGGACCAGATCGCGCTCACGCAGCGCGAACTCGGGGCGGCCGAGCAGGCCCGCGCCTTGCTGCAAGCCCGCTTCGAGCAGGGGTTGAGCGACGCATCGGCCTTGATCGACCAGCGCGCGAAGATCGCGGCGCTGCAATCCACCGCGCCCGCGCTGCAGGTCCAGGAAGCGCTGGCCTTGAACCAGCTCACGCTCTTGTGCGGGCTCGACCCCGGAGCCTTGAACCGCGAGCTGGCAGCGGCCCCTGCCGAGGGGCGCCCCACCCTGCCCGATCTGCGGCTCGGGCTCCCGGCCGAACTCGCGCGGCGCCGCCCCGACATCGCCGCCGCCGAGGCGCGGCTGCACGAGGCGACGGCCGAGATCGGCGTGGCCGTGGCCGACCTCTACCCGCGCATCACGCTGGGGGCGAACTTCGGCCTCGAATCGATCGGCAGCGGCCGCTTCGGCGAATGGGGCAGCCGGCAGTGGAGCGTCGGCCCCAGCCTCTCGATTCCGGTCTGGGACCAGGGCCGGCGGCGCACGACGATCCAGCTGCGCCGGCTCCAGCAGCAGGAAGCCGCGGTCGCCTTCCAGCAGACGGTGCTGAAGGCCTGGCACGAGGTCGACGACTCGATCTCGGCCTACGTGGCCGAAGGCCGGCGCGAGACGCGCCTGGCCGCCCGGTTGGCCGAGGCCGGACAGCAGGCGGCGCTCGCCCGGGCGCGCTACGCCCAGGGGCTGGCTTCGTACCTGCCGGTGCTGGCGACCGAGACGACGCAGATCGAGGCCCGGCGCGACCTCGACCTGTCGCAGACGCGCCGGCGCACGGCGCTGGTCGCGCTCTACAAGGCGCTCGGCGACGACGGCAGCGACGCGGCGCTGGCGGCACGCTGATTGCCGCTGCGCGCCGGCCGCGCGATGGGCTTTGAACGCCCGCAGCGCCGAGGCTGCGACCGTGCACTGTCCGTGCGCCCATTGCAAAGGCGCGCTTGCCATGCGCTGAGCTTGCTCACGCTTGCCGCGCGCCACCGACGAACGCACGCTTGCCGCGCGCATTCCAGCCTTCAGGTGCGCCAGATGCGCGGCGGGTTCTCGGCCAGGCCCCAGGCGACGCGGCGCCAGGCCGCGCGCACCTGCACCAGCAAGGCCATCAAGGGTTCGACGCGGTCTGCCAAGGCGCGCAGCACGACCACTGGCGCGTGGGCGCTGGTGGCTCCGGCGATGACCGCGCGCGCAGGCGCTGCCGAGGTCGCGCTGCCGCCTTCCGCCGCAGGCACCGGCACGGACGCAGGATCGGGCCCGGCCGCCGCTTCGCGCGCACGCTCGGCAAGCGCGCGCGCCGCATCGAGCAGCGCATCCCGGCGCGCGCCGTCGATCGCGGAGCCGGCAGCAAACCACATCGTCGCCAGCACGCGCCGGCCGGCGAGGCCGAGCGGCCCGTCGAGCAAGGCGCGATCTTCGGCCTCGATCCAGCCGCGCTCCAGCCAAACCCCCGGCAGCTCGAGCTGCTGCAGGAAGCGCCCGCTCTCGAAGCCCAGGCCTGCGGCCGGCAGGCCGAGCGCCAGCACATCCCAGCCCAGGGCCTCGGCGCCGGGCGCGAGCTGCAGGTCGAGCCGGTTCTCGGCGCTGCAGCCGCTGTAGGCAATGGCCTCCATCGGCAGCCATTCGGCGCGTGCGCCTTCGGCAAGCATGAGTCGCACGTCCTGCACCGCGCTCGCGCCATCGCTGCGGTAAAAGCGCGTCGCCCCCGGCGTCGTGATCAAGGCATGGGTGCCGGCGTCCAGGCGCGCCTGGACCTCGAGCCGATCGCCGCCGACGACGCCGCCCGGCGGATGGACGATCACGTGATGGCAGATGCCCGGGCCTTCCGGGTACAGGCGCTGCAGCACGCGCAGCGGGCCGCTGTGGCGGTCGAACGAGATCGTGCGGCCGTCGTCGTCGCGCTGGTAATGCAGCGCAAGCTGCGCCTGCCAGCTCACGGTACCGCTCGCAAGCCGCTGCGCAAGGCCCGCCCGGTCTTCATTCGCCCTGCATGCCGCGATGCGCCCAGCCGGTGGTGCGGCGCTCGACCCAGGAGAAGAGCTCGTACATCCCCATCGCCATCGCGCCGATCGTCACGAGCCCGGCAAAGGCCAGCGGCATGCGCTGCTGGCTGCCCGCGGTCTGCATCAGGTAGCCGATGCCCGAGTCGCC
>JAGWTS010000411.1 GCA_028868875.1 Burkholderiales bacterium | reverse complement strand
CATGTCCAACGCTGCGGCCACCCTGGTCGGCCAGAACCTGGGTGCCGGCCAGCCGGCACGCGCCGAGGCCGCGGTGTGGCGCATCGGCTGGATGAACATGGCCTTCACGCTGGCGGTGTCGGTGGGCTTCTTCGCCGCCCACGATCCGATCATCGGCCTGTTCACCGCCGACCCGGCGGTCATCGCCATCGGCGGTGAATGGCTGTCGATCCTGGCCTATTCGTACTTCGTCTACGGCTGGTGGATGGTGTCGGTGCAGGCCTTCAACGGCGCCGGCGACACGATGACGCCGACCTGGATCAACCTGGTGTTTTTCTGGCTCATCCAGATCCCGCTGGCCTGGCTGCTGGCGCTGCCGCTGGGCTGGGGCCACACGGGGGTGTTCTGGGGCGTGTTCGTCTCGGAAACCAGCGTCGGGCTGTTCACGCTTTGGCTGTTCAGCCGCGGGCGCTGGAAGACGGCCGCGCCATGAGGACTCCGCCGCTGGCTCCGAAAGCCCTGCCGATGGCGCTGTCCCCGCGCTTGCGGGCGGTTTTCGATCGCCTGCCGCTGCGGCCCGGCATGCGCGTGCTCGAGATCGGCTGCGGCCCGGGCGCCCTGGCGCGCGCCATCGCCGCGCACGGCGCCGCGGCCCGGGTGCTCGGCATCGACCGCTCGGCGCGCGCCGTGGCGCAGGCGCTGGCAGCGTCGCAGGCGGGGGTTGCCGCGGGGCGCCTGGCGTTTCAGCAGGCCCGCGCCGAGGACTTCGTGCTGGCACCCGGCGAGCCGCCGTTCGACCTGATCGTCGCGGTGCGCGTCGGCGCCCTCGATGGCCGTCATCCCGAGGCGGGGCGCCAGGCCTGGACACGGATCGCCGCCGCGCTGGCGCCGGGCGGGCGCGTCTTCGTCGATGGGCAGGAGCGGCCGGTCCGATTGCCAGCGATCGCGTCGACTTGCCGCGGCCGGAGCCATGCCGGGCCCTGAGCAGGCAACCGTCCGGCTCGTTGGCCGATCTGAGCGCCCCCAGGGCCGGGCTGCGCCCAGCCCGCCCCCAGTGGGGATTCACGCAAAATGGCAGAGGCGCATTTGCTTGTGAGTGCCCCCAGACCTGCCGCTTCGCGTCAGGCCCCCCGAGGGGGTCAAGGAAACTTGGGAGCGGCCCGGCGTTTCCCTGAGAGCGATCAGCTGCGGTCGCGGTTGCAACTGATGCGCTCCGGCACCCTGAGTTCGTCAGTTCCTGCAGCTGCCGACCCGAATGGACCGAACTGATCGACCTCCGGCTCCTGGTGATCGTCGACGAGGCCGCTCGCAGGCGGCGCCTGCGGGAACGCTAAGCAGGCATCGGTGGGTGTGAGCAACGATGGCTAGAGGCCGCGGAGCGGCATTTCCAACAGATGCTCGGCGCTCGGTTCGACGTCCTGTTCGATTCCGCGCGGGCCGACTTCGGGTGTCTCGGTTCGGAGCAGACTCCCTGACCCGGCCGGGGCCCGTGCCGGAGGCTCAATCGCGCCCGCGCCCCTGTTGGCGCGCTCGCGGCTGCACGCCGCCGATGACCGCTGGTGCGCCGTGGTCGTGGTGCAGGCGCCGGCCGGCTTCGGCAAGACCTCGCTGCTGGCGCAATGGCGGCGCGAGCACCTCGCGCGCGGCGGCGTCGTGGCCTGTCTCTCGGCGTAGCGCCTGGACGATGCGCGGCGCTTCGTCCAGGCCTACCTGCTGCGCAACACGCCGCCCAACCTCCAATGGGTAGTCGCGGCGCGCCCCGACGCGCTGGCCCACTCGCTCAGGCTCGGCCGCCTGCACATTGAGTTGCTGGTGCTGCGAACCTGGGCGCTCGACCGCAGCGGCGCGCGTTCGCTGGACAGGTTGCGCGAGGCTGCCGGGCTGGCGCGCACCTTCGGGCTCGAGCGCGTCTTCGTCGATGCCCATCCGGCGCTGGGCGACTGGGTGCACCAGGTGCTGACCGAGCGCTCGGCGCCGGGCGAAGGGCCGGTCCCGCTGGCGGTCCCGATCCGCCCGAGGCATCGCGCCTGCCACAAGGATCAAAGTCCCCTTGCCCCCGAGGCCAGGAACCCGCCATCGACCGGCATCGAGATGCCGGTGACGTAGCGCGCATCTTCCGACACCAGGTAGACGACCGCCGAGGCGATCTCGCCGCAGGTGCCGTAGCGGTTCATCGGAATCGCCTTCGAGTATTCCGCGCGGAACTGGGCGGTGTGCAGCACCTGCGTCATCGGCGTGTCGACCGGTCCCGGCGCCACCGCGTTGGCGGTGATGCCGTGCTCGGCCAGTTCCACCGCCATCTGCCGGGTCAGGGCGATCACCGCACCCTTGGACGTGCCGTACGCGGTGCGGCCGCTGCCCACCGCGCGCATGCCGGCGACTGAGGCGATGTTGACGATGCGACCCCAGCCGCGCTTGACCATCAGCCGCGCCGCCGCTTGGGCGCACAGCAGCGTGCCGGTGACGTTGACGTTCATCGTTGCCTGGAAGTTTTCCAGCGGGAAATCGATGAACGGAAACACCTTGGCGATGCCGGCGGAATTGACGAGGATGTCGCAGCGACCCTGCTCGCGCTCGACCTGCGCGAATGCCGCAGCGACCGACGCGGCATCGCCGACATTCAGCGCCAAGGCGCTCGCCTGGCCGCCGGCTGCCCGCAGTTCATTCGCGGTCGCCGTTGCAGCATCGAGATCGAGGTCGGCCACGAGCACGTGGTGGCCGAGCCCCGCGAGGCGGGCGCAGACCTCGGCGCCTATGCCCTTGGCGCCGCCGGTGATCATGGCGACGCGCGATTCAGAGGGGTGGTTCATGTCGGATGAAGATGAGGGTTGGGTTCAGAGAAAACCGATCGAGATCCACGGCACCGCGGCGACGATCACGAGGCCGACGAACAAGGCCAGCATGTAGGCGCCGATCGGCCGGATGCCCTCGTCCGGATTGACGCGACCGATCGCGCACGCCGCGTAGTAGCCGACGCCGAAGGGCGGCGCGAACAAGCCCAGGCCCATCGACAGAATCACCACCATCGCGTAGTGCACCTCGTGGATGCCCACGGCGCGGGCGATCGGGAACAGCAGCGGGCCGAACAGCACGATCGCCGGAATGCCTTCGAGCACGCTGCCGAGCACGATGAAGGCGACGATCGACACGGCCATGAAGCCCGCCGCGCCACCGGGCAGCGCGCGCATCGCCTCGCTGAGCGTGTTCGAGAAGCCCGACTGGGTCAGGCCCCAGGCCATCGCGGTGGCCGCCCCGATGATCAGCAGGATCGAGCCCGACAGGCTCGCGGTATCGACCAGCATCGGATAGATCCGCTTCCAGTCGAACTGGCGATAGATCAGCAGGCCGGCGACCACGCCGTAGGCGATGCCGATCGTCGACACCTCGGTCGCGGTCGCGACGCCTTCCACCACTGCGGCCCGGATGATGAACGGCAGGGCAATCGCCGGCACGGCCACCACGAAGGCGCGGCCGATCTCGCCCCAGCTGGCGCGCCGCACGCCGCTCAGGTCTTCGCGCCGGTAGCGTGCCCACACCACAGCCAGCAGGAATACCGCAAGCACCAGGCCAGGCAGCATGCCGCCCGTGAACAGCGCGGAGATCGATACGCCGGTGACGGAGCCGATGGTGATCAGCACGATGGACGGCGGAATCGTCTCGGTCTGCGCGCCGGCTGCGGACAACAACGCGATCATGTCGCCCTCTTTTGCGCCGCGCTTCTTCATCTCCGGGAACAGCACGGGCGCCACGGCCGCCATGTCGGCCGCCTTGGAGCCGGAGATGCCGGAGACCAGGTACATCGCGCCGACCAGCACGTAATGCAGGCCGCCGCGAACATGGCCGAGCAGGCTGGCGAGAAAGGCGACCATCGCCTTCGCCATCCCCGTCATCTCGATCAGCTGGCCGAGGAAGACGAACAGTGGCACCGAGAGCAGGATCAGGTGGCTGACGCCTTCGTCCATGCGGCCGACGACGATGATCGTCGGCGTCTGCGTGGTCAGCATCACATAGCCCAGCGTGGCCAGCCCGAACGCGAAGGCAATCGGAACACCCGCAAACACCGCCCCGGCGACGACGATCACGAAGAAGACGACCAGGTTGGCGTTGCCGAGTTGATGCCACAGCGGCCGCAGCAGCGTCATGAGCGCGATGAGGCCGACCACCAGCCCGAGCGCCGCGGCCACCTGGCGCGGCCGGCCTACGGCGACCAGTCGCAACAGCGCGAACAGCGCCATCGCGCCGAAGCCCACGGCCATCCCTGCCGCACGCCAGGAGTCCTGGAGATCCAGCGCCGGCGTTCGCATCACGGCCTGTTCCACCGCGTAGTCCCAGGCATGCGGCAGGATGAGCACCAGAAAGGCCAGAGCCGCCGCGGTGGCCAGCACATCGAGGAAGGCGCGCCGGGCGGGGTCGAGCTTGCCGACCACGGCCGTCATGCGCATGTGCTCGCCACGCTGGAACGCGACCGCGGCGCCGAGCATCGCCAGCCACAGGAACAGCATCGACGCGAGCTCGTCGGACCAGATCAGCGGGCGATGGAACACGTAGCGCGCCACCACGCCCGCCAGCAG
>JAGWTS010000048.1 GCA_028868875.1 Burkholderiales bacterium | reverse complement strand
ATCGACACCCCCCCTGCCCTGTCGTACACGACGATCAACGCCTTCATGGCCAGCAATGGCATCGTGATGCCCTTGCCGCCGAATGCGCTGGACTTTGCCTCCGCGGCACAGTTCTGGTCCTTGTTCTCGGACTTGACGAACGAGTTGCTGACCAAGCGAGGTCTGACCAAGGATTTCGACTTCATCTCGGTGTTGCTGTCGCGGGTGGACTCGTCGGACACGACCGGTGGCATCGTGCGGCAGTGGATCCAGTCCACCTACACCGACAAGGTCCTGCCGGTGGAGATTCCAAAGACGGCGGTGACGGCAACCACGAGCGCGGAGTTCGGCACGGTCTACGACGTGAGCAGGTACGACGGCGCAGCCAAGACGTTCAAGCGCGCCCGGGACGCGTACGACTTGTTCGTGAGCTATGTCGAAGCCTCGATCCGGGGCGTCTGGCGCCGCCAGGTGGAGCCGCAGGCCGGCCGCAGAATGGGAGGCAAGTGATGGGGAAGAAACTGCTCGAGAAGGCGGGGTTGGTCGGGGCGCCGAAGGCGCTTGCGCAGGTTCAACCGGACCTCGGCAGCATCCAGGCGAGCAGGGGGTTGGACCGTCCAACCCCCCTAGGCGAAGCGATCCGACCGAAGACGGCGCCGGGAACGATGCTGGGTTTCATGACTGCCCAGTCGAGTGCGATCCAGGAGGCGGAACAGCTCAGGGCGCGCCTGGCCGAGTTCGATGGGGCGACACCGGCGCGCAAGCTGGACCCGCGCTCGGTCAGGGTGTCCAAATGGGCGAATCGTCATGCCGCCTCCTTCGAGGATGCCGAATTCGCGGCCCTGAAAGCCGAGATCGCTTCCGCCGGGGGCAACGTCCAGGCGATCAAGGTGCGGCCGGTGGCGCTTCAGGGAGGGGGTGCCGCCGAACAGGAGGCGGGCACACGCTACGAAGTGGTGTACGGGCATCGCCGACACCGCGCCTGCCTCGAACTGGAATTGCCGGTGCTGGCCGTCATCGAGGACGTCTCGGATCAGCAACTGTTCGTCGACATGGAGCGCGAGAACCGGGACCGCAAGGACCTGAGCGCCTGGGAGCAGGGCAGCATGTACGCGCGCGCACTGGATGCCGGCCTGTATCCGTCGAACCGCAAGCTGGCCGAGGCCATCGGCCGCGATCTCGGGGATGTCGGAAAGGCGCTCGCCTTGGCCCGCCTGCCGGCGGAGGTGGTGGCGGCATTCAAGTCGCCTCTGGATCTTCAGTATCGCTGGGCCAAGCCCTTGGCCGACGCGCAACAGCAAGACCCGGAAGGCTTGATTGCACGCGCCAGGGCGCTCAAGGGCGAGGTCGGGGCGCTGAGTGCCAGGACCGTGTTTTCGACGCTGATCGGGGCTGTAGGGCAGGGGGTTGGACCGTCCAACCCCCTGGCGGAGATCCTCGTCAAGCGGGCGAAGAAAGTGGTCGCGGTCGTTTCAACCGATGACAAGGGGCGGACCGTCGTGCGCTTCGAGACCGCGCTCGACGCCGATCGCCGCCGGGCGCTGGCCAGGCACATCGAGTCTTTCCTCGACACCTGACTCCGCCCGCCCCACGCGACGCCGGTCTGGCGAATCGGCGGCGCTACGAATTCAGGCGCTGAGGCGGACCCGATCCGGCGCACCGGTGATTCATGCCGCGAGTGGGTTCTCGCAAGGGATCAACGCGTCGTGAACGAGCCCCCTCCCCTTGCGTGACGCTGCGCCCACGAATTCGCCCCGGCCAGCGCGGCCTTCAGTGCCCTCCACTCCGGGACGAAGTCGAGCCTGCTCACCTGCCGCTGATCGTCGGACACCCCGGCAGGCACGCGGCACAAGCCCGGATCCATTCGGGTTGACGGCGGCGCCCAGGATGGGTGGGTGTCGAACGCGGTGCCGTTTGCAAGCGCGTCGCCCGCGCCCGTCGCAATCGCCCATGGGGCGATGAAACCGGGTGCCTTCGAGCGCTTGGAAGGGGCGCCCGGGTCGCCATGCCGGCGCCTGGCGCATCGGGCGCCGGCGATTGCCGCCGACGCGACGATGCGCGCCCGGTCAACCGCGCGGCGACCTGTCGATCGCATGGTCGAGGCGCATTTCCTTGCAACCGGCGGTCGCACTCATCACCGGGAACCTCCCCATCCCCGAATGCAGCGCGGCCGGCCGTTTCAACGACAACAGGCACCGAGCACGACGCAGCTGGGTGGGTGTGGGTGTTTCGCGCCCGGGAAAGGGTCCCGCCCGACAGGTTTGTCGGCTTGCCCGATGCCGTCGTTCGGGTCCCGACCGCAGCGAGCCTTCGGCGACCCGCAGAGGCCCGACGCGCTCTACACACCGCAAGCCATGGGTTCCTGGCCCTGCATCTCGAAGCGCATTCGGCTCGAATCCCTAATGATCAAAGCATTTATCACTGCATATAATTGACCCGTCCTGCCGCACGGTGGCGGAGCAAGCCAGCCTCGAAACAGGTCCCTTACCTAGGAGAAGTGCCCCTGACCTCCCAGGCCCGTCGTGTCCGCCCGAAGCCGGGATTCGACCCCCAGCTCGGCGCTCGGCACTTCGCCTACCTGCGTGCCATTGCCGAGGGCGTCGGCGCCCAGGATGCGGCACAGCGCTATCTGGGGCTGGCGCGTGGTTCGGAACTGGCCGAGCTCCATCGCGACGTCGTCGAGCGCGTGCGCGCGCTCGCGCATCGGCTGGGCGATCCACGCTGGCGCCTCATCGGTCTGGAGATCGCGCAGCCGGCCCCGGCCGTGCTGGTTCCCAGCCTGGACGAGTGGGCCGAGCGCGAGGGCTACGACGGCTTTTCGCACGCCGAACTGCTGGAGCTGTATCGGGAACGCTTCGGCGACCTGCTCCGCCCCGCCGAGGACAGGTCGGCGCGTCGGCGCCGCCAGCGCAACATCCGCCTGCGCGACCAGCGCCTGGCCCTGCTCCGCGAGCTCGAGCGGGCGGCGCCGCGACCGCCGCAGCCATCGGACCCGATCGGGGCCTGGATCGCGCCGGACCTCGCGGCCGATCTGGAGTCGCTGGGGCTGACGAGCCTGGGCGACCTGGCGCGGCGCATCGGCCGGGGAGGGCGGTGGTGGAGCGCCATTCCGGGCTACGGCCCGGTCCGGGCGCGGCGGCTTCAAGAGCGACTCGAGTCTCTGTTGGGCGCCGGGGCCACGGCCTCGGGCTGGGCCAGCCTGGGAGCGAGGCTGAACGCCGGCCCCGCCGCCCCAGGCGGCACCCCGCAGGGCGATCGGCTCGTGGCAGGACAAAGCGCCAAGCCGGGCCGCAATCGCGTCGGCGCTGCCGGCACCGATGACGACCCGCAGGCCCCCCGCTGCATCCACGAGGCCGCCACCGATGCCGAGGCCGTGCGCGCCTGGATCGATGCCCGGTCGGGCTCGAAGCACACCACCCGGCTGTACCGCAGGGAGCTCGACCGATTCACGATCTGGGCGTCGATTGCGCGAAACCGGGCGCTGTCGGACATCACGGCGCTGGACTGCCAGGCCTACCAGGACTTCATCGCCGATGTGCCCGAGCCCTGGATCAGCCGGCGCAAGGCGCTGCGCCTGGGGGAGGGCTGGGCCCCGTTCAAGGGGCCCTTGTCCGCGGCGAGCCAGCGCCACGCGATCGCCACGCTGTCGAGCTGCTACGGCTGGCTGGTGCGGGCCGGTTACCTGAAGCAGGATCCCTGGGCGTCGGTCGCTCAGCGGCCGGCGGCAGACCCCGGCCAGGGCGCCGGCCCGGTCTCGAAGGCGTTCACGCCGCTGGCGTGGCGGGCCCTGCAGGACGCCCTCGACCGGGGTCCGGGCGGTCGGGGTCGGCCGGTGGGCCGGGCCTCGATCGAGCGCCTGCGCTGGCTGCTCGAGTTCGCGCAGGCAACGGGATTGCGGGCGTCGGAGATGGTGCAGGCGCGCAGAGGCGACCTGCGTGAACTCGCTGCCGGCTGGGTGCTCCGGGTTCGGGGCCGGAACGACAGGACGCGCACGGTTCCGGTGCCGCAGGTCGCGATCGCGGCAACGCGCCGCTACTTCGCCGCAAGGGGGTTGGCGTTCGACGTCGCCGGCGCGGAACTGCCCTTGCTCGCGCAACTCGACGACCCGCTCGCGCCGATGAGCTACGCCGGACTGCACGAGACCTTGAAGCGCTTCATCGCGCGCGCGATCGACGCCGGCGACATGCCCGGGGACGAGCGCGAGGCATGTCGCCGCGCCAGCGCGCGCTGGTTGCGCCACACCTATGCCAGCCGCGCAGCCGAGCGAGGGGTGCCGCCGGACATCCTGCAGGAGACCCTCGGCCACGCCGACCCGCGAACGGCGGCGGGCTACTACCGGGCGCCCTCCGAGCGGCGCCAGCGCGCGATCGAGGAGGCGTTTGCGGCAGATGAGCGCAGGGCAGGGGGGCGGTCTCGAGGCACTCCGAATCTCGGTGCCCGGTCGAATCCGGCTATCGACCCCGACCGCGATGTTGGCGACGCAACCCCTTGAGGCCTTCGAACCCCGCCACGCCGAGCAGCCCCAGGCCCGCGGCCGCGGCCAGCTCGAGCGCCGACAGCGGGGCGAAGCGCAGCACCCCGGCGGCCCAGGGCAGGTACAGCGCAGCCAGCAACATCCCGAACGCGAGGACGACGACGAGCCAGAGAATCGGGTTCGGCGTGCGCAGCGTCGCCCACAGCGATCGGCTGATCGAGCGGTTGGACAGGATCAAGGCCAGGTTGCCCATCACCAGCGTCGCGAAAGCGAAGGCCCGGGCCTGCGCTTCGGGCATGCGCGTGGCGGCCCAGGCGAACGCGCCCAGCACCACGCCGAGCACGGCCAGGCCCTGGAGCAAGGCCAGCCACAGCGTCGTGCCGCCGAAGAGGGGGGCCGAGGTCTGGCGCGGCGGGCGCGCCATCAGGTCGAGTTCGGCCGGCTCGTTCTCGAACGCGATCGAGCAGGCCGGGTCGATGATGAGTTCGAGCAGCGCGATGTGCATCGGGTAGAGCAGGGCGGGCCAGCCGAACAGCACCGGCAGCAGCGCCATGCCGGCGATCGGCACATGCACCGCGAGGATGTACGACATCGCCTTGCGCAGGTTGTCGAAGATGCGCCGCCCCAGGCGCACGGCGCGCACGATGGCCGCGAAGTTGTCGTCGACCAGCACGAGCGAGGCCGACTCGCGCGCCACGTCCGTGCCGCGGCCGCCCATGGCCACGCCGACATGCGCCGCGCGCAGCGCCGGGGCGTCGTTCACGCCGTCGCCCGTCATCGCGACGATCTCGCCCCGGGCCTTGAGCGCCTGGACGATGCGCAGCTTCTGCTCCGGCGCGATGCGGGCGCAGACGCTGACGCCGGCCATGCGTTCGCGCAAGGCCGCGTCGTCGAGCGTCGCCATCTCGTCGCCCGACAGCAGGTCGGCTTCGCGCCCGGCCAGCCCGGCTTGGCTGGCGATGCTGCGCGCCGTGGCCGGGTAGTCGCCGGTGATCATGATCACGCGGATGCCCGCCGCGCGGCATTCGGCCACGGCCGAGGGCACTTCGCGCCGCACCGGGTCCGCCAGGCCGAGCAAGCCGACGAACTCGAAGTCGAAGCCGTGTTCGTCCTGCGGCCAATCGTCCCCCGCGAACGAGGCGCGGGCCACGGCCAGCACGCGCAAGCCGGCGGCGGCCAGTTCGTCGACCGCAGCGGCAAGGGTCTGCTTCTGAGCTTCGGCCAGATGGCACAGGTCCATGACGGCCTCGGGTGCGCCTTTGGCGGCGACCGTCCGGGCGCCGTCGCCGGAGGCTGCCCACCCATGCGACATCGCGCGCAGCTGGGGGCTCAGCGCATAGGTCTGCACCAGGCGCCAGTCGTGGTGCAGGTGCTCGGTGTGGGCCAGGAAGCGCTGGCCGAGTTGGTGAAAGGCCTTCTCCATCGGATCGAACGGATCGACCACGCTGGCCAGGATCGCCATCTCCACCAGGCTGTGAAAGGCCTCGGGCAAGGCCTCGTCGGTCAACCTGTCCAGCGCGAGCCTCTCCCGGACTTCGACGCCCCCGGCCACGAGATGCGTCACCGTCATCCGGTTCTCGGTGAGCGTGCCGGTCTTGTCGCTGCACAGCACCGTGGTGGCACCCAGCGTTTCGATGGCGTTGATGCGGCGCGTGAGCACGCCTTCCATCGACAGCCGGCGCGCACCGAGGGCCGGGAACACCGTCAGCACCACCGGATATTCCTCGGGCAGCATCGCCATCGCCAGGGCAATGCCCGCGAGCAAGGCCTGCAGCCAGTTGCCGCTGATCGCGCCGTGCGCCAGCACGAGCGCCAGGCTGAGCGCGAGCGCCAGCAAGGCGAGGTTGCGCACGAGCCGGGCCGTCTGCTTCTGCAGCGGTGAGCGCTCGCTCTCGACCGCGCCCAATGCGGCGCCGATGCGCCCGATCTCGCTGCGCGCGCCAGTGGCGACGACGCGTGCCATCGCATGGCCTTGCACGATCAGCGTGCCGGCATAGACCCGCGGCTGGTCGTCGCCGCCGGGTGCGCTGCGTGCGGCTTCGGCCGCGCCGCTGGCTGCTGCGAGTTCGTCGGCCAGGGCCACGCGCTTGGCGACCGGCACGGCCTCGCCGCTGAGCAGCGATTCATCGGCCCGAACCCCTTCGGCCGACACCAGCAGGGCATCGGCCGGAACGCGGTCGCCTTCGCTGAGCTTCATCAGGTCGCCGCGCACCACGTCGCGCCCGGCGATGCGCTGCGGCCGGCCGTCGCGAACCACGAGCGCGCGCGGGCTGGTGAGGTCGCGCAGGGCTTCGATGGCGCGTTCGGTCTTGCCTTCCTGGTACAGCGTCAATGCCAGCGTGACCACCACGAAGCCGAACAGCGTCAGGCCTTCCTGCAGGTCGCCGAACATCAGGTACAGCGCGCCCGCCGCGAGCAGCAGCAGGAACATCGGCTCGCGCAGCGTCCCGAGGGCGATCGACGCCAGGCTGCGGCGCCGGCCGCCCGGCAGCGCATTCGGGCCGTCCTGCGCGAGGCGCCGCGCCGCCTCGGCTGCCGCAAGCCCGGGGTCGGGTGAATCGATCTTCAATTCGGATGCAGACGCATTTGCGCGATCGGCAGCTTCAACTTCGATGGAGGCCATGGGCAATCAGTATCCATCGTTCAATGCCGAATCGGAGTCATGAAATGGCGCTTTGCCTTGCGTTCGAGCAGAAGGGTCTGGATTGCGCCGGCAACAATGCCGGGTCGAATCGAAAGCCGCTTTCCAATTCATGAACGTTCACCCGCTTTTCATCATGACCATCCCGGCCGCCGTGGCCATTTGCGGCGGCGCACTTGCGGCGCTGTGGCAGCCGTCGCAGACCCTGCGCAGCCTTATCCAGCATTTCGCGGCCGGCGTCATCCTGGCGGCGCTGGCGGTGGAGTTGCTGCCCGACATCGGCAAGGAGCACGCCACCAAGGCGGTGGTGCTGGGGGCCTTCGCCGCCGGCAGCCTGTTCATGTATGCGCTGAAGATGGGGACCGAGCACCTGGAGCGCAGCGCCGCGCAGGGCGCTGCGCTGGGCCTGCTTGCCGCCACCTTCGTGGACGTGGCGACCGACGGCTTCATCATCGGTGCCGGCTTCGCGGCCGGCGGCGAAACCGGCACCGTGCTCGCACTGGGGCTCTCGGTGGAGCTGCTGTTCCTGGGGCTGGCCGTGAGCTCCGAGCGCATCGCGGGCTGGCGCATCGTGGGGGTGACCGCGGCGCTGGGCCTCACCGTGCTCGGCTTCGCCGTCCTGGGCAGCGCCCTGCTCGCCGGCGCCTCGGCGGCCGTGATGGCGGGAACCTTGTCGTTCAGCGCCGCGGCCTTGCTCTATCTGGTGACGGAAGAATTGCTGATCGAGGCCCATGCGGTCGAGGAAAAGCCGGTTGCGACCCTGGTGCTCTTCGGCGGCTTCCTGATCTTCTGGGCGATTCAGTTGCTGCGGCCCTGAATTGCCGGCACTAAGCTTTCGATAAGGCGGGCGCGGCACGATGGCGGCCAAGGACATGAAATGAACGCTGCCATTGCAAGCCCGCTGTTGGCCCTCTTGCTCACCCTGAACACCGGCGCCGCTTCGGCGGCGGCCGACACGACGCCGGGCGAAATTCTTTCTTCACTGACGGCGCGCGCCGGTGTCGCTCCCTCGGCGCAGCGCGGGCGGCAATTCTTCGTCAGCCGCCACGGCCGCGAATGGAGCTGCTCCACTTGCCACGGCGAGCTGCCGACCACGCCCGGGCGCCATGCCGCGACCGGCAAATCCATCGCTCCCCTGGCGCCGGCCTTCGATGCCGCGCGATTCGGCAATGCCGCCAAGACCGAGAAATGGTTCCGGCGCAATTGCAACGACGTCGTCGGCCGGGAGTGCAGCGCGGCCGAGAAGGCCGACGTGCTCGGCTGGCTCATGAGCCTGCAGCGATGAGGCCCGGCCCCTTCACGAACCAGGGCGCCGACGCGGAGCTCGACATGAAAACCACGATCTTCCATTCCCGCAGGGGCGGCGTTCGGGCGGGCCTCGCAGCGGCCGCCATCGCGGTCTCGGCCGTCTTGCCGAACGCGCACGCCGGCGCCCCTGCCGCCGCGGCTGCCACGCCGGTGGCCACTGCCGAGTCGACCTACCGATCCGAATGCTCCGGCTGCCACCTCGCCTATCCGCCGGCGCTTCTGCCCGCCGCCTCGTGGCAGCGGGTCATGGCCGGGCTGGCGCAGCACTACGGCAGCAATGCCTCTCTGGATGCGCCAACGACCCGGCAATTGACGCTCTGGCTCGCCGCCAACGCCGGAACCGGGCGCCGCGCCCAGGCGGCGCCGCCCGAGGACCGGATCACGCGATCCGCCTGGTTCGTCCACGAACACGCAGAGCTGCAGCCCGCGGTCTGGCGCCGGCCCGCCGTGAAGAGCCCGTCCCATTGCAGCGCCTGCCACGCGGCGGCCGAACGAGGAAGCTTCGATGAACACGACGGCCGGGTCCCGCGCTGACGCCGCCCCCGCCGCAGCGACGCCGGTGCCGGTGCTCGTGTGGGACGCCCCGGTGCGCTTGTTCCACTGGGCGATGGTGCTGTGCTTCGCGGGCGCCTTCCTGACGGCCGAGAGCGAGCGCTGGCGCCTGGTGCACGAGACCCTGGGAACCACGATGCTCGGGCTCGTCGGTTTTCGCGTCGTCTGGGGCTGCATCGGCACGCGCTATGCGCGCTTCACCGAGTTCGTCCGCGGCCCGGGCCGGGTCCTGGACTATCTGCGCGCGATGCGGCGCGGCCGTCCGCCGCGCTACCTGGGCCACAACCCTGCCGGCTCCGTCGCCATCGTGGCGCTGCTGCTGCTGACCTGTGCGCTCGGCGCCACCGGCCTGCTCCAGGGAGCCGGGATCGAGCCGCCGGGATTCGAGGAAGCGCATGAATTCGTCGCCAACCTCCTGCTCGCCGTGGTCGGCGCGCATGTCGCGGGGGTGCTGCTCGGCAGCTGGCAGCATCGCGAGAACCTGCTCGGCGCGATGATCACGGGGCGCAAGCCGGGTGCGCCCGGCGACGCCATCGGCCAGCCCTGGCGCCCGGTGGCGCTGCTGCTGGCCGCGGCGATCCTGGCCTTCTGGCTGTGGCGCTGGGGGTCGGCATGAGCGGCGAGCGTCTGGCCCCGATGGTCTGGGTGTGCCGAACCGTGGCGCTTGCCGCGCGCGCCTTCGATGCGGGAGTGCCGCGTGCGCATCCTGCTCGTTGAAGACGACGCCCTGCTCGGCGACGGGCTGCGCGCGGGCTTGCGCCAGGCCGGCTTCCAGGTCGAGTGGGTGCGCGACGGCGTGGCCGCAGAGCGCGAGCTGGCGGCCGAACCCTATGCCGCGGCCATCCTCGACCTCGGCCTGCCGCGCAAGGACGGCATCGACGTGCTGCAGGCGGTCCGCGCGGCGCGGATCAAGACCCCCATCCTCGTGCTGACGGCGCGCGACGCCGTCCCCGACCGGATCCGCGGGCTCGACGTCGGCGCCGACGACTACGTCGTCAAGCCGGTCGACCTGATGGAGCTCGCGGCCCGGCTGCGGGCGCTGGTCCGGCGTTCGCATGGGTTGCCGCTGGAACGGCTTGCCGTGCGCGACGTGACGCTCGACCCGGCGGCGCGCAGCGTGTTCCGGGGCGATGCGCCGGTCGCGCTGTCGCCGCGCGAGTTCGACCTGCTTCAGGTGCTGATGCTCAACGCCGGACGGGTGCTGACGCGCGACCAGCTCGAGCAGCAGCTCTACAGCTGGGGCCAGGAGGTGGAGAGCAACGCCATCGAATTCCACATCCATCGGCTGCGGCGCAAGCTCGGGCCTGCGCTCATCGTGACGGTTCGGGGCGTCGGCTACCTGCTCGAGCGCGCCGACCGGGAGCCCGAATGAGACGGCCCGCGTCTCTGCAATTGCGGCTGCTGCTGCCGCTCCTCGGGCTCATCTGCCTGGCCTGGCTGCTTTCGGTGGCCTGGCTGTGGATCGACGCGCGCGAGCAGGTGGGCGAGCTGCTGGATGCGCACCTGGCCCAGTCGGCGGCGCTGCTGCTGGCGCAGCAGGCGCACGAAGCGCACGAGGACGATCTGGACGTCGATGCGCCTGCGCTGCACAAGTACGCGCCCAAGGTCGCGTTCCAGGTCTTCCACGGCGCTCGCCTGGCGCTGCGCTCGGCCAACGCGCCGCGCCTGCCCATGCTCGATGCCGCGGCGTCGACGAGCACCGGCCTTCGCACGCTGCGGATCGACGGCGTGGCCTGGCGCATCTTCGCCACCGGCGACCCGGCGATCGGCCTGAGCGTCTACGTCGCGGAGCAGATGCAGTCGCGCGCCGCGATCCTGTGGGCGGTGGCCCGCAGTGCGCTCTTGCCGGTCCTGCTCGTCGTGCCTGTGCTCGGCATGGCGATCTGGTGGACCGTGGGCAGCGTCATCGAACCGCTGCGCGAACTCGGCCGGGTGCTGAAGCGGCGCCCGGCCGATGCGCGCGCCCCGGTCGCACTCGCGGGCCTGCCGCTGGAGATGACGCCGGCGGTCGAGGCTTTGAACGACCTGCTCGGGCGCATCGAGACGCTCATGGAGTCGCAGCGGCGCTTCACCGCCGATGCCGCGCACGAGCTGCGCACGCCCATCGCCGCCATCCGGGCCCAGGCCGAGGCGGCGCTCGGCGAGGAGGATGCGGCGAACCGCCGCCATGCGCTGCGCGCGACGATCGCGGGCTGCGACCGCGCACGCCGCCTGGTCGAGCAGATGCTGACGCTGTCGCGGCTGGAGAGCGCGGCCGCGCCGACGCTGGCGACGCTCGAACTGCGCGCGCTGGTGCGCCAGGCCGCGGCCGAAGTGGCGCCGCTGGCGCTGGGCCGGCGGCAGGACCTGAGCGTCGAAGCCGAGGAGCCCTGCCTCGTGCGCGGCGACGCGCTGCTGCTGGGCGTGCTCGTGCGCAACCTGCTCGACAACGCCTGCCGCTACAGCCCGGCGCAGGCGACGATCCGGGTCGGCCTCGCGCGCCGCGCCGATGCCGTCGTCCTGCGGGTCGAGGACAGCGGGCCCGGCATGAGCGAGGCCGACCGGGGCCGCGTGGGCGAGCGCTTCTTCCGTGTTCTCGGCAGCGACGCACAGGGCACCGGTCTCGGCTGGTCGATCGTGCGCCGCATCGCCGCGGTTCATGACGCCCGGGTACGCACGGGTCGATCCCCGGCCCTGGGCGGTTTCGACGTCGAGGTCGCGTTTCGACCCGCTGCGGCATTCGACGTCTTTCACGGCGAGCCTTCGGCGCTCGCCCCACCCCCAAGGAGTTGACATGAAGGTTCATCGCATTCTCGCCCTCGCCGCGACGGCCTGCGCCGCAACGCTCGCAGCGGCCGAGAGCCCCGAGGCGGGGCATGGCGCCCGGCTCGAGTTCCGCACCATTCCGATGGAGCGCGCCGGCGGCACCGAGCACCTCGTCATGCCCTACCGGCTGTACGACAAGCTCATCGTGACGGTCTGGGATCCGATCGTCTGCGGCCAGCGGCCGAGCGAGCCCTCGGCGCTCGTCAAGGGCGAGAAGATCCTGATCGGCTACAAGCTTTCGGCCGCGGGCGCCGCGGCGAAGTCCTGCACCCTGGTCTCGGAGTTCACCGTCTCGGACCTGCCCAAGCGCGACCTGGAAGTGCACTTCGCCGGCGGCGCCGAACCCTACACGGTGGCCAAGATGCGCAAGTGCCCGAGCTACCACCCGCACACGTCGGACCTCTGGGAATGCCTGGTTCCCGACACCAACTGATCAGTGGGTGGTGACGACCGTCACGCGCCGGTTTTCCGGCGCGTCGGGCCGTTTCGGGTCGAACAGGTCGTTCGAGCCCTTGCCGATCGCGACCAGGCGCTCGGGCAGCACCCCGCGCACATTGACGAGATAGTCCACCACCGCCTTGGCGCGCAGTTCGGAGAGGATCTGGTTGTGCTCGTCCGAGCCGCGCGGATCGGCGTGGCCCTCGATCTTGAACGCGAAGCCCGCCAGCTTGTCGGACTGAAGCGCGTTCGCCACCACGTCGAGTGTCTTGCGGTCCTCGGCCGTGAGCGTGGCCGAGTCGGTCTCGAAGGTGATCATCAGATTGGCCTTGCCGCTGCCCGTGGCCGCCACGGCCTTGGTGCGCTGGCGCGGCTGGAAGCCCCGCGTCTTGCCCGCGGCGGCGTTCTCGGGGGTGTCGATCGACAAGGCGTTCTCGAGCGCGTCCTCGGTGACGTGGCTTCCCGAGAGGACCGTGTCGTTCTGGGCCCGCGCGGGCAAGGCAAAGGCCGCGCAGGCGAGGGCCGTGAGGGCGAATCCGAGGGTTCTCGATCCAGGCATGTTCGTTCTCCGATGCGGTGTGATTCGAGCCGCTTGCATCGATCCGCGACTCAATTCGACGCGCCCGCGAGCCGGCGCTCTTCGAAGACATAGTCGGAATCGTCGCCGCCGCCGCTGAACCGGGCGGCACCGTATTGCGGTCGTTGCGGCAGCTCGCGGGCAACGGAATATCGTACCCGCTCGAACAGGTTGTAGCCGGGCTGCCATGTCGAGACCTTCTCGATGCCCTGCATCAGGTACCAGGCGAACGGCGAGTGGCCTTCGCGACCGGCATCCGCGACCGGCTCGCTTCCGCCGGAGGACATCGCCACCACGGCCCGGCGCGCGAGCAGCGATTGGGCGTCGCTCGGGCGCCCGCTGCCGCGCTTGAAGGGGTCGGCGACGAAGCTGCCCGAGAAGCAGCTGTCGGAGACCAGCGCCACCTGCGAGGCGCGCGTGTGGGCGAGCAGCATGCCGATGTCGGCATTCGAGATCCAGGTCTGCGGATTCTGCACGTCGGCGTTCGAGGGGATCCAGTAGCCGGCGCCGGTCTTGGGCAGGACAAAACCGTGGCCGGCGTAGTAGATGATCACCGAGTCGTCGGGGTTGGTCTTCGCCGCCACGCGATTGAGCGTGGCGAGGATGGATTCGCGGCTGCCGTCGAGGATCACGAGCGTCTGGTAGCCCAGGCTCTTCTCGAGCGCCCGCGCCACGGCGCGCGCGTCCGAACGGGCGTTGTCCAGGGTGGGCAGGCGCTGGTCCGAGTAGTCGTCGTTGCCGATGACCACGGCGAGCTTGCGCCCGATCTGCGGCAGCGTCGCGCGAAGGACTTCGGGCGCGGGCGGCAGCAGCAGGCCCACCACGGCCGCCGGGGTCGCGGCCGGCACGGGCGTCGATGAAGGCGCTGGCGAGGGGGGCGACGGCGCCGCGGCAGCCGCGGTGCTGCCGGCCGCGGGCGCGGGCGCGGGCGTAGGCGTAGGCGTAGGCGTAGGCGTAGGCGTAGGGGCGGGCTTCGGGCCGGTGGCGGGTGTCGGTGCCGGCAGCGCGGCGGTGGGCGCGGCTGATGCGGAAATCGGCAAATCGGTCTTCACGACGCAGGTGCCGGCCTCGATCTCGGTGACGGTCCGGCAGGCCGGGGCGTCGGCCAGATCCGGATCCTGCTCCAGGCGGATCGCGGCCTCCTCGAGAATGGATTGCATGAGCGTGCGGCGCGCCTGGAGGATGACGCCGAGATCCGCCATCGGCGTCCCCGCGATATCCAGGCTCTCGAATGCCAGGGTTCCGGTCGCGCTGTCCAGGGCGACATGCCCCGCGGTGGCGGCAGCTGCCAAAGCGGACGGCGAACTGCTCGAGCCGGATGCGACCGGAGCCAGCGAGAGATCCGTCAGCGACGTGGCGGCCTTGCCGCCCGCGCTCTGGATGGTTTGAAGGGTGGGCGGGCTCGTGGGGGCCGTCGTGGTAGGCGGCGTGGTCGGCGTCGTCGAGGGCGAAAGGGTCGGCTGCAGGATCGACGGACCGACCGCAGCGGGCGCAAGGGTCAGCGCCGTGGCATTGCCCGGCGCCTGGACGAAGACGTAATTGCCCGCGCTGAGGCCGGAGCCGTCGATCGGATACGGGCCGGCGGGAGAGGCGGCCGTGGCGCTCGTGCTGAAGCCGAGCGTGCCGAAGGTGGAGTTGGCGAGCGAATCCGACCCGAGGAAGCCGGTCACGGACCCGCCGAGGCCGGTCGGCGTCGTGCCCGCCGGGAAGGACGCCGCGTTGGCAACGTAGCTGAGCGTGGCCGGCGTGATGTCGGCGGCTAGGCCGGTGGGTTGCACCAGCACGTAGTTGCCCGCCCTGGCGCCGCTCAGGCTGTCGTTCGCGGTGACGGCGATGGCGATGCCGACATCCTTGCTGGCGAAGCTGCCGGCCTGGACCAGCGTGACCTCGCCGCTGTCGAAGGCGAGCACGCCTTGCAGCAGGCCGCCGGACAGGCTGGCCGTGGTGCTGGCGTCGTAGGTCTTGCTCGCCGCCGCGGTGCCGCTCACGCCGAGCGCGGCGGGGCTGATGGCGAGGGTGCCGGTATTGGCGTAATTGAGCGTGATGCCGGGCTGCGCCACGCCGCCCGCGGCGGTGATCGCGTAAGGGCTGGCGCCGACGCCGGCACTGGCCGCGGCGCCGGCCGAGCTCGCTGTCGGCAGCGTTGCCAGCAGCTCGGCGAGGGTCGAATCGAGGTAGACGTTGCCGTAGGTCGCCGCGCTGGCCAATGGCAGGCCGGAATAGCTGATGTCGGCCGAGACATCGAGCGCCTGGCCGTAGGTCTTGCTCAGGTTGCCGGTGGTCGCGGTGAGGGCGGCGTCGGCCGCGTTGGCGAAGACGTAGCGCGAGCCCGCGGGCACGCTGGCGGGCGCCAGCGTCGACCAGGTCTGGCCCCAGAGCGCGGTGTTGCCGCTGGCGAGGCCGCCGAAGCTGTCGGCCGCCGGGCTGCTGCTGTAGACGACGAAGCGTCCCGCCGGCGCGAGCGCGCTGCTGCCGGCGTTGTTGACGAACGCGCCGCTGGCGTCGAGCACGATGTCGCTGCCGACGGTGCTGGTGGAGAGCGAAGCGCCGAGCGTGATGCTGCTGCCGTGCAGCGTCACCGGCCCGTCGGCCGTGAGGGGCGCGCTGGCCGTGATCGGGCCGCCCCAGATCGAGATCGGGCCGGCGACGTTGAGCGCTGTGTCGATCGTCATCGGCGCCGTGTTGCCCGGCTTGCCGAGGGACAGGGCGCTGATGCCGAGGGTCGTCGGCAGCACGGCGGTCGAGAACGGGGCGGCGAAGCTCGCCGAGAGCGGCTGGACCGTCAGGCTGCCGCTGGTCGTGACGAAGCCGTTGAACGCGAGCAGCGAATCGCCGTTGAAGCTGACGTTGCCGGCATAGCCGGAGACGCCGACATTGCCCTGCATATAGAGGCCATAGCTGGTGAGGCTGCCGCTGCTGCCGGCCGTGCCGACCACCGTGATGGGGCCCGAGGTGGCGGTGCCGAGCGTCTCGCCATTGGCCAGCGCAACCCCGTAGTTGGGGCCCTGGAGCCCATTGCCGCCGGTGCCCGTGATGGTGATGGCGCCGCCGCCCGTGCCGATCGGGCCGTTCAGATTGACGCCGAAGTTCGCGCCGCTGGTCTGGCCGCCGTAGCCGGTGATCGTCAGCGTGCCGCTGCCGCCGGCCTGCACCCCCGCCGAAGCGTAGCTGAGACGCACGCCGTCGCCATTGCTGCCGTCGCCCCGGCCCAGGATCGAGATGTTGCCGTTGTTCCCGGTCGTGACGCCGCCGTAGGGGGCGATGGAGACGCCGGCGCCCGCGCCCCCGGCGCCGGTCGTCCCCTGGATCGCGATGTCGCTTTGCGCGCTGATCGGGGCACTCACCGTCACCGAGCCGCCCGTGAGCGTGATCCCGGCGCCGGCACCCGTGCCGGTGAGGGTGATGGGCGCGTTGACCGCGATGTTGGAGAGGGCGTTGATCGTCAGCCCGCCGGCGCCACTGCCGGCGGCGGTCGTGTCGATGGGCGCTGAGGTCGTCACCTGGCCGCCCCAGACCTCGATCGGGCCGGCGACGTTGGGCGACGTGTCGATTGTCATCGACGCCGTGTTGCCCGGCTTGCCGAGGGACAGGCCGCTGATGCCGATCATCGTCGGCAGGCCCGATGTGGCGATCGGCCCGGCGAAGCTCGCGGAGAGCGGCTGGATCGTCAGGCTGCCCGTGGTCGTGACCGTGCTGTAGTAAGTCGTGCTCAGGGTGTCGGCGCTGAGGGTGACGTTGCCGCCATAGCCGGAAACGCCCACGCCGCCCGCGATGTTGAGGCCGCTGTTCAGGCTCGTGGATCCGCTGGTGCTGCCGGCCGTGCCGACCAGCGTGATGGCGCCCGAGCCGGCGCTGCCGAGTGTGACGCCGTAGGGCAGGTTGATGCCGTCGTTGCCGCTGACGATCCCGCTGCCGCCGGTGCCGGTGATCGTGATCGCGCCCCCTGCGCTGCCGACGGCGCCGCTGCCCAGGAAGACGCCGATGTTGGTGCCGTCGCTGAGCTGGCCGCCGAAGCCCGTGATCGTCACCGTGCCGCTGCCGCCGGCCTGCACCGTCGAACCGGCGGCGAGGCTCACGCCCATGGCGTTGCTGCTGTCGCCGCGGCCGTCGATCGAGATGCTGCCGTTGTTGCCGGTCGTGATGCCGCCGGAGATGCCGGTGATGCTGCCGCTGGAGCCGATGAAGACACCGGCGCCGCTGCCGCCCGCGCCGGTGGTCCCATGGATCGCGACATCGCTCTGGGCGCTGATCGGCGCATTCACCGTCACCGAGCTGCCGGTGAGCGTGAGGCCGGCGCCCGCGCTCGTGCCGGTGAGGGTGATGGGCGCGTTGACGGCGATGTTGGCGCTGGCGTCCAGCGTGAGCCCGCCGGCCCCGGTGCCGGTCGTGGCGATGGCGCTGGCCACCGTGATGTTGCCGGCGCCGCTGCCGGCGCTGCCGCTGTTGGTCGTCGTCACGACCACGTTGTTGCCGCCGTCGAGCGCGGTGGTGAGCGTCGCCGTGTCGATGGTGACGCTCGAGATGCCGGAGTCCGGCGTGAAGCTGTTGGAGAGATTGCTGTAGCCCGAGTCGCCGGTGCTGGCCGAGATCGTGACGTCCGCCGGGTCGATCAGCCACAGGCCGCCGCCGGTGCGCACGGTGGCCGTGGGCGCGATCGACAACAGGTGGCCCGAGGTCTCGACCCTGCCGCCGGCGCCGCCCGCCGCGCCGAGCGCGCTGATGCTGCCGCTGAACTGCGTCACGCTCGTGCTGTTCGTCGGGTCGGCGATCACGAGCACGCTGCCGCCGTGGCCGGCGCTGCCGGGCGCGGCGTCGGCGGCGATGCTGCCGCTGTCGTAGACGGCGTCGCTCGCGAGGAGGCGCACCGTGCCGCCGCTGGAGCTGATACCGCTGGCCTCGATGCTGCCGCTGTGGCGCACCACGCCGCCTTGCAGCCGGTCCGCCGCCTGCGCCGAGAGGATGACGAGCCCGCCCGGGGCCTGCACGGCATTGCCGTTGGCGACGAGCGCGCGCATCGTGGCCGGCGCCACGGTCACATCGGCGAGCGTGTTGCTCGACGAGAAATGCAGCTCGTAGGCCTCGCCCGCGGCCAGCGCCACCGTGCCCATGCGGGCGACGACGATGCCGTTGTTGCGCACCTCGGGGGCGAGCAGGGCGATGTAGCCGCCGGGCGCCGCGGCGAGCGAGCCGTCGTTGACGACGCTGCCGCTGGCGCCGTTGCGCTTGAAGTCGTAGCGCCCGGCGAGAAAGTCGTCGGCGCCGATGGTGTGCGTCGTCGCGACCAGCCCGCCGACCGAGACGCTCGCGCCGGGCGCGAAATACATGCCGTTGGGGTTGGTGAAGAACACCTGGCCCGGGGCCGTGATGCTGCCCCAGATCTGGCTCGGGTTCGAGTCCAGGATGCGGTTGAGCGTGACCGCCGCGCTCGAAGGCTGCTGGAAATTCACCTGCGCGGCGCTGCCGACGTTGAAGCTCTGCCAGTCGACGATGGCTTTGGCGCCGGGCTGCGAGACCGTCATCGTCGAGCCCGACTGCGTCACCGCCGCCTGCCCGGCGACGACCTGCGCACCGGTCGGCAACTGGCCGGGCGCGGGCCCAGCCGCCGACGCGGGCGCGGCCGCAAAGCACAGCGCGGCGGCCACCGCGGCCGAGGCCCCGGCCGAGCCGCCGCGATGCCCCTTGACGTTTTCGGCGGCCGCCACCCAGGCGGCCGAACCGGTGTTCCAGACCAGTCGATAGATCTTGTTCATTTCGTGGCGCCCCCTCGCGTGCGCTTCAGAAAGCCAGGCTGGCCGTGAGCCAGAAGCGGTTGAGCAGCCGGCTGCCGTCCTGGTCGGCGCCGTTGGCGCCCGGACTCGGGTTGTGGCCCAGGCGATGCGCCCAGGTGAGCCCGATGCCCGTTCCCGGTCCGGCCTGCCAGGCCAGCGTTGCCCCCCCGCCTTTCAGGCAATAGCGGTTGGGTGCCGTGGCGCCGGCGAAGCCGGCGTCGACATGCACGCGCACGCAGCCCCAGTCGATGAAGCCCGTGAGCGCGAAGCCGGCCGGCAGCACGCGGCGCAGCTCGAGGTTGAGCAACTCGCCGCCCGAGCCGCTGCCCTCGTTGACCGGATAGGCGCGCACGCCTTGGGCGCCGCCGAGGTAGAACATCTCCGAGGAATCCAGGTTCTTGCTGGCGGCCTGCAGGCTCAACGCGGCATAGGCGGAGAGCGTCTCGCTGATCGTCTGCAGGCGGCTCAGCGACAACTGCAGCTTGGTGTAGGCGCCGGCGGTGCGGGCGGTGGCGGCGTCTGCGGCCTGGTTGGGCGAGCCGGCCAGGTCGAGCCGGCCCGCGACGAGCGTGGCTTGCGCGTTGGTGGCGCCGCCGCCGGCCCAGTCGTCGAAGCGGTTGCCGGCGAGTCCCAGCGTGAGCGCGTCGGAGCGGTAGCGCGAGCTCGTGGTGCCCGCGCTGCGGTTGTCGAAGCGCTTGTGGTCGGCCCCCAGGTTCAGGTACAGATTGCGGCTGCGCGCGCGCACGACGGGGTAGCTGGCGCGCGCGCCCAGGTCGCCCGCGCTGCCGTGGGCATCGAGCGCCGCGAATTCCGGGGTCCCCAGGCGGTAGTTCAGCTCCCAGGCGGCCAGGCCCAGGCGCCAGCCCTGGCTGCCCGCCGGCATGCTGGCATCGAGCCAGAGATAGCGGCTGCCCGAACTGAGCGCCGCATCGGCGTTGATGCGCTCCGAGTGGCCGCTCGGGCTCTCCAGGCCCAGGTGCGCGAGCACGCGCGCGGCGCCGGTGGCGCGCGGCCCTGCGTTGTCGACGGCGATGCGGCCCTCGGCCGGCGGCCGGTCGCTGACCTTCAGGACGAGGTCGGTGTCGCGGTCGTTGGCGCCGGCACGCAGGCTGGCTTGGGCCTCGATGCCCGGCAGGTCGCGCACGAGGAGGATGGCGCGGTCCAGCGCCGCCGCCTGCACCGGCTTGCCGGTCGGCACCTGCGCTTGCACGATGCGCACCAGGCGCGCGGCCGAAACGCGCCGGGCGTCGTCCACTGAAACCTGGGGGGTGCCGAAGCGCGCCTCGACGATGCGGATCGTGACGAGGCCGCCCACGACCTGCTGCTGCGGCAGATAGCTGCGCACGATCCAGCCCGCGTCGCGGTAGAGCGCGGCGACGGCGGCGGCGGCCTGCTGCAGTTGCGCGAAGTCGACCGGACGGCCGACGAAGCGCGCGACCGCGGGCGCCAGTTGCGCGTCGCCGAGCAGCGTGTTGCCGTCGAAGCGGAAAGCGCGCACGGTGAGGGTCGCGTTGCCGGGCGCGGGGCTGGCGGGCGCCTCCTGCGTCGACGCCGGCCCGGACTTGCCCGGCAGAAGCGGTTCGTGTTCGCGCTGGTTCTGCCGGCTCAGGGCGCCCGCATCGGGCGCGGCCTGCGCAAAGGCGGCGGGGCTGAACAGGATCGCGAACGCGAGAGCGGCGCCGCGCCTCGGGTGACGCCGGGAGGTCCACTTCAGCTTCAGCGGCAAGTTTCCTATCGACGACACAGGGTTTCCTCTCCTGGGCGATGGCTGCATTTCCGCGGCCTCGTGTGCAGGCGTGCGGCCGGACAAGATGGGCAAAACGTCACCAAATGTACGAGCTTTGCGGGTCCATGCATCCCCGGGTTCGATGAAAGTGTGCTGCTGCCGCCCGCGTCCGTTCTCGTCCAGAATGACTGCAGTCCGGCAACGCCGGCCCCCCACTCGAGATCCCGAGCTTCGCCGACCATGGACCCCCTGATCGTCACCCGCCCCTCAGCCAGCGCAAGACCTGCGGGCGCCGCATGACCGAAGCGAGCGCCGGACTGTTCATCGCCGATGACGCGCGGGCGCGCTGCGCGTGGTGCCGATCGACGCCCGAATACCGTCGCTACCACGACGAGGAATGGGGTTTCCCGGTGACCGACGAGCGGCGGCTGTTCGAGAAGATCTGCCTCGAGGGCTTCCAGTCCGGCCTGAGCTGGCTCACGATCCTGAACAAGCGCGAGAACTTCCGCCGTGCCTTCGACGGCTTCGACGCCGAACGCATCGCGCACTACACCGCGAGCGACGTCCAGCGCCTGGTGGCCGACGCCGGCATCGTGCGCCACCGCGGCAAGATCGAATCGACCGTCAACAACGCCCGGCGCCTGCTGGAACTGCGGCAGGAATTCGGCTCGCTGGCCGCGTACGCATGGCGCTACGAGCCGGCGCAGCAGTCGCGCCCGTTGCGCATGAGCTGGGACGTGCTGCGCGCCATGACCACCTCGGCCGAATCGGTGGCGATGTCCAAGGACCTGAAGAAGCGCGGCTGGAGCTTCGTCGGGCCGACCACGGTCTACGCCTTCATGCAGGC
>JAGWTS010000047.1 GCA_028868875.1 Burkholderiales bacterium | reverse complement strand
TCGACGCTGCGGTGCAGCCCCGGGCTCGTGTAGCCGCCGGTGGCGAAGGCGACGGCGCGCGCGCGAACCGTGCCGCCGGGCGTGGCGAGGTGATGGACGTCGCCGACGCTGCGCATCGACGTCACCGGGCTCGCGGTGTGAATCTTCACGCCGAGCGCGCGCGCCAGGCGCTGGTAGCCGAAGGCGAGCTTGAGCGGATGGACGCCGATGCCTTCGCTCTCGTGCATCGCGCCGCAGGCCTCGGCGTCGTCGACATAGTCGCGGCGCACGGCTTCGCGGTCGAGGATCGCCGTGTCGTAGCCGAAGACCTCGCGCATCAGAGCGGCCTCGGCGCGCAGGAACGCCATCTTGCGTTCGCGATGGGCGATGTAGAGATGGCCGCCGGGCTGGGCGTCGCAGGGGATCTCGGCGACCAGCGAGCGGAAGGTCTCGAAGCCGGCGCGGATCTCGGCGTCGAGCGCGAGCGCCGTCGGCCGGCCCCAGCGCGCGATCCATTGCGAGCGGTAGAGGCGGCCGCTGGCGTTCTGGCCCTGGCCGCCGTTGCGGCTCGTGCAGCCCCAGGCGACGCGGTTGGCCTCGAGCACGGTGGCGCGGATGCCATGCTCGCGCGCCAGGAACAGAGCCGCGGCCAGGCCGGTGAAGCCGGAGCCGACGATGACGACATCCGCATCGATGTCGCCGCGCACCGGCCCGTCGTCGGGAGGCGGCTCGCCCGCGCTCGCGACCCAGTAGGTGGGGGCGTAGTCGCGGCCCTGGCCCGGGTTGGGCGCGACCAGCGGGTCGTAGCGCGGGTCGTAGGGCGCGCGCGCGGCGGCGTTCGGCAGGCTCATGTCCATGGTCGGCGCCTGGGGGTCAGACGGCGGCCAGCGGCGGGCGGTCTTTGCGGTAGGCGTTCTTCACCGAGATCTTGCCGTCGCGGAACGTGAAGACGTCGACCATGCGCATCTCGACGCGCGTGCCGTCGGGCTTGCTGCCGCTGAAGGTCGATTCCATGACGCCGCGGTCGCCGGCGATGAAGATCTCGGGGTCGTTCCAGGCGGCGTCGGGGAAGGTTTGCCAGACCAGCGGAAAGCCCTGGCGCACCGCTTCGCGGCCGACGAAGCTGCGGCCCAGGAGTTCGCCCCCGGCCGCGGCGTGGAAGGCACAGTCGTCGCTCATGAAGCTCATCAGGGCGTCGAGGTCGTGGCGATTCCAGGCGGCGGCGAATGCGAGCAGCATTTCGGCTCCGGCCTTTTGCGAGGCGTTGTTCATGCGAATGGGGGCTCGAGGTGGGTGAAGGCCCGCAGGTTAGGACTCCGCCGGCCGCACTCAAAGCGCCAGTTGGCGCCTATTGATGAGTCCAGCGCCGGGGCGCCGCTTCAGCGCGGCAGGGCGCTGCGAATGGCCCGGGCCACGCGCGGCGCCTCGAGGGCGATCTCGCGCAAGGCGCCGGTAGGCGGATTCCTGAAGCCGACGCAATACAGGCCGGCGATGCCGGTCTCGGCGCCGAAACGGTGCGGCCTGCCGCGGCCGTCGGCGATCGATTCGAAGCCTTCGATCAAGCGGCCCAGGCCCGGCGCATAGCCGGTCGCGAAGACGAGGGCCTCGAACGGATGCACGCTGCCATCGGCGAATCGCACCTGGTCGGCAAGCATCTCCAGCACCGCCGGCAGCACGCGGATCTTCCTGCGCTTGACCATGGCGATGGTGCCCAGGTCCAGCATCGGAATGCGCCCGGTCTCCTCGATCATGCGATTGGGTCCGAGCGCGGGCCGCACGATGCCCCAGCGCGACAGGTCGCCCACCACGAGGCCGACCATGGCCACGGCAAGGGCATCGCGCAGCCCCAAAGGCAGGTGCGAGAGCAGCACGTTGGTGTGCTGGGTGGGGCGCCCGAGCAGGTCGCGCGGCACCACGTGCACCGGGCCGCGCACCACCATCGCGACATCCACCCCCTGCTCGGCCAGGTCGAGTGCGATCTCCGCACCCGAGTTGCCGCAACCCACCACGAGCGTGCGCCGGCCCTGGAAGGGCGCAGCGTTCTTGTAGGCGCCCGAGTGGATCGCCGTGCCGCGGAAGCTTTGCAGGCCCGGAATCGAAGGCCAGACCGGCACGCCGTTGTAGCCCGTGGCCATGACGACCACGCGCGGCCTCATCACACCGGCGCTCGTGTCCACCTCGAAGCGCTCGGCGCCGCGCCGCACCGCGTTCACGGCAACGCCCAGGCGCGGTGCGATCCGGTGCTCCTCGGCATAGGCCTCGAGGTAGCGCACGACCTGCTCGCGCGACGGGTAGCGCGGCGTGCCCTTCGGCCAGGGCGTCATCGGCAGCGCCGAGTAGGTCCTGGTGGTGTGCAGATGCAGCCGGTCGTAGTGCCGGCGCCAGGCCGGGCCGATGCTCGCCTCGCGTTCGAGCACCTGATGTTCCAGCCCTTCGCGGCGCAGACAGGCCGAGGCGGCCAGCCCGGCCGGGCCGGCGCCGATCACGAGGATGTCTTCGCAAGTCATGGGCTGCACCCTGTCGGCGCCAAAGGCCGAAGCGGACCGGCCCGGGGTCGGTGCGGCCGGCTCAAGCGGCCGACGACAGCTTCAGGCCGACGATGCCGGCGACGATCAGCCCCAGGCTGACGAGGCGCCCGGCGTTCGCCGGCTCGCCGAAGAGGACGATGCCGAGCAGGGCCGTGCCGACGGCGCCGACCCCGACCCAGACCGCGTACGAGGTGCCCACCGGCAGCGACTTCATCGCCAGGCCGAGCAAGGCCATGCTCGCGGCCATTGCGGCCAGGGTGAGGGCGCTGGGCACGAGGCGGCTGAAGCCCTCGGTGTACTTCAGCCCGATCGCCCAGGCCACTTCGAACAGGCCCGCCAAAACCAGAATCCACCACGCCATCGCCAGTCCCTCGGTTGTCGAGCCCTGCATGGGGCCCGGTTCAGGCGCCGGCCCTGCGCATCCTGGCGATGACGCCGGCCAGCAGCGCGATGCCGGGCTCGATCGACTTGGCCGGAATCGACTGATAGCCGAGCCGGATGAAGCCCGCGGGCGGGGTCGCGGCGTGAAAGAACACGTCGCCGGGCTCGATCAGCACGCCCTCGCGCGCCGCCGCCTCGGCGAGCGCCGTGGCGCTCACGCCGCCGGGCAGCCGCAGCCAGCAGGAGCCGCCGCCCGTCACCGGCACCACGCTGCACTGCGGGGCGTGGCGCGCCAGCGCCTCGAGCACGACGGCGCAGCGCTCGCGCTGGGCCACGGACAGGCGCCGCAACTGGGCGTCGTGGTGGCCGAGCGAGAGAAAGAGCGAGAAGGCGCGCTGGATGTAGGCCGGCGGATGGCGCAGCATGAGCCGGCGCAGGGCGCGCAATTCGGCCACCAGCGGCGCCGGCGCGACGATGTAGCCGATGCGCAGCCCCGGGGCCCAGCTCTTCGAGAGGCTGCCGACGTAGATGACGCGGTGGTTGCGGTCCAGGCTCTTCAGGGCCGGGATCGGCTCGCCGTCGAAGCGGTTCTCGCTCTCGAAGTCGTCCTCGATGATGACGAAGTCGTTCGCGTCGGCGCTGCGCAGCAGGGCCTCGCGCCGCTCCAGCGGCATCGTCACGCCGGTCGGGCATTGGTGGCTGGGCGTGGCATAGACGTAGTCGAGCCCGGCCAGCGCCGCGTCGACGCGCAGGCCGTGGCCGTCGATCGCCAGCGGTTGCAGCCTTTCGCTGCGGCTGGCGAAGATGTTGCGCGCATCGGGGTAGCCCGGGTCCTCGATGCCGACCCGGGTGGCGGTGCTCATGAGCAGGTCGGCGACGAGGTACAGCGCGTGCTGGGCGCCGACCGTGACGATGAGCTCGTCGGCGTCGGCCCAGACCCCGCGCCGCGGCAGCACCCGGGTGCGGATCTGCTGCACCAGCGACTCGTCGTCGCGCGTGATCTGGTCGGGCGCCCAGTCGCGGATGTCGAGCACCGAGAGCGTCTTCAGGCAGCATTCGCGCCAGTCGGCGGTGGGGAACAGCGTCGCGTCGAACTGGCCGTAGAGAAAGGGGTAGGGCGCCGTCTGCCAGTCGGCCGGCTTTTCGATGCTGCGCTGGGCCGAGAAGCGCAGGCGCAGGCGCCGGTCCCAGTCGGGCGCGTGCGCCGGCTCGGCCGCGCGGCTCGCCCCGGCGCTCTCGCGCGGGTGGCCGCTCCCGGCGACGAACTCGGGGTTGACGAAAAAGCCGCTGCGCTGGCGCGAGAAGAGGTAGCCCTCGTCGGCGAGCTGCTGGTAGGCGAGCACGACGGTGTTGCGCGCGACCGCGAGTTCCTCGGCCATCTCGCGGCTCGAAGGCAGCGGCACCCCGGGCGGAAGGTGGCCGTCGAGGATGGCCGAGACCAGCATTTCGCGGATCTGCGCCTGCAGGCTCATGTTGGCGCGTGCCGAGCGCTGCAGCAACTGCTTCCAGAGCGCCGAATTCAATCGTTGGGCCATTGCGGTCTAGGTGTTTATCCGGGGGCTGCCGGGCGTGGCTGCCTTTGGCATCAGCGAATACGGGAATCTGGCACTAGTCCGGCCCCGATCCGGCCTAGACACTGCGCTCCGAACCGCGTTGAAACCGCTGGCCCATCCCCTGCCAGAACGGCCGTGCGGCGCTGCTCGAGAGTCCATTTCTTTCGATCGAAACCTGGAGAAGCATTCATGACAAACAAGAGACAATTCATCGGTGCGGCCATTGTGCTCGCAGCCACCCTCGTCGCGGGCGGCGCCCGGGCGCAGCAGAAGGAAGTGACCTTCGCCTACCAGGACATGCTCGACCCGATCCGCACGGTGCAGGACACGGGGGCGCTCGAGAAGGCGACAGGGTACAAGATTCATTGGCGCCAGTTCAGCGGCGGCGGGGACGTGATCCGGGCCATGGCCTCGGGCGACATCCAGGTCGGCGAGGCGGGATCGAGCCCGATCGCCGCCGCCGTCAGCCAGGGCCAGGACATCCAGCTCTTCTGGATCCTCGACGACATCGCCGCCGCCGAGGCGCTGGTCGTGCGCAACGGCTCGGGCATCAAGACGATCGCCGACCTGAAGGGCAAGAAGATCGCAACGCCTTTCGTCTCCACCTCGCACTACTCGCTGATGGTGGGCATGAAGCTCGCCGGCGTCGATCCCAAGGGCGTCAACGTGCTGAACATGCGCCCGCCCGAGATCGCCGCTGCCTGGGAGCGCGGCGACATCGACGGCGCCTTCATCTGGGACCCGGTGCTCTCCAGGATCAAGGGCAACGGCAAGGAAATCCTGACCTCGGGCGACGTCGGCAAGAAGGGCTATCCGACCTTCGACGGCCTCGTCGTCAACACCAAGTGGGCGCATGAGAACCCCGCCTTCATGGTCGAGCTGGTCAAGCTCGTCGCCGGAGCCGACGCCCAGTACCGCGACCACAAGGCGGCCTGGACCGCCGATTCGCCGCAGGTGAAGGCGATCGCCAAATGGTCCAAGGCCGACGCCAAGGAAATCCCGGCCTCGATGGCGCTGTACAAGTACCCGACGCTCGAGGAGCAGGCCTCTGCCGTGTGGCTCGGCGGCGGCGCGGCCAAGGCCCTGAAGAGCACGGCCGAGTTCCTGAAGGAGCAGGGCCGGGTGCAGGAGGTCAAGGCCGACTACTCGGCCAACGTGACCACCGAGTGGGTCAAGAAGGCCATGGGGAAATAAATCCCCCCGAAGCGCCTTCGGCGCCTCCCCCTCCAGAGGGGGCCGAGCGGTGGCGAAGAACAGTCCCTGCGGACGGTTCCTCGCCCGCGAGGGCCATCCGGCATGCTTGCCGGATGGCGACGCCAGCGGACCGGCAAAGCCGGATCCGCGGCGTCCGCTTGGTTTCTCTGATCGACCCGTCGAGGGTGGCGACAACCCGCCTCGACAACCGAAACCCGTTTCATTCGGGAGTTATGGCATGCCCACACTCGATATCCGCGGTCTCACCGTCAACTATGCCGTCAAGGGCGGTACGCTGCAGGCGCTGGCGCCCGTCAACCTGAAGATGACCGAAGGCGACTTCGTCGTCGCCCTCGGCGCCTCGGGTTGCGGCAAGACGACGCTGCTCAACTGCATCGCCGGCTTTCTGCCGCCTTCGACGGGAGAGATCCTGCTCGACGGCCAACCGGTCGACGGCCCCGGCGCCGACCGCGGCGTCGTGTTCCAGAAGCACACGCTGATGCCCTGGCTCAACGTGCGCGACAACGTCGCGCTCGGCCTGCGCCTGCGCGGCGTCGACAAGGCCGAGCGCGGTCGCATCGCCGAGGAGAAGCTCGCGCTCGTCGGCCTGGCCAAGTACGCCGACCGCCGCGTCTACGAGCTCTCGGGCGGCATGCAGCAGCGCGTGGGCATCGCGCGCGCGCTCGCCAACGACCCCGCGGTGATGCTGATGGACGAGCCGATGGGCGCGCTCGACGCGTTTACGCGCGAATCGGTGCAGGAGATCCTGATCGACGTCTGGGCCAAGACCCACAAGATCGTGTTCTTCATCACCCACTCGGTCGAGGAGGCGTTGTTCCTCGCCACCCGCCTCATCGTGATGAGCCCGAGCCCGGGCCGCATCTCGCATGTCTACGAGGACCTGCCGTTCTCGCGCGAATTCCTGTCGCACCACGATTCGCGGCGCGTCAAGTCCGAGCCCGAGTTCATCCGCCTGCGCGAGGAAGTCCTGGCGCGCATTCACCATCGGGAGCCCGCAAATGTCTAACGCTTCTGCCAGCACGGTCGCCGCCGCGGCGCCGGGCGCCGCCGCGAAACTCAAGACCAGCCGCTTCAAGGTGCCGGGCGAAGGCCCGAGCGGTCTCATCAGCGTCGTCACCGTCATCGTGCTCTTCGTGCTCTGGTTCCTGGTCACGAACCTGGGGCTGATCAAGCCGCTGTTCCTGCCCAGCCCGCAGGCGGTGTGGCAGCAGTTCTACGAATACCTCATGGGCACGGCCAACGACAAGCCGCTGTGGCAGCATTTCCTGGCCAGCATGCTGCGCGTCTCGGTGGCGTTCTGGCTCGCCTTCCTGACGGCGGTGCCGGCCGGCATCGCGATGGGCATGAGCCGGGTCGTGCGCGGCATCCTGGATCCCCCGATCGAGTTCTACCGCCCGCTGCCGCCGCTGGCCTACCTGCCGCTGATCATCATCTGGTTCGGCATCAACGAGACGCCCAAGATCCTGCTGATCTATCTCGCCTGCTTCGCGCCGCTGGCGCTGGCCGCGCGCTCGGGCATGAAGAGCGCCTCGCAGGAGCAGATCAACGCCGCCTATTCGATGGGGGCGAGCTACGGCCAGATCATCCGCCACGTGATCCTGCCTTCGGCCCTGCCCGACATCCTCATCGGCATGCGCATCGCGATCGGCTTCGGCTGGACCACCCTGGTGGCGGCCGAGATGGTGGCGGCCAACGTCGGCCTCGGCCAGATGGTGCTCAACGCGTCGAACTTCCTGCGCACCGACATCGTGATCATGGGCATCTTCGTCATCGGCATCGTCGCCTATGCGTTCGACATGATCATGCGCTGGGCCGAGCATAGACTCGTCCCGTGGAAGGGAAAAATGTGAAGCGAGCGGCGCGCCGCCTGTTCGGCCCCTGGGTCGATCGGGTGGACCGCCGCACGCTGCGCGCCGACTCGATGGCGGCGCTGCCCAACGCGGTGCTGGCGCTGCCGCAAGGCATCGCCTTCGCCTCCCTCGCCGGCCTGCCGCCGGTCTACGGCATCTACTCGGCCATCGTGCCCTGCGCCGTGGCCGCGCTCTTCGGCTCGAGCTGGCACGTCATCTCCGGGCCGACGAACGCCAACTCGCTCGCGCTGTTTGCGCTGCTCTCGCCGCTGGCGCTGGCCGGCGGCTCCGAATACATCCGCCTGGCGCTCGCGGTCACGGTGCTCGTCGGCCTGATGCAATGGCTGGTGGGCGCGCTGCGGCTGGGCTCGCTCGCCAACTTCATCTCGCCTTCGGTGCTGATGGGCTTCACCAGCGGGGCGGCGCTGATGATCGCGGTCCATGCCTTGAAGGACGTGATGGCGCTGGCCCTGCCCGTCGGGCCGCACGCCTCGGCCGTGATGACGGCGGCGCTCGGGCGCCTGGCCGACCCGCGCGAGCCGGCGCTCTTCGTCGGCCTCGTCACGCTGGGCGCGACGGTGCTCGCGCGGCGCCTGAACCGGCGCCTGCCCTTCATGCTCGTCGGCCTCGTCGCCGGCGGCGTCGCGGCCTGGGCCGTGAACGGGCCGCTCGCGCGCTGGGGGCTGGGCCGGGTCCAGGTGGTGGGGCCGATCCCGGGCGTGCTGCCGCCGCTGTCCTGGCCGGCCTTCGAGATCGAGCGCCTGCGCGACCTGCTCGGCATCGCCTTCGCGCTCTCGATCGTCGCCCTCGGGCAGTCGATCTCGATCGCCAAGGCCATCGCCCTGCGCTCGGGCCAGCGCATCGACGCGAACCGAGAGTTCATCGGCCAGGGCCTGTCCAACCTCGTCGGCGGCTTCTTCTCGTGCTACCTGTCCTGCGGCTCGCTCAACCGTTCGCTGCCCAATCTCGAGGCCGGCGCGCGCACCCCGCTGGCGGCGGTGTTCTCGGCCGCGGCGCTGGTGCTGCTGGTGCTGCTCGTCGAGCCGCTGCTCGAGCTCATTCCGCTGGCCGCGATCGGCGGGCTGCTGCTCTTCGTCGCCTGGTCGCTGCTGGACCTGCCGCGCTGGCGGCGCCTGGCGCGTGCCAACCGCACCGAGCTGGCCGTCGCCGGCGCCACCGCCGTGGCGACGCTCGTCACGCGCATGGACATGGCCATCCTGATCGGCACCGTGGCCTCGCTCGTGGTCTATCTGCAGCGCACCTCGCGCCCGGCGATGCGCAGCATGGGCTTCGAGACCATGGAAGCCGAACGCCGGCTCGAGGTCGTCGACGACTCTTCCGCGGCCCTGCCCGAATGCCCGCAGCTCAAGCTGCTGCGCATGGAAGGGTCGGTCTATTTCGGCGCCGTCCAGCATGTCTCCGACCGCCTGCACGGGCTGCGCGAGGCGCCTGGCCATGCGCGCCACCTGCTCGTGATGAGCAAGAGCATGAACTTCATCGACCACGCCGGCGCCGAGCTCTGGGAAACCGAACTCCGAACCCGGCGTGCCGAAGGCGGCGACCTGTATTTCCACCGCCCGCGCCCGGGCGTGATCGAGACCTGGGAGGCGAGCGGCTTCAGCGCCCAGCTCGGCCGCGACCATGTCTTCGACGACAAGCGCAGCGCCATCGCCGCGATCGTGCCGCGGCTGGACCCCGCCGTCTGCGCCGCCTGCCGGGCGCGCGTGTTCTGGGAATGTCCGCCACCGCCACCGCCGCAGCCAACGCCAGCGCCAGCGCCAGCGCCATGATCATCGAAAACCCCGACCAGCTCAGCGGCGCGGTGCTTGCCGAGATCGAACGCGCCGCCGATCCACGCTGGCGCGAGATCATGGCCGCCGCGGTGCGCCACCTGCACGGCTTCGTGCGCGAAACGCAGCTCACCGAAGCCGAGTTCCAGCGCGCCTGCGGCCTCGTCGCCCGCCTCGGCCAGCTCACGACCGCCTCGCACAACGAGGTCGTGCTCGCGGCGGGCTCGCTCGGCCTCTCGGCCCTGGTCTGCCTGCTCAACAACGGCGGCGGCGAAGCCACCACGGCGAACCTGCTGGGGCCGTTCTGGCGCGCCGGAGCGCCGCGGGTCGAGCAAGGCGGCTCGATCGTGCGCTCGCCGACGCCGGGGCTGCCGATCTTCGTCACGGCCTGGGTGCGCGACCGTGCCGGCCATGGCGTCGAAGGCGCCGAGGTGGATGTCTGGCACAGCTCGGCCGAGGGCTATTACGAGAACCAGGACCCGGCCCAGGCCGACATGAACCTGCGCGGCAAGCTCTTCACCGACGCGCGCGGGCGCATCGCCTTTCGCAGCGTCAAGCCGGCGGGCTACCCGATTCCGGTGCACGGCCCGGTGGGCGACCTGCTGCGCGCGCAGGGGCGCCACAACCTGCGCCCGGCGCACATCCACTTCCTCATCAACAAGCCGGGCTTCAAGACCCAGTTCTCGCAGGTCTATTCGAGCGACGATCCGAACCTCGAGACCGACGTGCAGTTCGCGGTGACGCGCGCCCTCGTCGGCCAGTACGTGCTGCACGACGGCGAGGCCGCACCCGATGCCGACGTGAGCGGGCCCTGGTATTCGCTCGAACACCATTTCGTGCTCGACCGCGGCGACGACGCCTGGCCGCGCCCGCCGATCAGCGGCAAGGCCGAGGGCGGGCGGCCGGAGCTGACGCTGCTCGAGCGCCGGCCTTGACGAGGGCTCAGCGCCCGAGCAGCGCCGCCACGCCGAGAACGAGGCCGATTCCGGCGACGCCGAACATGCCCCATTCGAGCCAGCGCCGGCGCGTCAGCAAGGCCATCGCGGCCAGCGCGATCGAGATCTGGATCGCCGTCGTCGCCTGGGCCCAGCGGTGGTGCAGGTGCATCTTCTCTTCGGAACGTGCGTCCCATTCCTTGACCTCGGCCTCGAGCTTGTCGGCGCCGGCCTTGATCTCGGCCTTCTCGCCCTTGTAGCGCTCGGCTTCCTTGGCGAAGCCCGCGCGCCGGTCCTCGGGCGCGAGAACGACCGCGAGTTCGGTCAGCGCCTGCTTCGTGCTCTTGGACTGGTAGTAATTCCACTGGTCCGCGGCCTCGGTCTTCTTGATCGCGGCGTTGTTCTTGTAGAGCCCGGCGTCGGCCTGGGTCGCGCCGCCCATGTACGAGAACATCGCGCCCAGGGTCGCGAGGATCGCGGTCATGACCGCGATCTGGCCCGAGAAGCCGTCCTCGTGGCCGCCGTGCTCGCCGGCATGCTCGACCGCGTGCTCGACCGCGTGGTCATGCGGGCCATGGACGTGGAATCCGTCTTCGGACATCGGGGTACTCCGTTCAGGGGGTCTTGCGGTAGCTGACGATCGAGAATTCGAAGTCGTTGGGCGGCGTGGCGCGCAGGCGTTCGCGCCCCGTCTCGACGAAGAGCCGGCGGTCGAACGCGGGGAAGCACGCGTCGCCGTCGAAATCGCGGTCGATCTCGGTGAGCAGCAGCTCGTCCGCGAGCGGCAGCGCCGCGGCCCAGAGCTCGGCCCCGCCGATGACGAAGGCGCGCTCGGCGTCGGCAACGCGGGCGAGGGCGGCCTCGGGGCTGGTCACGGCCTCGGCGCCCTCGGCGCGCCAGGCCGGGTCGCGTGTGACGACGAGGTTGCGCCGTCCCGGCAGCGGCCGAAAGCGCGGCGGCAGGCTGTCCCAGGTGCGCCGCCCCATGATCACCGGATGCCCGCTCGTGGCGGCGCGGAAGTGGCGCAGGTCTTCGGGCAGATGCCAGGGCAGCCGGCCGCCGGCGCCGACGACGCCGTTGCGCGCGACCGCGGCGATCAACACCAGGGTGGCCATCAGACGGCGACCGGGGCCTTGATCGGCGCGTGGTGCAGGTACTCGGCGATCTCGAAGTCCTCGTATTCGTAGTCGAAGATCGAGGCCGGCCGGCGCTTGATGACGAGGCGCGGATACGGATGCGGCGCGCGCTCGAGCTGCAGCCGCACCTGCTCGGCGTGGTTGTCGTAGAGGTGGCAGTCGCCGCCGGTCCAGACGAAGTCGCCCGGCTCGAGATCGCACTGCTGCGCCAGCATGTGGGTCAGCAGGGCGTAGCTCGCGATGTTGAAGGGCACGCCCAGGAAGATGTCGGCGCTGCGCTGGTAGAGCTGGCAGCTGAGCCGGCCGCGCGCGACGTAGAACTGGAACAGCGCGTGGCAGGGCATGAGCGCCATCTTCGGCAGCTCGCCCACGTTCCAGGCGCTGACGACGAGGCGGCGCGAATCGGGGTTGGTCTTCAGCTGGCGCACGACCTCGGCGATCTGGTCGACCGGGCCCTCGGGCGTGGGCCAGCTGCGCCACTGCACGCCGTAGACGGGACCGAGGTCGCCGTTCGGCGCCGCCCATTCGTCCCAGATCGTGACGCCGCGCTCCTGCAGCCAGCGCGCGTTGCCGTCGCCGCGCAGGAACCAAAGCAGCTCGAGCGCGATGCTCTTGAAGTGCACCTTCTTCGTCGTCACCAGCGGAAAGCCTTCGGCGAGGTCGAAGCGCATCTGGTGGCCGAACACGCTCTTCGTACCGGTGCCGGTGCGGTCGGCCTTGGCGACGCCGGTCTCGGCGACCAAGCGCATCAAATCTTCGTATTGCGAGCGGACCGGGCGATTCATGGCGCGCATTATCGCCAGCGCCCGGGCCTCCTGAGTCGATCCGGCCTTGCCGGGCGACTCAGATCCCCGCGGGGGACGGCCGGCTCGGCCGGCCTCGGGGCGCTCTCAACTCGCGACCTGGACCGGCGCGGGTTCGAGCAGCGGCCGCAGCAGGGCCTCGGCCTCGCTGAAGCGGAAGGTGGCGACGAGTCGGCCGAGCGGAGCCAGCGTGTCGCCCAGCACCGGGCGTAGCGCCGGGCCGTGCTCGGCGAGGAAGCCGGCGCTGGCCATGTCGCCCGCGGCGAGCAGGGTCAGGAGCTGGCGCGCCGCGCCGGCGCTGTCGATGCCGGGCTGCGTCGGCTGCGCCGGTGGCGCCACCGCGTCGCCCAGGGCGTCGAGCGCGACCATGCATTCCTCGAGCGCGGCCTCGAGGGCGCGCGAAGCCTGTTCGAGCCGGGGCGCGGGCTCGCCCGCGACGACGGCGGCTTCGAGTGCGCTCGCCAGGCGGTGGACTTCGGTCGCGCCCACATTGCCGCCGGCCCCGGCCAGGCCGTGGGCCAAGCGGCGCAGCGCGGTCCAGTCGGCGCCTTCGCGCAGGGCCGCCAGGCGGGCCCCGTCGTCGCGGTGCGAATCGCGGAACAGGCGCTGCAGCCGCAGCGCGCGCTCGGCCTTGCCGCCGCTGCGCCGCAGCGCGCCGGCCTGGTCGATCACCGGCGCGGGCTGTGCCACGGCGCGCTGCGGCAGCCAGCGCAGCAGGGTCTCGTACAGGCGCTGCGCGACCACCGGCTTGCCGATGAAGTCCTTCATGCCGACCTCGGTGCAGGCGCGGCGCATCTCGGCCGTCACGTTGGCGGTCATCGCCAGCACCGGCAGGCCCTCCAAGCCGGGGCGGCGGCGGATCTCGGCGCTCGCCTGCAGCCCGTCCATCACCGGCATCTGCAGGTCCATCAGCACGAGGTCGGGGCGTTCATGGGCGAGGGCGTCGAGGGCGATCTGGCCGTTCTCGGCCAGCGCCACCTCGAGCCCGGCGGCGGCCAGGAGCTCGGCCGCGACTTCGCGGTTGACCGGGTTGTCCTCGACCACGAGCACGCGCATCCCGGCGTGGCGCACCCGCACCAGGTTCTCGGCGTCGGCCTCGGGCTCGACCGGCGCGTTGCCGCGCGCGAGCGCCACGTCGAGCCAGAAGCAGCTGCCCTGGCCGAGCTCGCTTTGCACGCCCACGCGCCCGCCCATCAGTTCGGCCAGGCGGCGCGTGATCGCCAGCCCCAGGCCGCTGCCGTCGAAGCGCCGCGTCGTCGAGGCGTCGCCGGGCTCGAACATCTCGAACAGCCGGGGCTGGTTCTCGGGGGCGATACCGATGCCGGTGTCGCAGACCTCGAAGTGCAGCGCGACGCGGCCGTCCGCCGCTTCGCGCCGGCCGCAGTGGATGCGCACCGAGCCGGACGGGGTGAACTTGACCGCGTTGCTCGCGAAGTTCAGCAAGGCCTGGCGCAGCCGCGCCGGGTCGCCGCGCAGCCACAGCGGCAGCGCCCCGGGCTCGACGCCGAGCGCCAGCGCCTTGGCCGCCGCCGCCGGGGCCACCGCGTCGCGGACCTCGGCCATCACGGCGCCGAGCTCGAAGTCGCGTTGCGCCAGGACGAGCTCGCCGGACTCGACCTGCGACAGGTCGAGCACGTCGCTGACGAGGCCCAGCAGGTGCGTCGCCGATTCGTCGATCTTGCGCACCCGGCCCGCCTGCTGGCGGTCCAGCGCCGAGCGTTCGAGCAGGCGCGCGAAGCCGAGGATGGCGTTCAGCGGCGTGCGCATCTCATGGCTCATGTTGGCGAGGAAGGCGCTCTTGGCGCGGCTCGCGGTCTCGGCGCGTTCGCGCGCCTCGCGCAGCTCTTCGGTGCGCGCGCGCACCTGGGCCTCGAGGTTCTGGCGGTGGTCTTCGATCTCGGCGTGCAGCCGCGCCTGCGCCGTCGTGTCCTGCAGGATGCCGCGCAGGCGTCGCACCCGGCCGTCCTCGAGCTGGGGCCAGGCGACGATGCGCGCCGTCTTGCGCCGCCCCAGCGGCGTGCGCACCTGGACTTCGACGTCGTAGCGCCGCCCTTGCGCCAGCGCCTGGTCCTGGGCCGCGCGCAAGGCCGCGCGCGAGGGCGCCTCGAGCATGCCCAGGGCCAGCTCCGGCGTCGGCGGCGTCGCCGGATCGAGGTCGAGAATGCGCGCCATGCCCTCGGTCCAGGTCATGGTGTCGGCCCGCAGGTCGTGTTCCCAGCCGCCGATCTGGCCGATTGCGCTCATCTCGCGCAGCAACTCGCGCTCGCCGCGCAGCGCTGCCTCGGCGTTGCGCTGCTCGGTCACGTCGGTGGACAGGCCGAACTCGCCCACGATGCGGCCCGCGGCGTCGCGCAAGGGGCCCTTGGTGGCGCGGAAGATGCGCCGCCCGCCTACCGTGTCGAGCACCTCTTCCTCGGTCAGGCTGCAGCCGCGCTCGATCACCTCGAGCCCGCGCCGGCGCAGCATTTGCGCCTGGGGCGGCGGGAACAGGACGTGGTCGTCGCGCCCCAGCACCTCGGCCCGGCTCTTGCCCGTGACGCGCTCGGCCTCGCGGTTGAAGAAGAGGTAGCGGCCTTCGAGGTCCTTGGCGAAGATGGCCTCGTCGGCGCTGTCGACCAGGGCCTCGAGCCGGGCCAGCGCCTCGACGCGCTGCTGCAGCTCGGCGTTCGCGCTCCGGCTCGCCGCCAGCGCGCGGGCGCTTCGCCGCAGTGCCAGGCCCGCCGCCAGCCACGCAGGCAAGGCCACCAAGGCGCCCAGTGCAAGCGCGCCCGAGGTCATCATTGCGGCAGTTTCCTCAGGCGGCTTCGGCCATGCCGGCGTCCGCATAGCGCGCGGCAATGTCGCGGAAGGCGTCGAACTGGCGCTCGAAGGCGTCGTGCACCGCCGGGTCGAAGTGGCTGCCACGGCCCTCGCGGATGATCTCGCGCGCCGCCTCGCAGCTCATCGGCGCCTTGTACACGCGCGGCGAGATCAGGGCGTCGAAGACATCGGCCAGGGCCATGAGCCGGGCCGACAGCGGAATCGCCTCGCCGCGCAGGCGATCGGGGTAGCCGCTGCCGTCCCAGCGTTCGTGGTGCCAGTGGGCGATCTCCTTGGCCGTGGCCAGGAAGTCGATCGGCTGCGCGGCGTCGGCCTCGGCCTGCTCGATGGCGCGCGCGCCGAGCGCGGCGTGGGTCTGCATGATCTTCCACTCGTCGCCGTCGAGCTTGCCGGGCTTGAGCAGGATGTGGTCGGGAATGCCGACCTTGCCGATGTCGTGCAGCGGCGCCGAGCGCGCCAGCAGCTCGATGTAGCGGTCGGTGAGCAGCGTCCGGTGCACCGGGTGCCCCTGCAGGTCGATGGCCAGCGTCTGGACGTAGGCCTGGGTGCGCAGGATGTGGTTGCCGGTCTCGGGGTCGCGCGTCTCGGCGAGGTGGGCCAGCGCGCGCACCGCGACCGTCTGGATGAGCTCGTTCTCGGCCATGCGGCGCCGCACCTCGGCCTCGAGCATCGCGTTCTGGTCGCGCAGCACGCGCCGCGAATAGGCCGCGTCGAGCTGGGTGCGCACGCGCGCGAGCAGGATCGCCGGGCGGATCGGCTTGGTCACGTAGTCGGCCGCGCCGAGCGCCAGGCCGCGTTCCTCGTCCGCCGCCTCGCCCAGGGCGGTGAGGAAGACGACCGGAATCTGCGCGCTCGCCGGGGCTTCGCGCAGGCGCCGCAGCACCTCGTAGCCGTCGATGCCGGGCATCACCACGTCGAGCAGCACGAGGTCCGGCGCCGGGCTGCGCGCGGCGTAGCGCAGCGCCGATTCGCCGTCGGCCGCGGCCAGCACGCGGTAGCCCTGGTCCTGCAGCAGCCCGCCGATGACCTCGATGTTCGTGGCGAGATCGTCGACGACCAGGATCGTTTCCAGGGTCGTCCGCGGCGGACGGAATTCATGGGGCATCTTCGGATTCCTCGGGGACTACCTGGCGGCGAGGCCTGCGTCCGACGGTCGCTGGGTCTGGGGCCGAAGCTTAGCCGCACGCCGCGGCGTGATGAACCGCATAAAACACCTTATTCGCACTTATTTCTCTACCGGATCGAGATCGAACTGCATTGCCGCCAGCCGCGCGTAAAGACCCTGGCGCGCGACGAGCTCGGCATGGCGGCCGGTCTCGACGATGCGGCCATGGTCCATCACGACGATGCGGTCGGCGCGCAGCACCGTGGCCAGGCGGTGCGCGATGACGAGCGTCGTGCGGTCCTTCATCGCCGCTTCGAGCGCCGCCTGCACCATGCGCTCGCTCTCGGCGTCGAGCGCGCTCGTCGCCTCGTCGAGCAGCAGCAGCGGCGGGTTCTTCAGCATCGCCCGCGCGATCGAGATGCGCTGGCGCTGGCCGCCCGAGACGCGCACGCCGCGCTCGCCCAGGAAGGTGTCGTAGCCCTCGGGCAGGGCGCGGATGAAGTCGTCGGCGAAGGCGGCGCGGGCGGCGGCGCGCACCTCTTCGTCGCTGGCCTCGGGGCGGCCGTAGCGGATGTTGTCGATTGCGCTGGCCGAGAAGATCGTGCTGTCCTGCGGCACGATGCCGATGCGCCGGCGCAGGTCGGCGAGCGCGACCTCGTCGACCGCCACGCCGTCCAGGCGCAGGCGCCCCGAATCGGCGTCGTAGAAGCGCAGCAGGAGCTGGAACACCGTGCTCTTGCCGGCCCCGCTCGGACCCACCAGGGCCACGGTCTCGCCCGGCGCCACCGTGAGCGAGAAGTCGATCAAGGCGGCGTGGTTCGGGCGCGAGGGGTAGTGGAAGTTCAGGCCCTCGATCGCGAGCGCCGAGCCGCCTGCCGCCGCCGGCAGCGGGCGCGGCGCGGCCGGGTCGGCGACCGGCGAATGCGCGGCCAGCAACTCCATCAGGCGTTCGGTCGCGCCGGCGGCGCGCAGCAGGTCGCCGTAGACCTCGGAGAGCACCGCCACCGCGCCCACCAGGATGATCACGAACACCACCGTCTGCCCCAGGTGGCCGGCGCTGATGCGCCCGGCGACGACGGCCTCCGTGCCTTGGTACAGGCCCCAGAGCAGGGCGCCGAAGGTGGCACTGATGATGAAGGCGACGAGAAAGGACCGCACCTTGGTGCGCTTGACCGCGGTCTCGAAGGCGCGCTCGGTGGCCTGGTCGAAGCGCGCCGCCTCGCGCGCCTCCTGGACGTAGCTCTGGACCACCGGAATCGCGTTGAGCACCTCGGCCGCGATCGCGCTCGAGTCGGCAACCCGGTCCTGGCTCGCGCGGCTGAGCTTGCGCACGCGGCGGCCGAAGAACATCGAGGGCAGCACCACCAGCACCAGGATGCCCAGCACCTGGGTCATGACCCAGGGGTTGGTGACGATGAGCGCGCCGAGCGCGCCCAGCCCCATGACCGAGTTGCGCAGCCCCATGCTCAGGCTCGATCCGACCACGGTCTGCACGAGGGTGGTGTCGGTCGTGAGCCGGCTCAGCACCTCGCCGCTGCGGGTGGATTCGAAGAACTCGGGACTCTGGCGCAGCACATGGGCGTAGACGGCGTTGCGCAGGTCGGCGGTGATGCGCTCGCCGAGCCAGCTGACCATGAAGAAGCGTGCCGCCGAGAACAGCCCGAGCGCCGCGCCGACCGCGAACAGCGCCAGGAAATGGCTGCGCAGCGCCATCACGCGCTGTCCCGGGTCGGCGGCGACGAAGCCCTGGTCGATCAGGCCCTTGAGCGCGATCGGGAACACCAGGGTGCTGGCAGCCGCGAGGACGAGAAACAACACCGCGAGCGCGATGCGCCCGCGGTAGGGCCGCACGAAGGGCAGGAGCCCCGAGAGCGAGCGCACCGGCGGCGGGACGGCGGCGCGGGCTGCGGGCGCCGCGGGCGCGGCCGGAAGAGGCAGGCTGGACATGGCGCGAGTGTAGGCAGCGCGGCGTCGCGCCGTGCCGCATCCGTGGCGGTTTTGTGCTTCCAGGCGCAGCCGTGCGCGCGCAAGAGGCCCGGATGTGGTCGAATAGCGAAGAATCCTGCAGCCTGGCCGACGATGTCCGATCTCCCCACCCCGCGCCGCGACTTCGCCGCCCTGATGACGCCGCGCGTGCGCCGCCTGCTCGGCGCGGGCGGCCTGTCGCTCCTGCTGGCGGGGATCGCGGGCCTGCTCGCCTGGGGCTTGACCGGCCTGTTGGCGAGCCGCGGCGGCGCGGGCGCGCCCGAGGCCGCGCTGGCGGCGGCGCTCGCCGCGGCCGTGGTTTCGCTGCCGGTGTGGGGGCTGGCGCTGGGTTTTTCTGGCGATGACGCGGCCGCCGCCGTGCTGCCGGAGCCCGTTGCCGACAACGCGAACGCAGCGAACCCGCGCAGCCAGTTCCTCGCCATCGCCGAGCGCGAATGGGCGCGCGCCCGGCGCTACGGCGGCGAGCCGGCGCTGCTGCTGGTCGAGATCGACCGCTTCGCGCGCTTGTGCGAAAGCCGCGGCATCCAGGCCGCCGACCAGTTGCTGCGCCAGGTCGAGCGCGAGGCGGGCTCGACCCTGCGCGGCGCCGACGCGCTGGCGCGCTTCGGCCATTCGCGCATCGCCGTCTGGCTCGCCCAGGCCGACCCGATCGGCGCGCTCGACGCGGCCGACCGCATCCGCGAGCGGGCCGAGGCCCTCGAAACGCTCTGGCAGGGCCGGCCGCTGCGCATCACCACCAGCGTCGGCGTGGCCTCGCTGCGCCCGACCCACCTGAGCCTGGCCGCCCTCGTCAGCGACGCCGAGGCCGCGGTCCAGGCGGCCCAGCACGCAGGCGGCAACTGCGTGCGCGCGGCGCCGATCGACGCCGAACGGCGCCGCATCGGCCCTTCGGTGGGCGACAACCAGGCCGCTTCCTGAGCGCGCCGCGAGGCCGGCCCGGCCGGCCGCCCGCGTGGAGCCGAGTCGCCCGGCGAGGCCGGTTCGATTCGTGAGCGCTCGTCAGCCGGTCGACTGGCGAGCGGCGTAGCCGGTGAGCTCGAGGTAGCCCAGGCCGATGCGCCGGCCGCCGGCGTCGAGCAGTTCGGCCAGCCCTTCCCAGTAGGAGGCGCCGGTGCTGGCGCGGGCGTCGACTTCCTGGGCCTCGAACAAGGCGCGCAGGCCGAAGGTCCCGGCTGGGGTCCGGATCCGCCATTGCAGCGGATAGCGCGCGCCGCTGGCCGGGCTGGTCCACACCGGGCCGGGCTCGAAGCCGACCTCGTCGGGTGCGAAGGACTGCGCAGCCGCCTTCGGCGCGCGCCAGCTGCCGCCGGCCCAGAAGACCGAGGCGTCGGCGCGGCGCAGCCGAAAGGCGGTGAGGGCGCTGCCGTCGAACAGGTTGATGCCGATCCAGTCCCAGCCCACCGCCTCGGGGGCGAGGAATTCGTCGCTCCATTCGTGGTCGAGCCAGGCCCGGCCGGTCGCCTCGACGCGCCGGCCGCCGATCTCGAGCCGGGCCTGCAGCGCCAGCTGCGGTTCGCTGTAGTAGCGGCTGACCTCGGCCGCCAGCGGTCCCTTGCGCGAGACCCCGGCCTCGCCCTGCAGCAGCACGGGCTGGGTCGGCGCGAGTTCGAGATCGAAGCCGAATTCCGGTGCCCGCGCCCGCGCCCGGTAGCCGGACGCGCCGCGCACCAGGCTCCAGCCGGCCAGGCGCAAGTCGGTGTCGGTGCGGGAGGCGGCGGCCAGCGGCGCGTCGGGCGCGCCCGACCAGCGCGCGACGCGTTGCGCGAGCCGGTGGCGGCGCGCGCCGATCTCGCTTACGGCGGCGTGGGCGACGAGCAGCTGGCGCGCGGCGAAGCGTCCCCCCTGGTTTTCGGCCAGGCCGGTGCGGCTGCGGAAGAACGTGAGCTGCAGGCCCCAGCGCGGTTCGGCTTCGCTGCCGAGCCAGCCAGTGACGTACCACCATTCGCTGCGCGTGGCGAGATGGGCGCCGAAGTCGCGCGGGAAGCGCAAGGCCGCCGCGGCCGCCTGGGCCGGCAGGCCGCGCGCCACGAGGGCGGCGAGGAGCAGGCTGCGGCGCTGCATCACCAGTCGTCCTTGACCGAGGCCACGGCGGGCCGGCCGGCGGCGCTGCGCGCGCTGAAGGCGGCGGTGCCGATGCCGGCCACCGCGACCGCCGCGCACAGGGCGGCGAGCCGGCCCCAGGGCAGGACCAGCGGCATGGTCCAGTGAAAGCTCTGCGGGTTGACGACGAAGACCAGCACCAGGCTGATCGCGAGCCCGAGGGCGAGGCCGATGGCGCAGCCGGTGGCGAGCCAGGCCGCACCTTCGCCCGCGACCACGGCCACGACCTGGGACCGGGTCAGGCCGAGGTGGGCGAGCAGCCCGAACTCCTTGCGCCGCGCCAGCACCTGGGCCGAGAGGCTGGCGGCGACGCCGGCCAGGCCGATCGCGATCGCCACCGCCTGCAGGTAGTAGGTGACGGCGAAGCTGCGGTCGAAGATCGCGAGCGAGGTCGCGCGCAGCTCGCGCGTGGTCGCGAAGTCGACCATCGAAGGGTCGGCGAGCAGGGCGCGCAGGCCGTCCTCGACCGCCGCTGCCGAGGCCCCGGGCTCGAGCCAGAAGGCGAGGTCGTTGACGTGCCGGTCGCCGCTGGCGCGGCGGTAGTCGGCGGCGTCGATCGCGATCGAGCCGAACTGGCGCGCGTAGTCGCGCCAGACGCCGAGCACCCGTACCGGCACGGGCGCGGCGCCCAGCGGCAATTCCAGCTGCCGGCCCGGCGCGGCGCCGTAGAGGTCGACCATCGCCTCGCTCACGAAGACGCCGATCTCGCCCGGCGGCAGCGCCAGCGCGGGTGCCAGCAGCGGCAGCGTCGTCGCCACATGCGCTCGCGCGAGAAGGGTCACCGCCGGCCGGCCCGGTGCGAGGTCGAGCGCGCGCACGCGCGCGGCCTCGACCCGGCGCACCCCGGGCAGGCGCGCCGCCGCCGCGACCACCCGGGGGTCGAGCCAGGTCTGGTCGGCGGCGGCCGCGCTCGCGGCGCTGCGCGCGTAGAGGTCCGCCGGCAGCATCGTGTCGAGCCAGTCCGAGACGCCGCCGCGAAAGCTCGCCACCAT
>JAGWTS010000410.1 GCA_028868875.1 Burkholderiales bacterium | reverse complement strand
ATGTACCTGTGCGGCTACAGCCTGGACAACCTCTCGGCGATGGCGCTCACGGTGGCCACGGGCTTCGTCGTCGACGACGCCATCGTCGTGCTCGAGAACATCACGCGCCACGTCGAGCGCGGGCTCTCGCCGCGCGAGGCGGCGCTGCGCGGGGCGCGCGAGATCGGCTTCACCGTGGTCTCGATCAGCCTGTCGCTGGTCGCGGTGTTCATCCCGATCCTGCTGATGGGCGGCATCGTCGGGCGCCTGTTCCGCGAGTTCGCGGTCGTGCTCTCGTCGGCGATCCTGGTCTCGATGGTGGTCTCGCTGACGGCGACGCCGATGATGGCCTCGCGCCTGCTCGTGCCGCGCGCCGACAGCCGGCGGCCGAATGCGGCAGCGCGCATCGCGGCGCGGCTGAGCCGGGCGCTGACGCGCGGCTACCGCCGCAGCCTGCTCTGGACGCTGCGCCACCAGCCAGTCGCGATGCTTTCGCTGGCGGCGGTGATCGGGCTCAACTTCCACCTCTACGCGACGATCCCGAAGGCCTTCTTCCCGCAGCAGGACACCGGCGTCGTCATCGGCGGCGTCCAGGCCGACCAGAGCAGCTCGTTCCAGAGCATGAGCCGGCGTGTCGACCGCTTCATGAGCATCCTGCTCGCCGACCCGGCGGTGGCCACGGCCAACGGTTTCACCGGCGGCGGCCAGCTCAACTCGGCCTTCTTCTACATCACCTTGAAGCCGCTGGCCGAGCGCAAGCTCTCGGCCGACGGCGTCGTCGCGCGGCTGCGCGGCAAGCTCGCGCACGAGCCCGGCGCCAACCTCTTCATGGTGCCGGTGCAGGACCTGCGGGCCGGAGGCCGCCAGAGCAATTCGCAATACCAGTTCACGCTGCAGGCCGACGACCTCGACGTGCTGCGCACCTGGGAGCCGCGCGTGCGCAACGCGCTCTCGGCGCTGCCCGAGCTCACCGACATCGACACCGACCAGCAGGACCACGGCATGCAGACCTCGCTCGTGATCGACCGCGACGCCGCCGCGCGCCTGGGGGTGTCGGTCGCGACGCTGGACAGCACGCTCAACGATGCCTTCGGCCAGCGCCAGGTCGGCGTGATCTACAACGCGCTCAACCAGTACCGGGTCGTGATGGAGCTCTCGTCGCCGAACCTGCAGAGCCCCGAGACGCTGAAGAAGCTCACCCTCACGCGCAGCGGCGGCGGCCAGGTGCCGCTCTCGGCCTTCGCCCATTACGAGACGACGAACACGCCGCTTTCGGTGAATCACCAGGGTGGCGCGCCGGCCTCGACGATCAGCTTCAACCTGCCGCTGGGCGTCGCGCTCGGCCAGGCGACCGATGCGATCTCGAACGCGATGTCCGAGCTCGGCGTGCCGGTCTCGCTGCGGGGCAGCTTCGCCGGCACCGCGAGCGCGTTCCAGAGCTCGCTCGCGAGCCAGCCGCTGCTCATCGCCGCGGCCCTGGTCACGATCTACCTCGTGCTGGGCATGCTCTACGAAAGCCTGGTGCACCCGGTGACGATCCTCTCGACCCTGCCGTCGGCCGGGGTCGGCGCGCTGCTCGCGCTGATGCTGTTCAACACCGAGTTCTCGATCATCGCGTTGATCGGCGTGATCCTGCTCATCGGCATCGTCAAGAAGAACGCGATCATGATGATCGACTTCGCGATCGCGCGCGAACGCGAAGGCGCCATCGGCCCCGGCCTGGCGATCTACCGCGCCGCCAATCTGCGGCTGCGGCCGATCCTGATGACGACCTTCGCCGCGATCTTCGGCGCCGTGCCGCTGGCCCTGGGCAGCGGCGACGGCGCCGAGATGCGCCAGCCGCTGGGCATCGCGATCGTCGGCGGCCTCATCCTGAGCCAGCTGCTCACCCTGTACACGACGCCCGTGGTCTACGTGCTGATGGACCGGCTGCGCGCCGGGCGCCGGCGCCGCCGGCCTTCGTTCGTCCAGGCCGCGGCCGCCTGATCAAGGATTTCTCCATGCCCCCAATAGCGCGCCCGAAACTCCTGCCGCTCGCCATCGCCGCGCTGCTCTCCGGCTGTGCCGTGACCCGGGTCGAGCCGCCCCCGCCCGCCCCGGCGCCGGTGCAGTTCAAGGAAGACGCGGGCTGGCAGCGCGCCCGGGCCGCGGCGCCGGTGCCGGACGACTGGTGGACGCTGTTCGGCGACCCGCTGCTCGACGATCTGGAGCGCCGCCTCGTCATCGGCAACGAGAACCTCCAGATCGCCGCGGCCCAGCTCGCCTCGCTGCGGGCCACGCTCGACGCGAGCAAGCAGGCGGTGTACCCCACGGTCACGGCCAACCTCGGCGCGACGCGCAGCGGCAGCGTGACGGGCTCGGCCCCGAGCGGCGGCGCGCGCACCGCCAACAGCGTCTCGCTCTCGGCCAGCGCGAGCTGGGAGACCGATCTCTGGGGGCGCCTGCGCATGGCCCAGAGCGGCGCCGAGGCGAACGAGCAGGCCAGCGCCGACGACCTCGCGCTGGCGCGCCTGTCGGCGCAGGCGACGCTGGCGCAGACTTATTTCTCGCTCCGCACCGCCGATGCCCAGCTCGCGCTCTACGAGCGCACGGTCCAGGCCTATCGAAAGACGCTCGCGCTGACCCAGGACCTGTTCGAGGCCGGGGTCGATGCGCGCAGCGCCGTGCTGCAGGCCCGCACCCAGCTCGAAACCGCGCAGTCGCAGCTCGCCGCGGCGCTGAGCCAGCGCGCCCAGGACGAGCATGCGATCGCGGTGCTGCTCGGCATCGCGCCTTCGGAGCTGGACCTGGCGCGCCAGGCCGGCCTGCCCGCGGTGCCCGATCTGCCCGAGCTGCTGCCGGCGACGCTGCTCGAACGCCGCCCCGACATCGCCGCGGCCGAACGCCGGGTGGCGGCGGCCTATGCCGGGATCGGCCAGGCCGACGCCGCCTGGTTCCCCGACCTCACGCTTTCGGCCGGCCTGGGCTACCGCAGCCCGGCCTTCGCCAAGCTGCTGAGCGCGCCGAACCTGTTCTGGTCGCTCGGGCCCTCGATCGCCCAGGCGGTGCTCGACGGCGGCCAGCGCCGGCTCGCCAGCGCCCAGGCCCGCGCCAGCGCCGAGCAGGCGACGGCGGTCTACCGCCAGACCGTGCTCACGGCCTTCCAGGAAGTGGAGGACAGCCTCGTCGCGGCCAGGCAGCTCGCGCAGCAGGCGCAGCACCAGGAGCAGGCGCTGCAGGCCGCGCAGCAGACGCTGGAACTGGTGCTGCTGCAGTACCGCAGCGGCAGCGTGAGCTACCTCAACGTGGTGGCGGCGCAGACGAGCGCGCTCGGCGCCGAAAGCAGCCTGCTCGCGATCCGCAACAGCCAGCTCGCCGCGGTCAACATCCTGCTGAAGAACATCGCCGGGCGCTGGCAGGCCGAAGGCGTGAAGGCGTCCCAAGGCGGCTGAACGCGGCGGAAGTCGGCCGCCGCAGGCGGCAATGGCGGCATTTGCGGCGGCCCGAGGAGGAAGCGCCACCGTTGCTGCTGGCTCCGGCAGAAGGGCGGCCGAGGCTGCGGTCCAACGAAAAGGGCAGCCGAGGCTGCGGTCCAACGAAAAGGGCAGCCGAGGCTGCGGTCCAACGAAAAGGGCAGCCGAGGCTGCGGTCCAACGAAAAGGGCAGCCGAGGCTGCCCTGGGGGCCACGTCGCCGGCGGCGACTTACTTGGCGGGCGCGAGCTGGCCGGCCGTCTGGGTGCCGGCGGTGCTGGCGTCGGCCCGGGCCTTGGCGGCGGCCTCGGCCTTTTGGCGGGCCTTGGCCTTGGCAGCCAGGTGGTGGCCGACGATGCAGCCGCCGACCGCGCCGATCACGGCGTGATGGCCCGCGACGTGGCCGGCGACGGCGCCGGCGGCGGCGCCCTTGATGCAGCCGGCGGCTTCGGCGCTGGTGCCGGCAGCGGCGAGGGCGAGGGCGGCCAGGGTGGCGATGAGTCGGGTCTTCATGGTTGTCGGTCCTCGAAAGGGTGGGGCTGCCGGAAGCGGCCCGGTGTGGGGGAATCCAGGGCTCACAACGCGCGCTGGCGGTCGCGGTTGACAGGCGGGCCGGGCGCGCAGCGCCGCCGGCATGGCCGTTGAAACGCTTCGGCGCAGGCAGCGCCGCCGGCCTGCAACGATTGCAACAAGGTGCAACGGGGCGCAGCCGGGCCCGGGCCCGGGCCCGGGAGGATCGCGCGCTCGCGCGCGGGAACGCACGCAGCGATGCTCCCGGGAAGAACCCGGCCCCTGGCGCAGTGCCCGCAGGCGCCCGCGCCAGGGGCCGGCAGCGTGAACCGGCGCCGGGGCCCGCTAGTGCGGGGCGAAGCTCTCGGCCACGCGCGTGACCTTCTTGCCCGCGATGATCATGCCCAGGACCTCGTCCTCGGTGACCTCGGAGGTGCGGTAGGTGCCCACCGTCTTGCCGTTCTTCATCACCGAGAGCCGGTCCGACAGGCCGAAGACGTCGGGCATGTCGTGCGAGATCAGGAAGATGCCCACGCCGCTGGCCTTCAACTTGCGCACCAGGTCGTGGACCATGCGCGTTTCCTCGGGGCCGAGGGCGGCGCAGGGCTCGTCCATGATCAGGGCGCGGGC
>JAGWTS010000409.1 GCA_028868875.1 Burkholderiales bacterium | reverse complement strand
CCATGAACATCAGGAAGGTCGTCGTCACCGGCGGCTCGGGCCGCGTCGGCCGCTACGTGCTGCGCGAACTCGCGCCGCATTTCGACGTGCTCAACGCCGACCTCGCGGCGGCGCCGGTCGACACCCGCTACCGCTGCACCGACGTGATGAAACTCGACGAGGTGCGCGCCGCGGTCCAGGGCGCGGACGCCGTGATCCATCTCGCCGCGATCGACTACGACCACAAGGCCGCGCCCGAACGCTACATCGACGTCAACATCCGCGGCTCCTGGCATGTGTTGCAAGCCGCGGCCGAGGCCGGCGTGAAGAAGGTCGTGCTGTGTTCCAGCATCTCGACCTGCGGCCTGTCGGAAATGCGCCCCGACTGGCGGCCGAAGTCCCTGCAGGTCGACGAGCGCCATGAGAACCGGCCGGTCCAGGCCTACAGCGTGAGCAAGCAGGCGATCGAGCAGATGGGGCTGGCCTTCGTGCACGGCAGCGCGATGGACGTGGTCTGCCTGCGGCCGCTGGCGGTGGTGATGCGCGAGAGCTTCGGCGGCTTTCTCGAGTTCATCGACGAGCCGAGCCGCAACTGGCTTTTCTATTACGTCAGCGCCGAGGACGTGGCGCGCGGCTTCCACCTCGCGCTCGAAGCCGCGGGCCCGCGCTACGGCGTCTATTTCCTGAGCGCCGCCGACACCTGCCGGCCCGAGCCGACGCTGGACTGGTACCGCGAGCGCCTGGGCGCGCTGCCCGAGATTCCGGTGCCGCGCCTGTTCGCGCGCCAGCCGCGCGCGTCGATCTTCTCGTCGGCAGCGGCGCGCGACGTGCTGGGCTGGGAGCCGAGCACCGATTTCCAGCAATTGCGGCGCGAATGGCGCTGAACGGGAGAACTCGAATGCAAGACAGCGTACGCAGCGGTGCCGTCGACTGGACCGGCGACAACCCCTTCATCTACCTCAAGACCGACGCCCAATCCGGCGCCTGGTCCAGCCTGTCGCTGTACTTCCGCATCGCCATCTCCCCGCATGGTGCGGGCCAGGCGATGCTCGTGCTCGAGGCGCCGGGCGTCGCCCGATCCGACGCGGTGCGGCTGTGCCTGACCGACAACGCGGCACTGGCGCGCTACCTGCTCGACGGCTTCGTCAAGCGCTTTGCGCTCTTTCGCACGAGCACCGGGATCATCGACGCCCTCGAAGTCGTGGCGGGGGCCCGTTTCGAGTGCCAGGACCGCGGCGCCGAATCGCATGTGCAGACCGCCACCCAACCCGAACGCGGCTTGACGGTCACGATGGGCTGGCAAGGGCTGGGCCGCGCTTTTGCGGTCGACATGCCGCCGGCGCAAACCCAGACCGGCGAGCACGAAATGTTCAGCGTCTTCAGGCCCGCCCAATCCGCCCATGTCAGCGTCGGCGGGCGGCGCCTGCCCGGCCAGACGGCCGAGCGCGACTTCTTCGGCGGCCGCGCCCAATCGGCGGCCTTGGCGTTCGGTGAATCCTGGGTCCGCGCATGAGTCCGCAGGCAATGCCTTCGGGCTCACTCCCCCACGCGGGGACCGGCCGCAGGCCGCAAGGGGCGCGCATGACCGGACCCGACCCCGAATCGGAAGCGCGCCGCCGCATCGCCGCCCTGCGCCCGGCCTGCGTCGGCGTCGCTCGCGTCGGCGAACTCATCGGCAGCGCCAAGCGCCGGGTCGTGTTCCATGCCGGACCGCCTTTCGAGAGCGCGGCCGAGATCCCGCAGCCGGTGCGCCATTCGATCGCGGTGGCGGCGCTGCGCGAATCCTGGGCGACCGATTTCGAGAGCGCCGAGCGCTTGTTGAGCGCCGGCGCGATCGAGACCGCTGCGGCCCAGGACCATGGCCTGCTCGTGCCCCTGGCCGGCGTGCTCTCGCCTGCGATGGCGGTTCTGACCGTGCGCGATCTGGACGGCAGCTCGACCGTCCACGTGGCCCTCAACGAAGGCCAGCAACACGCCACCCGGCTCGGCTTGGCGGACCCCGAATTGCCGCGCCACCTGCGCTGGCTCGACGAAGAATTCGCGCCCTGGCTCGGCGAGCGCTTTGCCTCACCGCTCGAATTGGCCCCCGCGATCGCACAAGCGCTGGCCGAAGGCGACGACTGCCATGCGCGCAGCGTGGCCGGCTCGCGCTGGATCGGCCGCTGGCTCGCCCAGACAGCGCCGCTGGGGTCCGAATCGACGGCCGCACTGCGCTTCGTCGACGAATCACCGGCCTTTGCGCTCAACTTCTGGATGGGTGCGGCGGCGCTCTGGTTGCGCGCCGCCGAAGGCGTGGCCGGATGCACCTGGCTGAGCCGCGCCGGCGGCAACGGCCTGCGCTTCGGGGTGCAACTGGCGGGGCGGCCCGGGGTCTGGGTCCAGTGCCCGGCGCCGCAGCCGGCGGGCGCCATCGAAGCCGCGCACGCGCGGCGGCGCCCGGCCGGCGCGCTCGGCGACAGCGCCGTCGTCGATTCCCTGGGCCTCGGCGGCCAGGCCTTGCTGCATGCGCCGGCGGTGCGCGAGGCCTTGAACGACTTCCTGCCCGGCGACGCCCTCGAGCGGCCGGGACGCATCCTCGGCGGACCCGAGTTGGCCCGCGGGTTGAGCGCGAGCGTCGTCGACGCCAGGCGTTGCGTCGACAGCGGCGTCGGGCCCCTGGTGCTGCTCGGCATGATCGACGCCGCTGGCCAGGGCGGGCGGATCGGAGGCGGCGTCGTCGACCTGCCGGTCTCGATACTGCGGTCCGCGCTGCAGAGCAATGCATCATGAGCGCACCGGGTCGCTCCCAAGCGCTCATCCCGTCGCGCGCAGCGCAGAGGCTGGCCCCGTGACCGCGAACACGCCCCTGCATCGGCTCGGCCTGGTCGAGATGCTGGCCGCGATCGAAGCCCGGCGCTGCGATGCGGCCGACATCGTCGAGAGCTGCCTCGACCGCATCGCCTCCGTCGAGCCGGCCCTGGGCGCCTGGGTCCATCTCGAAGCGCGGGCCGCATGGTTGGCACGCTGGCAGCGGTTCCGATCCAGCCATCGCGACCTGCCCTTTCACGGCCTTCCGATGGGCGTCAAGGACACGATCGACGTGGCAGGCATGAAGGCCGAGCGCGGCTCGCCGATCTGGCGCGGCCGCGTCGCCACCGAAGACGCCGCCTGTGTCGCCCGTCTCGCGGCAGCCGGATTGCAGGTCGCGGGCAAGACGGTGACCACGGAGTTCGCGTATTTCGCGCCGGGCAAGACGCGCAATCCGTATCACCTGGACCACACGCCGGGCGGTTCGTCCAGCGGCTCCGCCGCAGCCGTCGCGGCGGCCATGGTGCCCGTGGCGCTGGGTTCGCAAACTGCGGCTTCTGTGATCCGCCCAGCTTCGTACTGCGGCATTGCGGCTCATGTCGCGACGGTGGGCCGGTTCTCGCTGCGGGGGGTGATGCCCCTGGCCTGGAGCTTCGACGCGCCGGGCGTGCTCGCGCGCTCGGCCGCGGACCTCGAAAGGGTCCACGCCGCCTTGGCCGGCGAGACCGCGCCTCCCACGGCGCCACCTGCGCCGACGCGCCTGCTCGCCTTCGATGCGCGCGCCTTCGGCGAGGTCGATCCGGCGATGGGCGCGGCCTTCGAATCGGCGCTCGCGGCGCTGGCCCGGCGTGGCGTCGACATCCGCCGCCCGGCAGACCCGAAAGCGGGTGCCGCCTGGCCCGCTCTGCACCAGCGCTGGATGGCGGACGAAGCGGCGCAGACGCTGGCCTTCGAGACCGCGACCGCCCCGGGCTCGATGAGCGACGAGCTTCGGAAACTGGTGCAGGACGGCGCCGCGGTGACGCCTGCCGAACGCGACGAACTGCAGGCGCGGCACGATGGGGCCCGCGCTGAATTCGGGGCCTTGATCGAGGGCTGCGATGCGGTCATCGCGCCCGCCGCGCCGGGCCCCGCGCCGGCCGGGCTGCAGGCCACGGGCTCGCCTTTTGCAAGCCGGCCCTGGCAACTCCTGGGGCTGCCGCAGGTGGCCCTGCCCTTGACGCGCGACGCGCAAGGGCTGCCACTCGGCATCCAGATCGTGGGCCGGGCCCGCAGCGACCGCCATCTGCTCGGGCTCGCGCGCTGGCTCGAACGAGAGATGGGGTGGTGGTGGCTCCCGCCCCCTGGGCTGGATCGAGGCTCGGCGTCAGGCGCCCGAATCGGGGCGCCCGTCTTCGTCTGCCGCCACGCCCAGCGCGTGTGAGCGCCAGGCGCGCGGACTGAATCCGACCTCCTTGCGAAAGCTGCGGGCGAAGCTGGCGCTGTCCTGGAAGCCGCATTCGAGCGCCACGGCCGTGACTTCGAGGTCGGTGCTTTCCAGCAGCCAGCGCGCGCGCTTCAGGCGCAGGCGGTGCCGGTATTCGGCCGGGCTGAGTCCCACGTCCTGGCGAAAGCGCCTCTCGAGCTGGCGCCGGCCGATGCCCAGCTCAGCGCACAACTCGGGCATCGGAATCTGCTGCTGCAATTGCTGTTCGAGACGAAGCATGGCCTTGTGAACCAGCGAGTCCGTCGAGCGCTCCGAGATCACCTCCTCCGGCTGCAGTGTGCGCGAGGGCAGCGGCTGTTCCTCGATCATGATGCGCAAGGCCTTCACCGCCGCGGCGCGCCCGATGG
>JAGWTS010000408.1 GCA_028868875.1 Burkholderiales bacterium | reverse complement strand
CGCTGGAGCGACCTGATCCTGAAGCTCGTCGAGATGGGGCGGCTGGGGCAGAAGAGCGGCAAGGGCTGGTACCGCTACGAGGCCGGCAGCCGCAAGCCGCTGCGCGACGCCGAGGTCGAGGCCTTCATCGTCGCCGAGTCGCAGCGCCTGGGCATCGAGCGGCGCCCGATCGGCGAAGACGAGATCCTCGAGCGCTGCCTCTACGGCATGGTCAACGAAGGCGCGCGCCTGCTCGAGCAAGGCATCGCCTTGCGCCCCGGCGACATCGACATCGTCTACCTCACCGGCTACGGTTTCCCGGCGGCGCAAGGCGGGCCGATGCTCATGGCCGACCGCATCGGTCTGCCCACGGTCGCCGCCGCCATCGAGCGCCTGCACGCCTTGCACGGCGCCTGGTGGGAGCCGGCGCCGCTGCTGCAGCGGCTGGCGCGCGAAGGGCGGGGCTTCGCCGAGTGGCAGCACGCGCGCCGCTGAAGCGCGGCCCTCAGCCTTCGAGCATCCACTCGTGCGCCGGGTCGTTGCGGAAGACCCAGAGGCGGTTCGGCCCCGCCATCACGTTGAGGTAGTAGTTGTCGTAGCCATGCGGGGCCACCACCGGGTGGTAGCCCCGCGGCACCATCACCACGTCGTGGTCCTCGACCGCGCAGGTCTCGTCCAGGCTGCGGTCGTCGGTGTAGACGCGCTGGAAGGCGAAACCCTGGGGCGGGTTCAGGCGGTGGTAGTAGGTCTCTTCGAGCTGGGTCTCGGAAGGCGGCGTCTCCGCGTCGTGCTTGTGCGGCGGATAGCTCGACGAATGGCCCGCCGGCGTGACGACCTCGACGACCAGCAGGTGCGCCGCCGTGGGGTCGTCGTGCGGCAGGATGTCGCAGACGTAGCGCGTGTTGCTGCCTTTGCCGCGCACGCTGCGCCGCATGGATGCCGGTTCGATCAGGCGTACTTCACGCGGCTTGTCGTCTGCCGGGGCGCTGCACCAGGCGAGTTCGGCATCGCTGCCCGCGCGCACGCTCACGCTGCGGCCGGGCGGTACGTAGACGGCGGCGGGCGACTTCTCTTCGAACACGCTCGCGCGGCTGCCCAGGCCCGGATAGACGCGGCCGTCGATCTCGACGTCGACGCGGCCCGTGAGCACCACCAGGCAGAGTTCGCGCTTGCCGGTCTCGCGGGTCTCGGCCTCGCCGGCCTTCAGGCGCTGGGCCAGAAAGCCGACATGGACCCAGCCGGCGCGCTCGGGCGTGACTTCGGCGATGTCGCGCCCGGCGGCGTGCGCCTTGACGAGAAGCGGGCTCGTCATCGCGCGGCCCCGCTGGCGTTCAGCCGCGCAACGAGGGCGCGCAGCGTGTCGTGGCCCAGCTTCGCATAGCGATAGCTCGGCGCCACCGCCGGGTCCTGCTCGGCTTCGACGACGAGCCAGCCTTCGTAGCCGGCCGCGTGCAAGGTGCCGAGAACGGCATCGAAATCGATCGCGCCGTCGCCCGGCACCGTGAAGGTGCCATTGATGACGCCTTCGAGAAAGCTCCAGTTCTCGTTGCGCGCCGCGGCGATGACCTTGGCGCGAACGTCCTTGCAATGGACGTGGACCACGCGGCCGAGGTGGCGCTTGAGCAAGGCCACCGGATCGCTCGCGCCGCCGAAATAGGCGTGGCCGGTGTCGAACAGCAGGCCGACCTTGTCGGCATCGGTCTCGGCCATCAGGCGGTCGATGTCGGCGGGCGACTCGACGTAGGCGCCCATGTGGTGGTGGTAGGCGAGCGTGATGCCGTAGCGCGACTTCAGGTGCGAGCCGAAGCCGTTCAGGCGCTCGGCATAGCCCTTCCACTGGGCGTCCGTCGCGAAGCGCGGACGCTTGCTCACCGGCACGTCGATGCGGCCCTGGACCGAGCCCGCCACCTCGCCGTAGACCACGACCTTGCAGCCCTGGGCCTGCAGCTTCGTCATGTGGCCGACGCAGTTTGAGATCTCGTCTTCGAGCCGGCCTTCGGCGAGCCCGCCCGAATACCAGCCCGAGACGCAGGCGACGCCGTATTCGGCGAGCTTGGCCTTCAAGGCCTGCGGATCGGTCGGGAACTTGCCGCCGAGTTCGAAGCCTTCGAAGCCGATCTCGGCGCCTTCGGACAAGGCGGTCTCGAGCGGGGTTTCGCCGCCGAGCGAGGGCAGGTCGTCGTTGCTCCAGGAAATCGGGTTGATGCCGATGCGGACGTTCCAGGGTTTCATGGTCGGGTTGGGGGTGGATGGAGTCAAAGGCGTTGCAGGGTCTTGGCCTGTTCGTAGGCGCTGCGGGCGCTGCGCACTTCGGCGCGGGTCGAGACCTCGGGGATGCCGACCTCCCACCAGCAGCCGCCCTCGGCCGTGACGCGCTGGTGCGTGGTGTCGATGACGATGACCTGGGTGCCGCGTGCGGCGCGCGCCGCGGCCATCGCGGTCTTCAGCGCGGCGACGTCGGCAACGTGCACCGCCTGCGCGCCCAGGCTCGCGGCGTTCATCGCGAAGTCGATCGTCGGGCGGCTGCCGCCCTCGCCGATGCAGTCGTCGAGCATGTTGTTGAAGGCGGCGCCGCCGGTCGCGGTCTGCAGGCGCTGGATGCAGCCGTAGCCGCGGTTGTCGAGCACGACGACGATGAGCTTGTGGCCGAGCATCGAGGCGGTCGCGAGTTCGGCGTTGAGCATCAGGTAGGAGCCGTCGCCGACCATCACGATGACCTCGGCGTCGGGCCGCGCCATCTTCGCGCCCAGGCCGCCGGCGATCTCGTAGCCCATGCACGAGTAGCCGTATTCCATGTGGTAGCCGCCGGGGCGGCCGGCGCGCCAGAGCTTGTGCAACTCGGCCGGCAAGGTGCCGGCGGCGCAGACCACGACGTCGCGCGCCGGCGAATCGGGGTGCGAATCGCGCACCGCGCCGATGACCTCGGCATCGTAGGGCAGCAGGTCCTTGGGCACGTTCGTCGTGAGTTCGGCGACGCGCCGGTTCCAGCCCGCGGCCAGCTCGCGCGCGCGGGCCGTCCAGGGCGCCTCCGCCTGCCAGCCCGCGGCGGCGGCCGACAAGCCGTCCAGCCCCAGCCGCGCGTCGCAGACCAGGGCCTGGCCCTGCCATTTGGCGGCGTCGAAGGGCTGGACGTTCAGGCCGAGCAGCCTGGCCTGGCCGAACAAGGCATGCGAGCCGGTGCTGAAGTCCTGCAGCCGCGTGCCGACGGCGATGACGAGGTCGGCTTCGCGCGCCGCCTCGTTCGCTGCCGGCCCGCCGTCGACGCCGATCGCGCCCAGGTTCAGCGGGTGGTCCCAGGCCAGGGCGCTCTTGCCGCCGTGGGTCTCGGCGACCGGCACGCCGTGGCGCTCGGCGAACTCGCGCAAGGCCTCCCAGCCCTGGCTGTAGAGCACGCCGCCGCCGGCGACGAGGAGCGGCTGCTTCGCCCCGGCGAGAAGGCGCGCCGCGGCCGCGAGTTCATCGCCATCCGGCGGCGGGCGCCGGATGGCGATCGGGGCCGGCTGCAGAAAGCGCTCGGGCCAGTCGAAAGCCAGGGTCTGCACGTCCTGCGGCAGCGCCAGCGTCACCGGGCCGCACGCGGCCGGGTCGCACAGCACCTGGATCGCGCGCGGCAGGGCGCGCAGCAGCTGCTCGGGCCGGGTGATGCGGTCGAAGAAGCGCGACACCGGGCGCAAGCAGTCGTTGGCCGTGACGTCGCCCTGGGCGAAGTCTTCCACCTGCTGCAGCACCGGATCGGGGGCGCGGCTGGCGAAGGTGTCGCCGGGCAGCAGCAGCACGGGCAGGCGGTTGACGTGGGCCACCGCCGCCGCCGTGACCAGGTTCGTCGCGCCCGGGCCGATGCTCGTCGTCACCGCCATGAAGCGGCGGCGGAACGACGCTTTCGCATAGGCCACCGCGGCATGGGCCATGCCCTGCTCGTTGTGGCCGCGGAACGTGCGCAGCCGCTCGCGCTCGCCGTACAAGGCTTCGCCCAGGCCGGCGACGTTGCCATGGCCGAAGATCGCCCAGACGCCGCCGCAAAAGGGCGCCAGGCTGCCATCGGGCTCGCGGATGCGCAAGGCGGCGAGGTATTGCACCAGCGCCTGGGCCGTCGTCAGGCGGATCGTCTTTTCGGTCATCGTCGTGCTCCCGGTCTCGATCATGCGGCAATGCGCTCGGCGCCCCGGCTCGCGCGCCAGGCGTCGACCAGCAGCGTGAAGCGCGCGGCCACCTGCTCGACCAGCGCGGCGTCGTCGATCTCGCCCTTCAGCCAGGCCAGGCTGGCCTCGGCCCAGAGCGTGCGCCCGACCATGAAGCCCTTGACGAGCGGATGGCGGGCCTGCCCGAAGCCCCGCGCCAGCGCCTCGATCGGCTGGTTCAGGCCCAGGATCACGGCGCCGCGGCATTGCGGGTCGCGCGCCGCGACGAGCGCGGCCAGGCGCTCCCACCCGGCGGCGGACATGGGTGCGAGCTTCCACCATTCGGGCTTCAGGCCGAGGTTGTACAAGCGCTGGATCGAGCGCAGCACCGCTTCGTCGGCCGTGCCCTCGGGCGTCATCGCGCGCGGCGGAATCATCTCGAGCAGCAGTTCGTTGCCGCTCTGGCGCGTCGCTTCCCAGAGTTCGCGCAGCTTCGCTTCCTGCT
>JAGWTS010000407.1 GCA_028868875.1 Burkholderiales bacterium | reverse complement strand
GCCTGGCCGTCGAAGCGCACCGCGCCGCGCGTCGGCCGGTACAGCCCGACGAGCAGGCGCGCCACCGTGCTCTTGCCGCAGCCCGATTCGCCGACCAGCGCGAGCGTGCGCCCGCGCTCGATGCGGAAGTCGACGCCGTCGACCGCATGGACGAAAGCCTTCGGCTTGCGCCCGACGACGCGCTCGAGCCAGGGCGCGGAGACGTCGAAGGTCTTCGCGAGCCCGCTCACCTCGACCAGCGGAGTCATCGCGCCGCTCCTTCGCTGCCTTCGCCGACGAGCCAGCAGGCGGCGCGCGTGCCGCCCGCGGCCATCAGGTCGGGGCGTTCGCTGCGGCAGCGCCCGAGCGCGCGCGAACAGCGCGGATGGAAGGCACAGCCGGCGGGAATCTCGTTCAGGCGCGGCATCGAGCCGTCGATCTGAAGCAGGCGCTCGCGCTGCTCGCGCATGCCGGGAATCGAGCCCATCAGCCCCACCGTGTACGGATGGCGCGGGCGGTGGATGACTTCGGCCACCGGCCCGATCTCGGCAACGCGCCCGGCGTAAAGCACCGCGACGCGGTCGCTGGTCTCGGCGATCACGCCCATGTCGTGCGTGACCAGCATCACCGCCGCGCCGTGCTCGCGGCACAGGCGCTTGAGCAAGGCGATGATCTGGGCCTGGATCGAAACGTCGAGCGCGGTCGTGGGTTCGTCCGCGACGATGAGCCGGGGCTCGGCCGCGAGTGCGAGCGCGATCACGACGCGCTGGCGCATGCCGCCGGAGAACTGGTGCGGGTACTGGTCCAGCCGCTGCTCGGCCGCCGGGATGCCGGTCTCCTGCAGCAGCTTCACGGCGCGCCGCCGCGCCTCGTCGGCGCCGACCGGCAGATGGGTGCGGATGGTCTCCACGAGCTGGCGCCCGACGGTGTAGAGCGGGTTGAGCGAGGTCAGCGGGTCCTGGAAGATGGCGCCGATCCTGCGCCCGCGGATCGAGCGCATCGCTTCGTGCGGCAGGTTGTCGATGCGCTGCCCCTCGAACCGGATCTCGCCGCCGGCGATGCGCCCGGGCGGCTCGAGCAGGCCGATGATGGCCGCGCCGGTGAGCGACTTGCCCGCCCCCGATTCGCCCACGACCCCGAGCACCTCGCCCGGGGCGATCTCGAACGAGACATCGTCGAGCGCGCGCAGCGTGCCGCGCCGGGTCGGGAACTCGACCCGCAGGTTGCGCACTTCGAGCAGCGGCGCTGCCAATTCAGTCTTCCACGGTGGTCGTCGCCACCATCGCGGCATGAGTCGATCGCCCAAGCGGACGCCGCGGAACCGGCTTCGCCGGGCCGCTGGCGTCGCCCCCCTGGCCCACGAAGGGGGCCCTGGTCGCCCTTGGGGGAGCGCCGAAGGCGCTTCGGGGAGGATTCATCTCAACCTCGGGTTGAGGGCGTCGCGCAGCCAGTCGCCGAGCAGGTTCACCGACAGCGCGATCAGCACCAGCATGACGCCGGGAAAGATCGTGATCCACCACTCGCCCGAGAACAGGAAATCGTTGCCGATGCGGATGAGCGTGCCCAGCGAGGGCGAGGTCGGCGGCACGCCGACGCCGAGGAACGAGAGCGTGGCCTCGGTGATGATGGCCGAGGCGACCTGGATCGTCGCCAGCACCAGCACCGGCCCGAGCACGTTGGGCAGGACGTGGCGCAGCATGATGCGCGCAGGCGCAACGCCGATCACGCGCGCCGCCTGCACGTATTCCTTGTGGCGCTCGACCATCGTCGAGCCGCGCACCGTGCGCGCGTACTGGACCCAACCGGTGAGCGAGATCGCGATGATGAGCACGCCGAACGCGAGCGTGTCGTGGGCCTGCGGAAACAGCGCCCGGCCGACGCCGTCGATGAGCAGGGCGATGAGGATCGACGGGAACGAGAGCATCACGTCGCAGACGCGCATGATGAACGCATCGACCTTGCCGCCGGCAAAGCCCGACAGCAGGCCGAGCCCGACGCCGATGACGGACGAGACGACGACCGAGGCGAGGCCGACGAAGAGCGAGATGCGCGCGCCGTACATCAGCGCCGAGAGGATGTCGCGCCCCTGGTCGTCGGTGCCGAGCAGGTACTTGGGCCCGCCGCCGGCCATCCACGCCGGCGGCAGGCGGGCATCGGCGAGGTTCAGCGTCGCAAGGTCGAACGGGTTGTGCGGCGCGACCCAGTTCGCGAACAAGGCGCAGAAGACGCAGACGAAGGCGATCGCGGCGGCGCCGACGGCGGCCGGCGAGCGCTTGAAGCTGTGCCAGACGTCGCCGTCGAGGAAGCGCGCGAGCGCACCGGCGGGGGTGGCAACGGGAACGGTAACGGGAACGTCTGGTGCGTCGGATGGGGCCGCCATGATCAATTCGCCCCCGCCGGCTGCTCGATGCGCAGGCGCGGGTCGACCGCGAAATACAGCAGGTCGACCGCCAGATTGATGAGCACGAAGATGAGCGCGATCAGGCACAGGTAGGCTGCCATCACCGGAATGTCGGCGAACTGCACGGCCTGGATGAACAGCAGCCCCATGCCGGGCCACTGGAACACGGTCTCGGTGATGATCGCGAAGGCGATCAACGAGCCCAGCTGCAGGCCGGTGATGGTGATCACCGGCACCAGCGTGTTCTTCAACGCATGGCCGAAATAAACGACCCGGTCGGGCAGGCCGCGGGCGCGCGCGAACTTGATGTAGTCGGTGCGCAGCACCTCGAGCATCTCGGCGCGCACGAGGCGCACGATGAGCGCGAGCTGGAACACCGCCAGCGTGATGGCGGGCAGCACGAGGTGGCGCCAGCCGTCCAGCGTGAGCAGGCCGGTGCTCCAGCGGCCGATCATCACGACCTCGCCGCGGCCGAAGCTGGGCAGCCACTTGAGCGTCACGGCGAAGAACAGGATGAGCAGGATGCCGATCAGGAAGGTCGGCAGCGAGACGCCGAGCAGCGACAGCGTCATCACGAGCTGCGAGCCGAAGCGCCCGCGCCGCAAGGCCGTGTAGACCCCGAGCGGAATGCCGACCGCCAGGGCGATCACGGCGGCCACGAGCGAGAGCTCGAGCGTGGCCGGAAGGCGCTCGACGAAGAGCGAGGACACCTTGCGCCCCTGGCGCAGGCTGAGGCCGAAGTCACCGCGCGCCGCATGGGCGGCAAAGCGCGCGAACTGGACGAAGAAGGGCTGGTCGAGGCCGATGTCGCGCCGCAGCTGGGCGCGCTGCTCGGGCGTCGCGTCCTGGCCCAGCAGGTTGGTCACCGGGTCGCCCACGTACTGGAAGAGCACGAAGGCGATGAAGGCCACCGTGAGCATCACGACGACGGCCTGGGCCAGGCGGCGAAGAATGAAGGCGAACATCGAAGGGGCGAGCGGCCCGGCGGGACAGGGTGGCGGATCATGCGCAATTCGGCTGTCGCCCGCATCGGGGGAAAGCCCCGAGTCGCACGCCGCGCCCGCAGCGCGAAGGCCCCAGAAAAAAGCCGCCCCGAAGGGCGGCTTTGGCAGAGCGGATTCCGGGGAACCGTTCGATCAGAACGAGACCTTGATGCCGGCGTTGTAGCCGCTGGAGACATCGCCCACGGCGCTGTGACCATTGCCTTCGACAACGTAGCCCGAAAGGCCCGTGTTCGAAATGCGGCCGTAGCTGGTGTACAGCGAGGTCATCTTCGACAGGTTGTAGACGTATTCCAGGCCGTACATGCGCGACGAACCGTCGCGGATGCTGCCGCTGGTGGTCTGGTGGCCGTAGGAAGCACGGAACTGGCCCGCACCGATCGGCACGCCCACGCTCAACTCGTACGAGTTCTGCTTGGCACCGCCCCACTTGTTCTGGTTGTAGAAGCCGTACAGGGCGGCCATGCCGAAGTTGTACGAACCAGCCATGCCGAAGACCTTGTAGTCGTCCGAAGTCTGGGTCTTGGTCGCGCCGTAGTCGACCGACACGTCGATCGGGCCGGCGCCGTAGCCGAGGCGACCGCTCCAATGCTTGTTGCCGGCTTCGTTCTGGCCGGCAGAGATGCCGACTTCACCGTACAGGCCACCCAGGCCGCCCGGCAGGAAGTACTCGACCTGGTTGTTCGCGCGAACGAAGGTCGCGGCATTGCTGCCGAGGTTCGTGTCGACGATGTTCAGGCCGTTGCCGAGGCCGTTGGCCCCGTTCACGTCACCGACGACCGGTGCCCAGAACTGCGGCGTGTAGTCGTGGCCGATGCGGATTTCACCGAAGGCGCCCGACAGCGAAACGGTCGAACGACGGTTGAAGGCCAGGGCGCCGTTGGATGCGCCGCCGCCATTTTGGTTGTCCATGCCGGCTTCGATCCAGAACCCGGCATTCAGGCCGCCGCCGAGGTCTTCGGTGCCGCGGAAGCCGAGGCGGTTGCTGGCGAGCTGGTTGCTCTTGACCTGGGTGACGGTCTCGCCGCCGTTGTCGATGCGGTTGATGCTCTGGTCAACGAGACCGAACACCGTGACGGAAGACTGGGCCGAGGCGGCGCCGGCGAAAGCGCCGAGGACTGCCAGGGCGAGCAGGGATTTTTTCATTGCTACTTTCTCCTAGGTTGAACAAGAGGTCCCGATCGGGGTGGACACCCCGGCGAGGGGCTGATCAGCCCAACCTCCTCATCGGAAGTTGTGTGTATTGCACCAGA
>JAGWTS010000406.1 GCA_028868875.1 Burkholderiales bacterium | reverse complement strand
GCCGGCCTCGAGCCGATGGCACCCGACCTGAAGAGCGTCACCGACCTGCCCAAGTACAAGGCCTTGTTCAAGGACGACGAGGATCCGGCCATGGGGCGCTTCTACAACTGCCCCACCGGCTGGAGCTGCGAGGCCGACAACAACCAGCGCCTGAAGGCCTACGGCCTCAGCGCCAGCTACACCAACTTCCGCCCCGGCACCGGGGCCGCGCTCGACTCGGCCATCACCTCGGCCTTCCAGCGCCGCCAGCCCATCGTCTTCGCCTACTGGGCGCCTTCGAGCATCCTCGGCAAGTTCAAGGCCATCCGCCTCGAAGAGCCGGCCTGGACCGAGAAGTGCTGGAAGACGATCCACGCCAGCAAGGTCGACGACCCCTGCGGTTCGGCCTCGCCGGCCACCACCCTCACCACCGAAATCTCGGGCGAGTTCGCGAAATCGGACCCCGCCATCGTCGCCCTCGTGGCCAAGGTGAGCCTGCCCCTGCACGACGTAAACGTCGCCATCGCCGACATGGCCGACAAGAAGACTCCTGCCGCCGACGAGGCGTTGATGTACCTGCGCCGGCACCCCGAGATGTGGAAGAGCTGGCTGCCCCCGCAGCAGGCCGCCCGTTTCGAGGCTTCACTGAAGTAGGCTGTTCGATTTCCATCAACCTCGGCTTCGAAAGGCGAACGTGCACGGAATCTTTCTTCCCCTCTCGATAGAAGCCTGGACCAACACATTCTTTGCCGAGGTGGTTCAGAAGTTCGGCGACGTGTTCCAGGCCATCAGCTCCTTCGTCCTGCAGTGGCTGCTGCTGCCGATCGAAACGGTGTTCCGGACCGCGCCGCCGCCCGTGATGCTGGCGGTGGCGGCCGCCCTGGCCTGGTTCGCCACGCGCAAGGCATCGACGACGATCGTGCTCACCGGGCTGCTCTACCTCATCGGCTGCTTCGGCCTGTGGGACAAGCTGCAGCAGACGCTGGCCATCATGCTCGTGTCGACGCTGCTGTCGATCTCCATCGGCCTGCCCCTGGGCATCCTGATGTCGCGCTTCGACCTGCTGCGCAAGATCGGCGCCCCGGTGCTCGACATGATGCAGACGCTGCCGACCTTCGTCTACATGATCCCGGTGCTGATGCTGTTCGGCCTGGGCAAGGTGCCGGCCATCATCGCCACCATCATCTACTCGCTGCCGCCGCTGGTGCGCCTCACCGACCTGGGCATCCGCCACGTCTCGCCCGACATGATCGAGGCCGGCCAGTCTTTCGGCTGCACCCGCAACCAGCTGCTGTTCAAGATCCAGCTGCCGCTGGCGCGGCCGAGCATCATGGCCGGCATCAACCAGGCGATCATGATGGCCCTGGGCATGGTCGTCATCGCCTCGATGATCGGCGCGCGCGGCCTCGGCGAGGACGTGCTCGCCGGCATCAACAACCTGGACATCGGCAAGGGCCTGCAGGCTGGCCTGGCGATCGTGATCCTGGCCATCGTCATCGACCGCATCAGCCAGTCCTTCGGCCTCGGCCGGCGCGAACGCGCGGCCCAGCTGCTGCGGCGCAGGCAGCGCGCCAACGCACTGTCGGGCAAGGAGAAGACCGCATGAGTGCGCCGGGCCGCTCCCAAGCACTCATCCCGGAGTGCGCAGCACGAAGGGGAATCCAATGACGACCGTCCTGCAGGCCAAGGAGGTCTACAAGGTCTTCGGGCCCGACGCCCAGACCATCGCCAAGGCGCTCGAGCTGGCGCGCAAGGGCGAGCCCAAGGAAGCGGTGCTCGAGCGCACCGGCTGCACCGTGGGCGTGAACAACGTCTCGATGGCGGTCCAGCAGGGCGAGATCTACGTCATCATGGGCTTGTCGGGCTCGGGCAAGTCGACCGTGGTGCGCCACCTGAACCGCCTGATCGAGCCGACGGCCGGCGAGATCTGGATCAAGGGCCGCAACATCGTTGCGCTGCCCCAGGACCAGTTGCGCGAGGTGCGGCGGCGCGAGATCAGCATGGTGTTCCAGAGCTTCGCGCTGCTGCCGCACAAGACGGCGGTCGAGAACATCGCCTTCGGCCTGCTGGTGCGCGGCGATCCGCCGAAGGAAAGCCTCGAAAAGGCGCGCGAGTGGATGTCCGGCAAGATGGGCCTGAAGGGCTACGAGTCGAAGTACCCCGACGAGCTGTCGGGCGGCATGCGCCAGCGCGTCGGCCTGGCGCGGGCCCTTGTGGCCGCGACCGACGTCGTCCTGCTCGACGAGGCCTTCAGCGCGCTCGACCCGCTGATCCGCGCCGAGATGCAGGAGCTGCTGCTGACGATCCAGCGCGACATGAAGAAGACCATCGTCTTCATCACCCACGACCTGGACGAGGCGGTGAAGATCGGCAGCCGCATCGCGATCATGAAGGACGGCGTCGTGGTCCAGGAAGGCACGCCGGAGGACATCCTGCAACGGCCGGCCGACGACTATGTGCGCCGCTTCGTCGAACGCCACGGCGTCTGATGCGGCGGCGGTGCTGCCGCGGCCGGCTTCAGTCCGCCGGCTGTACGGCCTGCAGTTCGGCCACCCGGGCGCGCAGCTTGCCGAGCAGAACGTCGAGTTGGCCGACCTCCTCGGCGCTGAGCGAGGCGAGCAGGCTCACGTTCGCCTCCCGGTAGCGCGCCAGGATGGCTTCGTAGAGTTCGCGCGCCGCGGCGGTGAAGACGACCTTCGCATAGCGGGCGTTGCCGGGCTTGGCCATGCGCTTGAGAAAACCTTCGCGCACCATCATGCCGACCGAGCGCGAAGCCTGGGCCCGGTCCATCTCGGCGCCCTCGGCGATCTCGCTGAGCGTCGCGCCTTCGAGCTCGAAGACGGTGGCCAGGATGCGCCAGCGCCGGCGGTTGATGCCGAACTCGGTGCGCAGCAGCCGCTCGGTGATGTAGCCGCAATCGCGATAGACCAGATAGAGGCGGTAGTCGAGCATGTCGCTGAGGCGCTGAGGCGCCATCAGCGTCACCGGCGGCGTCTGGGCTTCAGCCCCGGTCGAGGCGCACTTCGTCAATTCGTCCTCCAGTCGACGGCACGCGGCCGGCCTGACCGCGTGCGCGGGTTCGGGCGGCGGCGATTCTTACATGCGGCCGGTTGGGCGCAGCGGGTCGGGCCGCCCGACACCTCGGGGCGCTGGCCGCAGATTCCCCTTCATCAACCCTGAGGCCGGCCTCCACCCGACGCCGGCCCGGCCGCTGCAAGCGCCGGGCCCGACCTCCCCATCCCGCCAGGATTCCATGAGCACTTTGCGCCGCCCGAATTTCGTCTTCATCGTCGCCGACGACCTCGGCTATGCCGATCTCGGCTGCTACGGCGGCCGGCCGGCGCGCTTCGGCGCGGTCTCGCCGGTCGTCGACGCGATGGCCGAACGCGGCATGCGCTTCACGCGCGGCTATTCGAACTCGCCGGTGTGCTCGCCGACGCGCTTCGCGCTGATGACCGCGCGCTGGCAGTACCGGCTGCGCGGCGCCGCCGACGAACCCATCAACAGCCGCAGCCGCGGCAGCACCGTGCTCGGCCTGGCGCCCGAACATCCCACGCTGCCTTCGCTGCTGCGCGATGCCGGCTACCGCACCGCCCTGGCCGGCAAATGGCATCTGGGCTATCCGCCGCGCTTCGGCCCCCTGAGATCGGGCTACGAAGAATTCTTCGGCCCGATGTCCGGCGGGGTGGACTACTTCACCCACACCAGCACGATCGGCACGCCGGATCTCTGGGACGGCGAGGCCGAGGTGGAGCGCCAGGGCTACCTCACCGACCTGATCACCGAGCGCGCCGAAGACTGGCTCGGCCGCGTCGCCGGACAAGGCGCCCCCTTCTTCCTGAGCCTGCACTACACGGCGCCGCATTGGCCCTGGGAAACGCGCGACGACGCGGCACTCGCGGCCGACATCAGCCGCGATCCGGTGCACCTGGACGGCGGCAACATCCACACCTACCAGCGCATGATCCACCACATGGACGAGGGCATCGGCCGGGTGCTGGCGGCGCTGGAGAAGGCCGGTGTCACCGACGACACCCTGGTGATCTTCACGAGCGACAACGGCGGCGAGCGCTTCTCCGACAACTGGCCGCTCGTGGGCGGCAAGATGGACCTCACCGAAGGCGGCATCCGCGTGCCCTGGATCGCGCAATGGCCCGAGCGCATCGCCCCCCGCGGCGAGAGCGGCCAGCATTGCCTGACGATGGACTGGTCGGCGACGATGCTCGATGCCGCGGGCGTCGCCGCCCACCCCGACTACCCGCTCGACGGCGTCTCGATGCTGCCGGTGCTCGAAGGCAGCGCGCCCTTCGAGCGCCCGATGGCCTGGCGCATGAAGCACCGCGGCCAGCGCGCGCTGCGCGACGGGCGCTGGAAGTATCTGCGCGTGGACGGCCACGACTACCTCTTCGACATCGAGGCCGACGAGCGCGAGCGCGCGAACCGCGGCGCGCGCGAACCCGAGCGCCTGGCGGCGATGCGCGCGCAGTGGGAGGCCTGGGAGGCGACGATGCCGCCGATTCCCGAAGACGCGCTGGTCGGGCTGGCCTACACGGCCCGGGACATGCCGCAGCGCTGAGGCCCTCGGCGCGGCGCCTCAGGCGCTGCCGGCCTGGATGATCATCTGCGCGACGACCTCGAGCTGCAGCTTGTTGGCCTGCTCGTCGACCTT
>JAGWTS010000046.1 GCA_028868875.1 Burkholderiales bacterium | reverse complement strand
ATCGCGATGACCGAGCCCGGCACCGGCAGCGACCTGCAGGCGGTTCGTAGCAGCGCGCGCCGCGACGGCGACCATTACGTGATCGACGGCGCCAAGACCTTCATCACCAACGGCCAGAACGCCAACCTCGTCATCGTCGTCTGCAAGACCGATGCGGCCGCCGCGGGCGCCAAGGGCATCTCGCTCGTCGTCGTCGAGACCGACGAAGCGCCGGGTTTCCGCCGCGGGCGCCAGCTCGACAAGGTCGGCATGAAGGCGCAGGACACCTCCGAGCTCTTCTTCGATTCGGTGCGCGTGCCTGCCGCGAACCTGATCGGAGGGCGCGAAGGCCAGGGCTTCTTCCAGCTCATGGAACAGCTGCCGCAGGAGCGGCTGATCATCGCGGTCAGCGGCATCGGTGCGATGGAGCGGGCGCTGGACGAGACGCTGCGCTACGCCAAGGAGCGCAAGGCATTCGGCCAGCCGATCTGGGAATTCCAGAACACGCGCTTCAAGCTCGCCGAAGTCCAGGCCACGGTGCTGGCGGCGCGCGCCTTCGTCGACGCCTGCATGGTCGCGCACCTGAAAGGCGAACTCGACGCGGCGCGTGCGGCGCTGGCCAAGGCCTGGGTCAGCGAGCAGCAGGGGCGGGTCATGGACGAATGCCTGCAGTTGTTCGGCGGCTACGGCTACATGATGGAGTATCCGATCGCCGAGCTGTTCGTCGACGCCCGCGTTCAGCGCATCTACGGCGGCACGAACGAGATCATGAAGGAACTGGCTTCCCGGTTCATGTAAGGACAGACCATGAGCGACGCATTCATCTACGACCATTTGCGCACCCCGCGCGGCAAGGGCAAGAAAGACGGATCACTGCACCAGGCCGCCCCGGTCTGGCTGCTGCGCACCCTCTTGCAGGCGCTGGCCGGGCGCAACCATCTCGACACGGCGCTCGTCGACGACCTGATCCTGGGCTGCGTGACGCCGGTGGGCGAGCAGGGCGCCGACATCGCGCGCACCGCGGTGCTCGACGCCGAATGGGCCCAGACCGTGGCCGGGGTGACGCAAAGCCGCTTTTGCGCCAGCGGCCTCGAATCGGTGAACCTGGCCGGCGCCAAGGTCCGGAGCGGCTGGGAAGACCTGGTCGTCGCCGGCGGCGTCGAGAGCATGAGCCGCTGGGCCATGGGCAGCGACGGCGGCGCCTGGGCGATGGACCCGCGCGTCAACCAGAAGCTGGGTTTCGTGCCGCAAGGCGTCGGCGCCGACCTCGTCGCGACTCTGGAAGGATTCAGTCGTGCCGATGTCGACGCCTTCGCGGTGCGCTCGCACCAGCGCGCGGCGGCGGCGCGCGCCGAAGGGCGCTTCCAAGGCGCGCTGATTCCGGTGCACGACATCGCCGGCTTGGTGATGCTGGCCGAGGACGAGACCATCCGCCCTGCGACCACGCAGGCAACCCTGGCGGCGTTGAAACCCAGCTTCACGGCGATGGGCCAGATGGGTTTCGACGCCACGGCCTTGCGCAAGTACACGACCGTCGAGCGCATCGATCACGTGCACCACGCCGGCAATTCATCGGGCATCGTCGACGGTGCCGCCTTGATGCTGATCGGCAATGCCGAAGGCGGCGCCAAGGCCGGGTTGAAGCCGCGCGCGCGCATCCGCGCCGCGGCGGTCATCGGCTCCGAGCCGACCATCATGCTCACCGGGCCGACCCCGGCCTGCCGCAAGGCCTTGGCCAAGGCCGGCATGGCGCCGGGCGACATCGACCTCTGGGAGGTCAACGAAGCCTTCGCCGCAGTGCCTATGAAGACGGCGCGCGACCTCGGCGTCGACCTCGACCGCGTCAACGTCAACGGCGGCGCCATCGCGATGGGACATCCGCTGGGTGCCACCGGCTGCATCATCCTCGGCACCTTGCTCGACGAGCTCGAACGGCGCGGACTTTCGACCGGCTGCGCGACCTTGTGTGTCGGCGGAGGCATGGGCATCGCCACCATCATCGAAAGGGTGTAATGGCTCCCCCCGAAGCGCCTTCGGCGCCTCCCCCCAGGGGGCGACGCCAGCGGCCCGGCAAAGCCGGCTCCGCAGCGTCCGCTTGCGCGACTGATCCATGCGTCAAGGGTGGCGTTGTCCACCATGGAGGAATGCAATGAGTGCGGTGACGATCGAACTGGGCAGCGACGGCATCCTCGTCGCGACGATGGACCTGCCCGGGCGGCCGATGAACGTCGTCGGCGACGCGCTGATGGACGGCATCGCCGCGGCCATCGAACGCCTCGCCGACCCGAAGGCCCTGGGCCTGATCCTGACCTCGGCCAAGGCCGATTTCTGCGCCGGCGGCGACCTCGACAGCATGTCGAAGTGGACTAGACCTGAGCAGCCATTCGAGGCCTCGATGGCGATGAAGAAGGTGCTGCGCCAGCTCGAGCTGCAAGGCAAGCCGGTGGTCTCCGCGATCAACGGCCATGCCTTGGGCGGCGGGCTCGAGATCGCCCTCGCCTGCCATGCGCGCATCGCGATGGCCGACCCGCGCCTCAAGATCGGTCAGCCCGAGGTCAAGCTGGGGCTCTTGCCCGGCGGCGGCGGCACTCAGCGCCTGCCGCGCCTCGTCGGCATCCAGCAGGCCTTGCAGATCATGGTCGAAGGCAACGACATGAGCCCGCAGCAGGCGCAGAAGATCGGCCTCGTCGCCGACCTCGCCGCCGACCGCGCCGAGCTGATGGCCAAGGCGCGCGCCTGGGTGCTGGCCCATCCGGCGGCGAAGCAGCCCTGGGACGAACCCCGGTTCCGCTTTCCCGGCGGCGATTCGCGCTCGCCCGCGGTGGCGCAGCTGTTCACGGTTGCGCCATCGATGGCCTCGGCCAAGAGCTGGGGCAATTATCCGGCGATCCAGCACATCATGAGCTCGGTCTTCGAAGGCGGGCTGCTCGATTTCGATTCCGCCTGCATTGTCGAAAGCCGCTATTTCGCCGCCTGCTCGATGAGCCCGGAGTCGCGCAACCTCATCGCGACGATGTGGTACCAGCTGAACGCGATCAAGAAGGGCGCGTCGCGGCCGGCCGGCGTGCCGGCTTCAAAGGTGAAGAAGCTCGGCATCCTCGGCGCCGGGATGATGGGCGGCGGCATCGCCTACGTGTCTGCCAAGGCCGGCATCGAGGTCGTTCTGCTCGACACCAGTGCCGAAGCCGCAGCACGCGGCAAGGCCTATTCGCAAGGCCTGCTCGACAAGGCGGTGACGAAGGGCCGCTCCACGCCCGACAAGCGCGACGCCTTGCTCGCCCGGATCACGCCGACCACCGACTACGCTTTGCTCGCCGGCTGCGAGCTCGTGATCGAAGCGGTGTTCGAAGACCGAGCGATCAAGGCCGAGGTGACGAAGAAGGCCGAAGGCGTGCTGGGCGCAAGCGCAACCTTCGCGTCGAACACGTCGACCCTGCCAATCACGGGCCTGGCCCAGGCCAGCGTGCGGCCGAAGAACTTCATCGGGCTGCATTTCTTCAGCCCGGTCGACAAGATGCCGCTCGTCGAGATCATCGTCGGCGCCCAGACCTCGGACGAGACCCTGGCGCACGGCTTCGACTACGTGCTGCAGATCGGCAAGACGCCGATCGTCGTCAACGACTCGCGCGGCTTCTACACGAGCCGGGTCTTCGCGACCTACCTCGCCGAAGGCATTGCGATGCTGAAGGAAGGCGTCCACCCGCGCAGCATCGAAGTGGCCGGCCAGCAGGCCGGGATGCCGATGCCGCCGCTGGCGCTGCAGGACGAGGTCTCTTTGAGCCTCTCGCTGCACGTCTTCGAGCAGACGAGGAAGGATCTCGCGGCCGAAGGCAAGACCGTCGTCGAACACCCGGGAACGAGCGTCGTGCGCCAGCTCTGCGAAATCGGCCGCGTGGGCAAGAAGGCGGGCAAGGGCTTTTACGACTGGGGCCCCGAGGGCCGGACTCTTTGGCCCGAGTTGACGAAGCTGTATCCCCCCGCGGCGCAGCAACCCGATCAGCGCGAACTCATCGACCGCCTGATGTTCGCCCAGGCCAACGAAGCGGCACGCTGCTGGCAGGAAAAGGTGCTGCGCTCGGTGGCAGACGCCAACATCGGCTCGATCTTCGGCTGGGGCTTCGCGCCCTTCCAGGGTGGGGCGCTGCAGTTCATCGACGCCATGGGGGCGAAGGCCTTCGTCGTGCGTGCGCGTGAACTCGCGGCGAAGTTCGGGCCCCGCTTCGAGCCCGCCGCCCTCGTCGTCGAACAGGCCGAGAAGGGTGGACGTTTCGCCGACTGAGGGCGCGGCCGGCGCCCGCGCCGATCCCGCGCGGGCCCCCGCAGCCGCGCTCGCCGCGGCGCGCGAAATCCTGGGCCCGGCGCTGGCTCGGCCGGGCGGCGTCTGCGTGCTGACGGGCGCGGGCATGAGCGCCGAAAGCGGCATTCCGACCTTTCGCGATGCCCTCACGGGGCTCTGGGCGCGCTTCGACCCGAGGGCGCTCGCGAGCGATGAAGGCTTTCGCGCCGACCCGCAGCGCGTCTGGGACTGGTATGCCGAACGCCGTGAAGGCGTGCGGCGCGCCCGGCCCCATGCCGGCCATCTCGCCCTTGCGGGTCTGGCGCAACGCCACCCGGCTCGCGTGGTGGTGGTGACACAGAATGTCGACGACCTGCACCAGCGCGCCGGCAGCGTCGATGCGATCCGCCTGCACGGCGACCTCCTCGACGAGCGCTGGCTCGACCCCTGTCCGCGCGCCGCCCGCGGCGGCAATGTCTGTGACCCCGAATGGGCCGCGCCGGGGCGCCCCCCGCGCTGTGCCGAATGCGGCAACCCCTTGCGCCCGGGCGTGGTCTGGTTCGGCGAGATGCTGCCTGCCGGCGCGATGCGCGCGGCCGATCAGGCGGCGCTGCGCTGCGCCGCGATGCTCGTGGTCGGCACCTCGGGTGCCGTCTGGCCTGCTGCCAGCCTTGCCGCCACGGCGCGTCGCGCCGGTGCGGCGGTGATCATCGTCAACCCCGAGCCGAGCGAGATCGACGCCGAAGCCCGCCTGCTGGTTCGCGCCACGGCGGCGCTGGCGCTGCCGGCCTTGCTCGCCGATCTCTGAATGCCGACTGCGCTGTCGAATCCGGTTTTGGACTATCATGAACAAAAAGTCCCGTACCGAATTTCCAGGGTTTCCCGAGCTTCATGAACGCGGTTCTCTCCCCTGAACACCCCCCCAAGGCCAGCACGGCGCAAATGGCCGCTGCCGGGCTGCGCGCCTTCGCGCGCATCGCCGAGGCCTGGGGGCTCTCGGTCGACGAGCAGTTGTGCCTGCTCGGCCAGCCGCCGCGCTCCACCTACTTCGCCTGGCGCAAGCATCCCGAGAAGGCCGCCTTGTCGCGCGACACGCTGGAGCGCCTGTCCAACCTGCTGGGCATTTACAAGAGCCTGCAAATCCTGCTGCCCGAAGCCGCCGCAGCCGACGCCTGGGTGCGGCGCCCGAATTCGGCGCCGCCGTTCGGCGGCCGCAGCGCGCTCGAACGCATGCTCGCCGGCAACGTCGCCGACCTGAACTTCGTGCGTCGCTACCTCGACGGCGTGCGCGGCGGCGGTTGGTCTTGAGCGGCCCGCAAGTCCGGCGCCTGCGCTGGCAGCAGGCCTGGCGCATCGTGCCCACGCGCTATCCGGCGACCTCGCTCTTCGACCGCGTCGCCGATGGCGCCGATTTCGACGCCTTGTATGCGCTCGAAGCCCTGAGCAACGAACGCCTGCGCGACGAGCTCGGCGAGATCGAGCGCGTGGCTCCCGCCGAGCGTGTCTTCGGCCCGGGCAGCAGCCCGATCATGGCCGCCTTCACCCACGTCAACGCCCTCGGCAGCCGCTTCTCCGACGGCAACTGGGGCGTGTTCTACGCCGCGCGCGATCGCGCCACCGCCATCGCCGAGACGCGCCACCACCACGCCCGCTTCCTCGCCGCGACGCGCGAGGCAGCGATGCACCTGCCGATGCGGCTCTATCACGTCGCGATCGACGCCCGCCTCCACGACCTGCGTCCCGCCGGCGCGGTGGCCCAAGCGGTCTACGGCCGCGACGACTACCGTGCCGCGCAAGCCCTCGCGCGCGCGCTGCACGCAGCCGTTTCGGCCGGTGTGGTCTACCGCAGCGTGCGCCGCGAAGGCGGACAATGCGCCGGCTTGTTCAAGCCGCGTGGCGCCAGCCGCTGCCTGCACGCGGCCTATCTTCTCTATGCCTGGGATGGCGAGCGCTTCAGCGACGTCTACGAAAAAACCGCATGAGGTTCGCCCGCATCGACGCCTTGCGTGGCGCCGCCATCGTCTGGATGGCGGCCTTCCACCTCTGCTTCGACCTCAACAACTACCGGCTGTTGATTGCGCCGCAGAACTTCTACGACGACCCATTCTGGACGCGCCAGCGCGTTTGCATCGTCAGCCTCTTCCTCTTCTGCGCCGGCCTGGGGCAGGCCGCGGCACTGGCCGCAGGCCAGGGCTGGCCTCGCTTCTGGCGCCGCTGGGGCCAGGTCGCGGGCTGCGCCGTGCTCGTGAGCCTCGGCTCGGCTTTCATGTTTCCCCGAAGCTGGATCAGCTTCGGCATCCTCCACGGCATCGCCTTGATGCTGGTCGCCGCACGCCTGGCCGCCCCGCTGGGCGCGGCGCTGTGGCCGCTCGGCGCGGTCGCGATCGCGCTGCCGTTCTTCGTGCAAAGCCCCTGCTTCGACAGCCGCTGGACCGACTGGGTCGGACTCGTCACGCACAAGCCGGTGACCGAAGACTACGCGCCGCTGCTGCCCTGGCTCGGCGTCATGCTCTGGGGCCTGGCCGCCGGGCGCTGGTTGATCGAAAACCGGCGTGAGTGGGTCGCCGGGCCGCTGGCGGCGCCGCTGCGGCCGCTGGCCTGGCTCGGCTCGTGGAGCCTGAGTTTCTACATGATCCATCAACTGGTGTTCATCGGCGCCATCGAGCTCTGGCGCTGGCTGGGGGCGCATTGAGGGCCGAGGCCGACGACCGGGTCAAGCGCTGGCTGCCCTGGGTGGTGGCGACGGCGCTGTTCATGGAGCAGCTCGATTCGACCATCGTCAACACGGCGGTGCCGTCGATGGCGGCGAGCCTGCAGGTCACGCCGCTGAGCCTGAAGGCGGTGGTCACGAGCTACATCCTGAGCTTGGCCGTGTGCATTCCGGTGAGCGGCTGGATGGCCGACCGCTTCGGCACGCGGCGCGTGTTCTCGTCGGCGGTGGCGCTCTTCACCTTCGCCTCGATCCTGTGCGGCGTCTCGGTCAACGTGCCGATGCTGGTGGCGGCACGCATCCTCCAGGGCCTGGGCGCGGCGATGATGATGCCGGTCGGGCGCCTCACGGTGATCCGCACCTTCCCGAAATCGGAGCTGCTGCGGGCGATGAACTTCGTCATCATCCCGGCGCTCATCGGCCCGCTGCTCGGGCCGACCGTGGGCGGGCTCATCGTGCACTGGCTGTCCTGGCGCGAGATCTTCTTCGTCAACGTGCCGGTCGGGCTGGTCTCGCAATGGCTGATCCATCGCCACATGCCCGACTACCGCGGCGAAGACCAGCGTCCGCTGGACGTCGTCGGCCTCGTCCTCTTCGGCGCGGGCGCGGCCTTGCTGTCCTGGCTGCTCGAGATCTTCGGCGAGCACCATCTGGACGTGACCACCGCCGTGATCATGCTGCTGCTGTCTTTCGCCTTGCTCGGCGCCTACGGCTTCCATGCCGGGCGCACCGAGTACCCGCTGCTGCGGCTGCGCCTGTTCGCGGTGCGCACCTTCCGCATCTCGGTGATGGGCGGCTTCGTCACGCGCCTGGGCATCGGCGGGCTGCCTTTCCTGCTGCCGCTGCTGTACCAGCTCGGCATGGGCCTGCCGGCCTGGGAGTCGGGCCTGCTGATGATGCCCGCGGCGATGGCGGCGATGGGCATGAAGGCCTTGTCGGCGCCGATCCTCGCGCGCTGGGGCTACCGCCGCGTGCTCACGGTCAACACCGTGATGAGCGGCGCGACGATCAGCCTGTTCTCGTTCGTGGGCCCGGGGACGCCGCTGGTGCTGATCGTGATGCTCGGGCTGGCGCAGGGCTTCTTCAACTCGCTCCAGTTCTCGAGCATGAACTCGATGGCCTATGCCGACATCGAGCCCGCGGACACGAGCATGGCCAGCACCATTGCCAGCTCGATGCAGCAGATGTCGATGAGCTTCGGCCTGGCCTGCGGCTCGCTCGTCACCGCCTGGTTCCTGGGCGGCCTGCCGCAGAGCGACCAGGCGGCCGTGGCGCGCGCGCTGCACCATGCGTTCCCGACCCTGGGCGTGCTGACGATCGTCTCGTCGCTGGCGTTCTGGACGCTGCGCCCGGGCGACGGCGAAAGCGTGAGCCGCGGTGCGTCCGCGGCGGCCTGAAGCCTCGCACGGCCTGCCAGAATGGTGCCCATGAACCCCCCACTGGAACCCTTCGAAGCCCTCCAGGATTCGGTCCTGGGCGAGATCGCGGCCCGCGGCGGAGTGCGGCAGTACCCCGCGAACACGATCCTGATCACCGAGAACGACAGCTCGGACTCGCTCTACATCATCCTGAGCGGCCGGGTCAAGGTCTACGCCGCCAACGCCGCCGGCAAGGAGGTCATCCTCAATACCCTGGGCGCGGGCGAATACGTCGGTGAGCTCGCGCTCGACGGCGGCGCGCGCAGCGCCTCGGTGATGACGCTCGAACCCACGCGCTGCGCCGTCGTGAGCGGCGTCAACCTGCGCGAGTTCATCGTCGCCCACCCCGATTTCGCGCAACACCTGATCCTCAAGCTCATCGCGCGCCTGCGCCGCCTCACCGGCAGCGTCAAGAGCCTGGCGCTGGAGGACGTGTACAGCCGCGTCGTCGGCCTGCTGCAGGTGATGTCCGAGCCCGTGGGGGAGCACCGCGTCGTCGGCCGCCGCCTGACGCAGCAGGAGATCGCCGAGCATGTCGGCGCCTCGCGCGAGATGGTCAGCCGCATCTTCAAGGACCTGGTCATCGGCGGCTACCTCCAGGTGCAGTCCGGGCACATCACGATCCTCAGGAAGCCGCCCGCGGCCTGGTAGCGAGCGCCGGGTGTGAAAAGCGCACTCCGCGCGCGTGGCTTGTTGCCACGGCGCAAGCCGGGTTCGGCCCTAGAGTGGCGGCAACGGATCAGCCGGATCCTCATCCAGGCTCCACACCATGCACACCGCCCCCGTCGCCTTCACGATTCCCGCCTGCGGCACCCTCAGCCTGCTCGACGGCCGCTGGCTCGTCACGAGCTTCGGCGACCCCGACGACGATCTCCTTGCGCTCGACGATGAACGCGCCTCATCCGGCGCGCAGGCCGGCGGTGTCGACGACGCCGTCGACATCCTCCTCGTGCCCGCGCGTCCGCGCTGAACCGGGCCTGCGCCCCCGCGCTGCAGGATCCGGCCCGAGCAGTCGCCAAACGGCCGCAGGAGCAGGCTTGCGGCGCCCGAACCGGGCTGCGTGGCGGCTACCATCGGCACATGAGCACCAAGGTCCTGTTCGGATTCCACGCCGTCACCGTGCGCCTGAAGACGGCGCCGCAGACGGTATTGGATGTCCACGTCGACGCGAGCCGGCGCGACGCCCGCATGCGCCAGTTCGTCGAGCGCGCGGCCGCCGCCGGCGCCCGTCTCGTCGAGACCGATGGCGAGCGCCTGGCGGGCCTCGCCGGCTCGACCCGCCACCAGGGCGTGGTCGCGCGCGTGACGCCGCTGGCGCCGACGAAGTCGCTCGACGACCTGCTCGACGCTGGCGGCCCGGCGCCGCTGCTGCTGGTGCTCGACGGCGTGACCGACCCGCACAACCTGGGGGCCTGCCTGCGCGTGGCCGACGGCGCCGGTGCGAGCGCGGTGATCGCGCCCAAGGACCATGCGGTGGGCATCAACGCCACCGTCTCCAAGGTCGCGAGCGGCGCCGCCGAGACCGTGCCCTACCTGATGGTGACGAACCTCGCCCGCACCCTGGGCGAGTTGAAGGAGCGCGACATCCGCATCGTCGGCACCGCGGGCGACGCCGAGCGCACGCTCTACCAGGCCGACCTCGCCGGCGGTGTCGCGCTCGTCCTCGGCGCCGAGGGCGCGGGACTGCGCCAGCTCACGCGCAAGACCTGCGATGAGCTTGTGCGCATCCCGATGGCGGGGGCGGTGGAGAGCCTCAACGTCTCGGTCGCCGCCGGGGTCTGCCTGTTCGAGGCGCGGCGCCAGCGCGGCTGAGCCGCGCGGACTTTCAGCGCAGGACTTTCAGCGCAGCACCTTCAACGCCTCAGGGTTGACGATGTTCGTCGGCTGCTTGTTGACGAAGTTGACGACGTTGTCGAACGCGGCGCCGAAGTACAGCTCGTAGCTGTCCTGCTCGACGTAGCCGATGTGCGGCGTGCAGACCGCGTTCTCCAGCCGCAGCAGCGGGTGCCCCTGGAGAATGGGCTCGCTCTCGAAGACGTCGATCGCGGCCAGGCCGGGGCGCCCGCGGTTGAGCGCCGAGACCAGCGCGTTCTCCTCGACCAGCTCGGCGCGCGAGGTGTTGACGAAGAGCGCGGTCGGCTTCATGCGCTGCAGGTCGTCGAAGCGGACGATGCCACGGGTCTCGTCGGTGAGCCGCAGGTGCAGGCTCACGATGTCGCATTCCTCGAAGAACGCCTCGCGCGAGGCGGTCACCTCGCAGCCCTCGGCCGCCGCCTTGGCGAGCGAGGCTTCGCGCCCCCAGACGACGACGCGCATGCCGAAGGCGCGGCCGTAGCCGGCGACGAGGCGGCCGATCTTGCCGTAGCCCCAGATACCCAGCGTGCGCCCGCGCAGCACCAGCCCGATGCCGAAGTTCGGAGGCATCGAGGCCGATTTCAGGCCCGACTGCTGCCACGCACCGTGCTTGAGGTTGCCGATGTACTGCGGCAGGCGCCGCATGGAGGCCATGATCAGCGCCCAGGTCATCTCGGCCGGCGCCACCGGCGAGCCCACGCCTTCGGCGACGGCGATGCCCAGGCGGGTGCAGGCCTCGACGTCGACGTGCGGGCCGACGCGCCCGGTCTGCGAGATCAGCTTGAGCTTGGGCAGCTTTTCGAGCAGGGCGCGCGGAAACTGGGTGCGTTCGCGGATCAGCACCAGCACGTCGGCGTCGCGCAACCTCACCGAGAGCTGGCCGATGCCCTTCACGGTATTGGTGAAGACCTTGGCGTTGAGCGGTTCGAGGCGCGATGCGCAGGCGAGCTTGCGCACGGCGTCCTGGTAGTCGTCGAGGATGATGATGTTCATGCCGATGCCTGTTCCGTCATTTTGGCGGCGACGAGCAGAGCGCGCCGGCCGGCGCTAGCATCCGTCTCCCTTTCGATCCCCTGTGGAGACAACCCATGAGTCTTTCGATGCATTCGGCCAGCGCGCCGGTGTTCGCGCGCATCCTCGGCAACATGCTGACCTGGCTCGACAAGGCCCAGGCCCATGCCGAGGCGCGCAAGTTCGACGCCGGCAACTACCTCGGCCTGCGCCTGGCCCCCGACATGCTGCCCCTGGTCAAGCAGATCCAGATCGCGAGCGATACCGCCAAGGGCTGCATCGCCCGCCTCGCCGGCCAGGAAGTGCCGAAATGGGAGGACACCGAGGACACGCTCGACGACTTGCGCGCACGCATCCGCCGCACCATCGACTTCGTGCAGTCGGTTCCGGCGCCGCAGGTCGACGGCTCGGATGGGCGCGAAATCGTCCTTGCGATGCGCCAGGGCGAGCTCCGCTTCAGCGGCGAGGACTACCTGAGGCATTTCGCGCTGCCCAATTTCTATTTCCACGCCACGACCACCTACGCACTGTTGCGTCATGCCGGCGTGGAACTCGGCAAGCGGGACTTCCTGGGCGGCTGATCAGCGCATCGCCACGCGCACCCGGCCTGCTTCGGCCGGGCGGGTCGCGCGATGGCTGGCGTGGTGGCGCACGGAGCGCGGCGTCACGTGCGCCCTGCCGGCTTCGGCGAGTCGGGTCGCGCGATGCGCGGCGTGGTGGGGGACGAAGCGCGACTTCGGCGCCAGCATCACGACCACGGTCTGCCCGGACTTGAATCCGGCCTTCGCACCGACGCCGTTCCACTGCGCCACCTGTTGCGGGCTGACGCGATAGCGGTGCGCCACCGCAGCGACCGTCGTGCCCTTGCGTCCGACCCGGAAGCTCACCTTGCGCAGCGGCGGCGGCTCGGGCGCGAGCACCATTTCGGCGTTGTCGGCCACTTCCTCCGCGACGTCGCTGGTGTGGCGGGCGGCGCGCGGCACGAGCAGGGTGGACCCGGCCTTGACCAGCATGCGCGGCGGGATGCGGTTGATGGCGCGCAGTTCGGCCTCGCTCATGCCGACCTGGCGTGCGGCGGCGGCCGGCGACACGGTCTTGGGCGCGACCCAGGCGGTCCAGGTCGCGAGCGGGCCGCGGTGCATCTCGAGCTGGCGCAGGAACCGGTTCGCGTTGTCGTAGGGCAGCAGCACCTGAGGCGTGCCCGCAGCCAGGATCACGGGCTTGTTCTGCTGCGGATTGAGTTCCTTGAAATCCGCCAGGGACATGCCGGCCAGGCGCGCCGCGATCTCGACGTCGATGTCGCGGTCGATGGCCACGCTGAGGAAGAACGGGTGGTTCTGCAGCGGGGGCAGGGTGAGCGCGAAATCGGCCGGACGCGCGACGATGTTCTTCACCGCCTGCAGCTTGGGCACGTAGTTGCGCGTCTCTTCGGGCAGGCGCAGGCTTTCGTAGTCGGTGGGCAGGCCGGCGCGGCGGTTGCGGTCGATCGCGCGCTGCACGGTACCTTCGCCGCAGTTGTAGGCCGCGAGCGCGAGCGACCAGTCGCCGAACATGTCGTGCAGGCGCTGCAGGTAGTCGAGCGCGGCGCGGGTCGACGCCAGCACGTCGCGCCGGTCGTCGCGGAACAGGTTCTGCTTGAGCTCGAAATGGCGACCCGTGCCGGGGGTGAACTGCCACATGCCGGCAGCGCGCGCGACCGACATGGCCTGCGGGTTGAAGGCGCTCTCGACGAAGGGCAGCAAGGCCAGTTCGACCGGCATCTTGCGCCGTTTGGTTTCCTCGACGATGTAGAAGAGGTAGCGCCCGCCGCGCTCGGTCATGCGGCGCACGTAGTCGGGCCGCGACGAATACCACTGCTCCCACTTGTGGACGAGGTCGTTGTCCATGTCGGGCAGCGAGAACCCGGCGCGCACGCGCGCCCAGAGATCGGTGTGAACGGCGTCGTCGTCGACCGGGGCACGGGCACGGCTGCGGTCCAGTGCGACGCTGAGCGGGGCCAGCAGATCGTCCGGTGCCACGGCGGCCGGCGCGGATGCCGGCGCTGCGGCCGCGGTCGCCACGTCGGGGGCCTGCACCGGCGCCGCGAGCGCCTGAGCGGCCGCGACCGGTGGGGAAGCCGGCGCCAGGGCCACGGGGCCGGTGGCGCAACCAGCCAGGGCGAACCCGGTGGCCAGCACGTACGCGAAGGCGCGTACGCGCCGCAGGGGATTCGCCCAGTTCGTCATCGGAATCGGTTCTTCCATTCACGCAGCGTCGCGAAGATCTCGACGCTGTCATCGTTGCGGGCGCCCTGCGCGCGCGCAGAAGCCGCGACCGCGGCCTCGCTGCAACGCAGGAACGGATTGATCGCACGCTCGGTTTCGAGCGTCGAGGGCAAGGTCGGACGGCCGGCCTCGCGCAAGGCGAGGCAGCTTTCGGTGTAGGCGGCGATGGCCCTGTTGCCGGGTTCGACCGCGGCGGCAAAGCGCAGGTTGGCGAGCGTGTATTCGTGGGTGCAGCAAACGCGTGCATCCGCGGGCAGGGCGTTCAGGCGCGCGAGCGAGGCCGCCATCTGCTGCGGCGTGCCTTCGAACAGGCGGCCGCAGCCGCCCGAGAACAGGGTGTCGCCGCAGAACAGGATCGGCGCGCGGTCGACACCGCGCTGCACGTAGGCGATGTGGCCCGCGGTGTGGCCGGGCACGTCGATGACTTCGAAGGCGAGCCCGAGCACCTCGACCTGCGCGCCCTCTTCGAGCGCGACGAACGGTTGCGGAATGCGCTCGCGCGCCGGCCCGTAGACCCGGCCTCGCAGGCGCGGGCGCAAGGCGTCGACGCCGCCGACATGGTCGGCATGGTGATGGGTCACTAGAATGGCCGCGAGCTGCAGGCCTTGCGCGTCCAGCGCGGCCGACACGGGTGCCGCGTCCCCCGGATCGACGACAACGGCCTCGCGGCCGTTGTGAAGCATCCAGATGTAGTTGTCGGTGAAGGCGGGTAGGGCGACCAGTTTCATCATGACGCGTGACGAATCGATTATAGAGTTGGGCGCGTGGCTGGAAACCGCCCCCGGGCGCTATCTTCTCGAATGGGAACAGCAGCAGCTGGATCTGGCGGTGGCCGACGCCTTCGGCTTCCACGCGCTGCAGCTGGGCCAGCCGGGCATCGCGGCCTTGCGTGCGAACCGCATGCCGCACCGCTGGATCGCAAGCGAAGCCGCGGAGCCCGCCGATCTGCGCTGCGATTTCGATGCCCTGCCGTTCGGCCAGCACAGCATCGACCTCGTCGTGCTGCCGCATGCGCTCGAGCTCGCGCACGACCCGCACCGCACCTTGCGCGAGGTCGAGCGCGTGCTCGTGCCCGAGGGGCGGGTCGTGATCACGGGCTTCAACCCGGCCAGCCTGTGGGGGCTGCGCCAGCGCGCCGGGCGCTTGCGCCAGGGCATGGGCATCCAGCGCCTGCGCGGCCTGTACCTGCCTCGTGCGGGCGAGTTCATCGGCTACTGGCGCCTGCGCGACTGGCTGCGCCTGCTCGGCTTCGAGATCGAGGGCGGACGTTTCGGCTGCTACGGCCCGCCGTTCGAGTCCGAGCGCTGGCTCGATCGCTTCGCCTGGATGGACCGGGTGGGCGATCGCTGGTGGCCGGTGCTGGGCTCGGTTTACTTCATCGCCGCGGTCAAGCGCGTGCGCGGCATGCGCCTGGTGGGCCTGGCGCGGCCCGAACGGCGCAAGGCCAAGGCCGCGAACGCGGTGGTCGCGAACCGCGAGCCGGCAGAACTGGAGAGTTGATGAGCGAAGTGGTGATCTACACCGACGGCGCCTGCAAGGGCAACCCGGGGCCGGGAGGCTGGGGAGCCTGGTTGAAGAGCGGCGAGCACGAGAAGGAGCTCTGGGGCGGCGAGGCGCTGACCACGAACAACCGGATGGAGCTCACCGCGGTGATCGAGGCCCTGTCCTCGCTGCGCCGGCGCTGCAAGGTCGTCGTCTACACCGACAGCGAGTACGTGCGCAACGGCATCACGACCTGGATCCACGGCTGGAAGTCGCGCGGCTGGAAAACCGCGGACAAAAAGCCGGTGAAGAACGTCGAACTCTGGCAGCGCCTGGACGCGCTCGCCGCCGGCCACGACATGACCTGGCGCTGGGTCAAGGGCCATGCCGGCGACCCCGGCAACGAGCGCGCCGACCAGCTCGCCAACCGCGGGGTCGAGTCGGCGCGCTGACTATCCGCCGATGTAGTGCATCTCGACGCGGCGCGCGCCGGCCGGACCGCCGGGGCCCGCGGCGCCGCGGAGTTCGGAATAGCGGTCGTCACGCTGGTTCCAGATGGCGGCGATCGTGGCGCCGATGCGCGCGTCGTCGGCCTCGCCGCGCAGCAGCGCGCGCAGGTCGTGGCCGCGCGACGCGAACAGGCACATGAAGAGCCGGCCTTCGGTCGAGAGCCGGGCCCGGTTGCAGTCGCGGCAGAAGGCGCGGGTGACGCTGCTGATGACGCCGAATTCGCCGCCGCCGTCGCGGTAGCGCCAGCGCTGGGCGGTTTCGCCGACGGCGTTGGGCTCGAGCGGCTCGAGCGGGAAGACGGCGGAGAGCCGTTCGACGACCTCGGCCGAGGGCAGCACCTCGTCCATGCGCCAGCCGTTGGTGGCGCCGACGTCCATGAACTCGATGCAGCGCAGGACCACCGCCGCCCCGTAGCGCTCGCGCAGATGGCGCGCCAGCGGCACGATCTCGTGGTCGTTGGTGCCGCGCTTGACCACCATGTTGATCTTGATCGGCGCGAGCCCCGCCGCCAGCGCCGCATCGACCCCGCGCAGCACGTCGGCCACCGGGAAGTCGACATCGTTCATGCGCCGGAACACGGCGTCGTCGAGCGCGTCCAGGCTGACCGTGACGCGGCGCAGCCCGGCCCGCTGCAAGGCCACGGCCTTGCGCTCGAGGAGCGAGCCGTTGGTGGTGAGCGTGAGGTCGAGGGCGCTGCCGTCGGGCGCGCGCAGCGCGGCGAGCTGCTCGACCAGGCCTTCGACGTTCTTGCGCAGCAGCGGCTCGCCGCCCGTCAGGCGCAGCTTGCGCACGCCCAGGCCGACGAAGACCCGCGCCAGGCGCGTGATCTCCTCGAACGACAGCAGCGACGAATGGGGCAGGAACTTGTACTGGTGGTCGAAGACTTCCTTGGGCATGCAGTAGCTGCAGCGGAAGTTGCACCGGTCCGTGACCGAGATGCGCAGGTCGTGCAAGGGCCGGCCCAGGCGATCGGCGAGCGGCCCGGCGGCGCCCGCCAGCGGATCCGGCAGCGGCAGGTCCTGGCGCCAATCGACCAGAGGAATGATGTTTTCGCCCATGGCGGCGATTGTGCCGCCGCGCCGACGACCTTGCCCCAGGGGGGGCGCTGCAGGCGTTACTCGCGCGGCGCGGCGTTGGCGTCGTTGAGTTCGGCGCGACGCGCGCCGTCGAAGCGCTTGGCCCAGTAGGCCTGGTCGAGGCTGTCGATCCGCACTTCGCTGCCGCTGTGCGGCGCGTGGATGAACTTGCCTTCGCCGATGTAGATGCCCACGTGCGAGAAGGCGCGCCGCATCGTGTTGAAGAACACCAGGTCGCCGGGCTCGAGCTCGCTGCGCGAGACGCGCAGCATGTTCGCGTTGCGCGCCTGGTCGGCGGCGTGGTGCGGCAGGACCAGACCCAGGCTGTGCTCGTAGACGTACTGCGTGAAGCCGCTGCAGTCGAAGCCGGTCGTGGCCGAGGCACCGCCACGGCGGTAGCGCACGCCCAGGAAGTCCATCGCCGAGATCACCAGATCGGAGGCGGTGTTGCCCACCTTCTGGACGATCGGATTGTCGCGCACGTCTTCGGCGAGGTGGGCCGGATTCAGGCGCTGGCTTTGGGCGCGCAGCATCTGCAGCATCGCCTCGCTGGAACTCGGAAGCTCGGTCGATGCCGTCTCGGGTGCGGCGTTCGCCATGGCGGCGACGCAGAGCAGGGCGAGGGCGAACAGGCGGGTGGGTCGACGGGGCATAAGCGCGCGAGGATAACAGGGTTCTCGGGCGTTTCGAAAAGCGTCCGCGCCGAGGCTGTGCCGGCGTTCACGAGCCGCGCGCCGCAGGTCCGATCCCCGCGCCAGGGTGGCTTGCATCGACGGCGCCAGGGCGCCGGCCGAGCGGGCGCGCCGCGGCGCCGAGTCAGGGCGCCGTCAGCGGGCGGCGAGTTAATGCCGGCGCCAGCAGGAGACAAGCCATGGGCCCGTACGCCGAATTCCACCGCCGTTCGCTCGAAGACCGCGACGCCTTCTGGTCCGAGCAGGCCGCGCTCATCGACTGGCACCAGCCTTTCGCGCAGGTCTGCGACTACAGCCACCCGCCTTTCGCGAAGTGGTTCGTCGGCGGCCTGACCAATCTCTGCCACAACGCGGTCGACCGCCATCTCGCGACGCGCCCCGACCAGAACGCGCTGATCTTCGTCTCGACCGAGACCGGCCAGGAGCGCTGCTACTCGTTCCGCGAACTGCACGCCGAGGTCCAGCGCATGGCCGCCACGCTGCAAAGCCTGGGCGTGAAGAAGGGCGACCGGGTGCTCGTCTACATGCCGATGATCCCGGAAGCGGCGTTCGCAATGCTCGCCTGCACCCGCATCGGCGCCCTGCATTCGGTGGTCTTCGGCGGCTTCGCGAGCGTGAGCCTGGCCAGCCGCATCGATGACGCCGAGCCCACCGTGATCGTCAGCGCCGATGCCGGCAGCCGCGCCGGCAAGGTCATGGCCTACAAGCCGCTGCTCGACGAGGCCGTCCGCCTTGCGGCGCACAAGCCGGCACGGGTGTTGATGGTCGACCGCGGCCTCGCGCCGTTCGAGCGCGTGGCCGGCCGCGACGAAGACTATGCGGCCTGGCGCGACAAGCACGCGGCCACGATCGTGCCTTGCGAGTGGGTGGAGTCGACGCACCCGAGCTACACGCTCTACACCAGCGGCACCACGGGCAAGCCCAAGGGCGTGCAGCGCGACACCGGCGGCTACGCGGTAGCTCTGGCCGCGAGCATGAAGCACATCTACCTCGGCAAGGCCGGAGAGACCTATTTCTCGACCAGCGACATCGGCTGGGTCGTGGGCCATAGCTACATCATCTACGGCCCGCTCATCGCCGGCATGGCGACGATCATGTACGAGGGTCTGCCGATCCGCCCCGACGCCGCCATCTGGTGGAGCCTGGTCGAGAAACACAAGGTCACCTCGATGTTCAGCGCGCCGACCGCGATCCGCGTGCTGAAGAAGCAGGACCCGGCGGCGCTCTCGCGCCACGACTTGTCGAGCCTGCGCGCGCTCTTCCTCGCCGGCGAGCCGCTGGACGAGCCGACCGCGACCTGGATTGCCCAGGCTCTGGGCAAGCCCGTCATCGACAACTACTGGCAGACCGAGACCGGCTGGCCCATCCTCTCGCTGTGCAACGGTGTCGAGGCCGCGCCGACCAAGTTCGGCTCGCCCGGCAAGGCCGTCTACGGCTACGACGTGAAGCTCATCGACGAAGCCACCGGCGAGGAGCTGCGAGGCCCGAACCAGAAAGGCGTGGTCGCGATCGAGGGCCCGCTGCCGCCGGGCTGCATGCAGACCGTGTGGCGCGACGACGAACGCTTCGTCAAGACCTACTGGAACAGCATCCCGGGCAAGCTCGTCTACAGCACCTTCGACTGGGGCATCCGCGACGCGGACGGCTATTTCTTCATCCTCGGCCGCACCGACGACGTGATCAACGTCGCCGGCCACCGCCTGGGCACGCGCGAGATCGAGGAGAGCCTGTCGAGCCACCCGAACATCGCCGAAGTCGCGGTGGTCGGCGTCGCCGATGCGCTCAAGGGGCAGGTCGCGATGGCCTTCGCGGTGCTGAAGGATCCCTCGCGCGCCGCCACCCCGGCCGATGCCCTGCGCCTCGAAGGCGAGATGATGAAGGTCGTCGACGAACAACTCGGCGCGGTGGCGCGGCCGGCGCGCGTGCGCTTCGTCCAGGCGCTGCCCAAGACGCGTTCGGGCAAGTTGCTGCGGCGCGCGATCCAGGCCCTCTGCGAGCAGCGCGATCCGGGCGACCTGACGACGATGGAAGACGCGAGCGCGCTGGCGCAGATCAAGGAACTGCTGGCGCCCCCGGCTTCGTCCTGACCCGCTTCGCGCTGCGCGCGAACCTGCCCCGCCGAAGTCGACGCACTGCGGCGCCTGCGGTCGCCGCCTGAATGCGCACGAGGTCGTAAAGCCCGGCATCCGGGCCGGAATCCCCCTTGCAGCGGAGCGACCCCCCACCCCCGGGTGATGGCGGACCGCCGCTTGCCGATGCAGGATGCGCGTCGGGATCGACAAGACAGGGGAGGCGGGATGGAGACGACATTCGCGGGCGGCGCGACGCGGCGCCGGTTCCTGGGCTGGCTGGGCCTGGCGGTCCTGGCGCCGGGCGGCGGCGAGGCGCGCCCCGACGCCATGCCCTTGATGTTGGCGAGCACGGCCCCCGGCACGCCGGACCCGGTAGGCTTTCTCGTGAGCGAGAAGTACGACGGCGTGCGTGCGCACTGGGACGGCCGCCGGCTGCGCTTTCGCAGCGGGGCCGAGGTGGCGGCGCCGGCGAGCTTCGTCGGCCGCCTGCCGGCGCAGGCGCTGGACGGCGAACTCTGGCTCGGCCGCGGCCGCTTCGAGGCGTTGTCGGGCATCGTGCGCAAGGCGCAGCCGAACGAGACCGAGTGGCGCGGCCTGCGCTACATGGTCTTCGACCTGCCGGCTGCGCCCGGAACGTTCGCCGAGCGGGCGCGCCGGATCGAAGCCCTGGCGGCCGCCCATGGCTGGAGCCAGCTCGTGGCGGTGGCGCAGAGGCGGGTCCAGGACCGGGCCGCGCTCGAGAAACGGCTCGACGAGGTGGTTCGCGACGGCGGCGAAGGGCTCGTCCTGCACCGAGCCGAGGCCCTGTGGCAGCGCGGCCGCAGCGCCGACCTCGTCAAGCTCAAGCCGCTGGCCGACGCCGAGGCGCTCGTCATCGGCCAGCACGCCGGGCGCGGACGCCATGCAGGGCGCATGGGGGCCTTGCGCGTTCGCAACGAGGAAGGTGTCGAGTTCCTCATCGGCACCGGCTTCAGCGACGCCGAGCGCGAGAACCCGCCGCCCGCGGGCAGCGTCGTCACCTACACCTACCGCGGAACCACCGCCCGCGGCGTGCCGCGCTTCGCGAGCTTTCTGCGGCGCCGCGAAGCGGAATGAGCTACAGCACCTCGGAGGCGAAATCGGCCAGGCGCGAACGCTCGCCGCGCGCCAGCATCACGTGGCCGCCATGCGGCCAGCCCTTGAAGCGGTCGACCGCGTAGGTGAGGCCCGAGGAGCCTTCGGTGAGGTAGGGCGTGTCGATCTGCGCCAGGTTGCCCATGCAGACGATCTTGGTGCCCGGGCCGGCGCGCGTGATCAGCGTCTTCATCTGCTTGGGCGTGAGGTTCTGCGCCTCGTCGATGATGACGAACTTGTTCAGGAAGGTGCGCCCGCGCATGAAGTTCAGGCTCTTGACCTTGATCTTGCTGCGCACGAGGTCGTTCGTCGCGGCGCGCCCCCATTCGCCGGCGCTCGAATCGCTGCGCGCCAGCACCTCGAGGTTGTCGTCGAGGGCGCCCATCCAGGGCCCCATCTTCTCTTCTTCGTTGCCGGGCAGGAAGCCGATGTCGTCGCCCACCGGAACCGTGACGCGGGTCACGATGATCTCGCTGTAGCGCCGGTCGTCGAGCACCTGCGACAAGCCCGCGGCCAGCGACATCAGCGTCTTGCCGGTGCCGGCGGTGCCGGTGAGGGTGATGAAATCGCACTCCGGGTCCATCAGCAGGTTGAGGGCGAAGTTCTGCTCGCGGTTGCGCGCCGTCACGCCCCAGACCGCGTTCTTGCCGTGGGTGTAGTCGCGCAGCGTCTTCAGCACCGCGGTCTTGCCGGTGATCTCGGTGACGCGCGCGTACAGCGGTGCCGCGCCCGGCGTCTCGAGGTAGACGAACTGGTTGATCATCAGCGCCGGAACCAGCGGCCCGCTGATGCGGTAGAAGGTGTGGCCGGCCTGCTGCCAGCTTTCCATCGTCTTGCCGTGGCGCTCCCAGAAGTCGGAGGGCAGGGCGAGCAGGCCGGTGTAGAGCAGGTCGCCGTCTTCGAGCGTCTTGTCGTTGAAGTAGTCCTCGGCCGGGAGGCCGAGTGCGCGCGCCTTGACGCGCATGTTGATGTCCTTGGACACCAGCACCACGTCGCGCCCGGGCTGCTGCTCGCGCAGCGACTGCACCAC
>JAGWTS010000405.1 GCA_028868875.1 Burkholderiales bacterium | reverse complement strand
GCATCCAGCCCGGGCCGCAGTTGATCACCGAGCACCCGGACATCTTCTGGGGCCTGATCGCCAGCTTCTGGATCGGCAACGTGCTGCTCGTCCTGCTCAACGTGCCGATGATCGGGGTCTGGGTCAAGCTGCTGCAGGTGCCTTACAGGTTTCTCTTTCCATCGGCGATCTTCTTCATCTGCGTCGGCGTCTTCAGTGCCCAGAACGCCTTGTTCGACGTCGGCATGGTGGCGGTCGCGGGCGTCGTCGGCGCCATCTTCCTGGCGTTGGACTTTCCGGTCTCGCCCATCGTCCTGGGCTATGTGCTCGGGCCCATGCTCGAAGAGAACTTCCGCCGTGCGCTGTTGATCTCGCGCGGGGATCTCGGCATCTTCATCCAGCGCCCGATCAGCCTCGCCTTCGTCATCATCAGCGTCTTGCTGCTGCTGTTCCAGTTCGGCGCCTATCTGCGGCGGCTGCGCCGCCCAACCGGTGTAATGCCTGTCGGCGAGGTCATGGCCCAAGAATGACACCGCACGACAACGGAACTCGGCTGCTTCGGTCGATCGTCCCGAAGGTCGGCGGGCCTCAAATTGCGCGGACTGAACCGCGTTGCGCAGGTTGCACCCTCGTTGCAGCCTAAGAAACCGGTCCCTAAGATTCGAATCGAACAGGCCATGGACGCGAAGCGCGCGTGGGTCGATCGCCAACGTGAGCCCTCGGGCAGGAGACGATATGCAACGAAGAAGCTTTTTTTCACTCGCGGCCGCTTCGACCGCAAGCTTGGCCCTCTCCCCGCTGCGTGCGCTGGCGAGCAGCCCCATCGACATCGTCGTGCCTTACGCACCCGGCGGCACCGCGGACGCGCTGGCGCGCCTCATCTCGCAATACCTGGGGCCGAAGCTGCACGCGAGCGTCGTCGTCCTGAACAAGGCCGGCGCGAGCGGGGTCATCGGTGAGCGCTTCGTCGCGGAAGCCCGCGCTGACGGGCTGACGCTGCTCTACGACGCGACACCGTTCGCGATCAACCCCAGCCTGGAGAAACTGCCTTTCGACCCGCAGAAGGACCTGGTGCCGGTCACGATGGTGGCGCGCACGCCGATGCTGCTGTGCGTGCCCAAGTCCTCGCCCTTCCATTCGTTGCAAGACCTCATCGCGGCGGCCAAGGCGCGGCCGGGCAAGCTGACCTTCGGCTCGGGCGGGCAGGGCACGGTGCAATACATGGGCGCCGAGCTGTTCTGCCAGGGCGCGGGGATCAAGATGCTGCACGTTCCTTACCGCAGCGGCGGTCCGGCGCTGACGGCGATCGCGGCCGGCGAGATCGACCTCGGCTTCGGCAACCTGCCGGCGGTCTCGGCCCAGGTCAAGGGCGGGTTGATGAAGGCGCTGGCGATCACCTCGCCCCAGCGCAACCCCGCGTTTCCGGACGTGCCGACGATCGCCGAAGCCGCCGTGCCGCATTACCAGTCGTTCGAATGGAACGGCATGTTCGCGCCCAAGGGCACTTCACGCGAGGCGGTCGAGCAGCTTCAAGTCGCCGTCAAGGACGTGCTGGAGATGCCCGACGTGAAGTCCCGCTTCGACAGCCTGGGCTCGACCATCGTCGCTTCCACGCCCGACGAATTCCGCAAGTTTCTCGCCGAAGACATCGTGCGCTGGAGCACGACCGTCAAGAACGCGGGCATCCACAAAGAGTGAGCGGCGGGGCGCGCCGGCCCGCGCCTCAGCGCCGGAAGACGGTCGCGCCCGCCACCTCCAGGCGAGCCCGCATCACGGTGCCGCGGGTGGAGTTCGTGCAGTAGAGCTCCTTCCGGTCGGCGCCGCCGAAAGCCAGGTTGGTGATCGACTCGCCGGGCCCGGCGCGCAAGACCAGCTCGGGTTCGGCACGGGCGTCGAGCACCCAGACGCGGCCCAGGCCGGGGTTGGCGACGAGCAGGCGGCCGGATTCGTCCATCGCCAGCCCGTCCGGCCCGCTCGGGCCGTAAGACGTGAAGAACTGCCCCGCTTTCGCGACGCTGCCGTCGGCCAGCAGCGGCATGCGCCAGACGCAATTGCCGCGCGTCGCCGCGACGAACAAAAAGCGCTCGTCGGGCGAGAGCACGATGCCGTTCGGGCTCGGCACGTTGCCGAGCAACTGGTCGAGGCGGCCGTCGCGCCCGAGGCGGTAGACGCGCCCCGTGGGATCGTGCAGCCCCGTCTGCCCCTGGTCGGTGAAGAAGACGTTGCCGCGCGAATCGATCGTCAGGTCGTTGACGCCCTTGAAGCTCTCGCTGTTGCGCCGGCCGAGAAAGGGGCGCACAGCGCCGGACGCGACCTCGATGATCATGAGCCCGTTCTTGTAGTCGGTGACGAGCAGCTCGGTCGACGACAGGAACTTCATCCCGTTGGGCTCGCCGTCCCATTGCGCGACCAGGTCCCATACGCCCCGCGGGTCGATGCGGAAGATGCGCCCGAAGGGAATGTCGGTGACGAAGAGGTTGCCGGCGTCGTCGAAGACCGGCCCTTCGAGGAAGGAGTCGGCGAGACGGCCGCCCTGGTTGGCATCCGCCCAGGCGCTGCGCGTGCCGGTGCGGCGAAATTGGGGTGGCATGGAGGTGAAGACCTCCAGGTCGCGGATTGCGGGGGAGCTCAGGAGGAACATGGTTTTGAATAGCCGGGTGCGGCACCGACTCTATTCGGCCTTCAACTTCAATTCCCGGGCGAGCTGGCCGTAAGTCCTGGTGTCGCTTTCCAGCAGGCTGCCGAACGCGGGGCCGCACAGGCTCTGCCCTTGGATGCCCAGCGCGTGAAACTTGGACAAGGCCGCCGGCGACTGCGCAAACTGACTCGCGGCCTGCTGCAATGCCGCGAGCACCGCGCCAGGCGTCCCTGCAGGCGCCAAGAGGCCGTACCAGGCATCGGCCGAGTAGCCTTTCACGCCCGACTCTTCGAAGGTCGGCACCTCGGGCAACAACGCGGATCGTTGGGGCGCTGCGACGGCCAGCGCGGTGAGCGATCCGGCCCGGATCTGCGGCAGCACCGACCCCAGCGTCGCGAACGAACTGTCGACCTGGCCGCCGATCAGGTCATTGACCGCCTGTGCCGCTCCCTTGTAGGGAATGTGGGTCATCGAGGTCGATGTCATGCGCGTGAACTGCACGCTGGCGAAATGGCCCGAACTTCCGATTCCCGGCGTGGCGTAGGTGTATTTCCCGGGAGCCTGGCGAACCTGTTGCAGGAATGCCGCCAGCGTCTTCACGGGCATGGACTTGCCGACGACGAGCACCGTCGGACTGCTCGCAAGCGTGCAGACCGGCGCGAAAGATCGCACGACGTCGAAGTCGATCTTGCCGGCATACAGCGCCGGGATCATCGTGTGGTTGGTCGCCGACATCAACAGCGTGTAGCCGTCGGGCGCCGCCTTGGCCACCGCTTGCGCCGCCAGGATGGTGTCGGCCCCGGGCTTGTTCTCGACGACGAAGGTCTGGCCGAAAGCTTTCGTCGCCTGCTCGGCGAAGGCGCGCGCGATCGTGTCGGTGGGTCCGCCGGCGGAGAAGCCCACCAGGATGCGAACCGGCTTGGTCGGCCATCGGGCCGGTTCGGCGGCGGGCTGGGCTTGGGCGGCGAATGCCGTGAACAGCGTGGCGACGAGGGCGGCGCGGCGGATCGAGTGACTTGAATTCAAGCGAATGTCTCCAGCAGAAGAGGTTGTGCGTGAAGGCGGACCGCCCTCAGACGGTGGCGATCGGCGTGACGGGCGAGCCGGCCGCGCCGGGAAGGCGCAAGGGCGGGGCGGTGAGCAGGAAGCGGCTGCGGCCATGCGCGTGCAGCCATTGCGCGAGCGGCGTGAGCCACCAGAGCTCGCCCAGGTGGATGCCGTTTTTGAACAGACAATGTTCGTGCAAGGGCAGGCGCGGCCTTCGCATCGGGCTGGCGCCGGCGGTCAGCGAGACGGCCTGCACGAGTTCGACCGCCGGGTTGTCGGCGACGAGGCAGGCGAGGCCGCAGTCGACGATCCAGTTCAGCAGGCGCGGGTCGCCGCCGTCCAGGCCGCTGCCGGTCTCGTGCAGCCGCTTCGGGTCCGGCTGCTTGTGCATCTTCAGCAAGGTGTCGGCATAGCCGGTGTGCAGGCACACCATGTCGCCGCGCTCCACCTGAACGGCATCGGCTTCGAGGATGCGCATCAAGGCGTCGTAGCCGACGGCCTGGCGCGTCCGGCCGACATGGCGTTCGAGGTCGATCAGCACGCCGCGGCCTTGCGCGCCATGCTCGGCCAGGTTGGCGATGCCCAGCGGCCCGGCGTCAGGGTCGGGGTAGCGCGCCCAGTCCTGCGGCGCCGCGGCATCGTCGGCTCCGGCGTGGAGGTCGGTCCCGGCGCGAAAGCCGTTGTAGAACACCGCCTCGGCCACGCCGTCGCCGTCGGCGTCGAAGCGGCTGCCGATGTGCGCCAGGCTGTCCCATTGGGTCGAGTACTGGGTGTTCATCAGCATGACCTCGTCGCAGACGACGTCGGTCAGGTTGGGGTCTTCGCTGGCATACGACCAGCAAAAGCCTTGTACGCCTTGGCTGGCGCCATCGCGCAGCGTGCCATACAGCCGTGGCGGCAGGCGGCGGGCATTGAGCGCCATGCCGCCAGGCACGTCCAGGGGCAGCGACAGGCAAAACGTCAATCCTTCGCGCACCTCGGCCATGCCTTGGCGCACCTTGGCGGGGGTGACCAGGTTCATGCGGCCCAGGCGGTC
>JAGWTS010000404.1 GCA_028868875.1 Burkholderiales bacterium | reverse complement strand
ACCTTCATGCCCAAGCCCATCGTCGGCGACAACGGCAGCGGCATGCACGTGCACCAGTCGGTCTGGAAGGACGGCAAGAACCTGTTCGCCGGTGACGGCTACGCCGGCCTGAGCGACTTCGCGCTGTACTACATCGGCGGCATCATCAAGCACGCCCGTGCCCTGAACGCCATCACCAACCCCGGCACCAACAGCTACAAGCGCCTGGTGCCCGGCTTCGAAGCCCCGGTGAAGCTGGCCTACTCGGCCAAGAACCGCTCGGCCTCGATCCGCATCCCCTACGTGGCCAACCCCAAGGGCCGTCGCGTGGAAGCCCGCTTCCCCGATCCCTCGGCCAACCCGTACCTGTGCTTCGCCGCGCTGCTGATGGCCGGCCTGGACGGCGTCGAGAACAAGATCCACCCGGGCGAAGCCGCCACCAAGGATCTGTACCACCTGCCGCCGGAAGAAGACGCGAAGATCCCGACGGTGTGCTCGAGCCTCGAGCAGGCGCTGGAGTACCTCGACAAGGGCCGCGCCTTCCTGACCAAGGGCGGGGTGTTCACCGACGCCTACATCGACGCCTACATCGAGCTCAAGATGCAGGAGGTCACGCGGTTCCGCATGACGACGCATCCGATCGAGTTCGACATGTACTACTCGCTCTGACCATCGCGTCTGCGCAAGAGGCAAAGGGACGGTTCGCCGTCCCTTTTCCGTTGGCTGGGCGACAATCGCGGCCCATGAAAACCCTTGCCGCCGCGCTGGCGCTCGTTGCGCTGGGCGCGCACGCCGAAGGACCGGTGTACCGCTGCCCCGGCAACCCCGAGAGCTACACCAACCTGCTGACTCCCCAGGAGGCGAAGGAGCGCGGCTGCCGCACGATCGAAGGCACGCCGATCACGGTGGTCGCCACGCCCAAGCCGCGGCCGGCGGCGGCGCCGGGCTCGGGGCCGACGAAGGTCGAGCCGGCCGAGCAGCGCGCGCGCGATGCCGACCGCCGCCGCATCCTCGGCGACGAGCTGCGGCGGGCGCAGGAGCAGCTCGCGCAGCTGCAGAAGGACTACAACAACGGCCAGCCCGAGCGCCAGGGTAACGAGCACAACTACCAGCGCTACCTCGACCGCGTGGCCGAGATGAAGGCCGCGATCGAGAGCAAGCAGGCCGACGTCGCCGCGCTCCAGCGCGAGCTGGCCAACCTGCCGCAGTAGCGCGCCGCCGCCGGGCGCGGGCAGCGGCGTGCCGAAGGAGTTACCGCTTGAACGACGAGATCGCCCTGCCCGGATTCGAGGCGCTGGATCAGCTCGCGACCATGGTCGCGGTGGTCGGCACCGAGGGCCGCTGCCTGCTCGCGAACTCGACCCTCGAGAACGTGATGGGGATGTCGCGGCGCAGCCTGCAGCGCGGCAGCGTGCCCGACTGGCTGGTCGAATCCGCCCAGCTGCGCGAGACCCTGGGCGCGGTGGCGCGCAACGAGGTGGCCTGCGGGCGCTTCGACGCGACGATGAAGCGCCACGGCGCACCCGGCGCCGAGCTGCCGGTGCACGTGATCGTGAGCCAGACGGACCAGCCCGAGCGGGTGCTGGTCGAGATGATCGAGATCGAACAGCAGACGCGGCTGGACCGGGAGGAGCGCACCCACGGCCAGGCCCAGGCCAACAAGGAGCTGGTTCGCAACCTCGCGCACGAGATCAAGAACCCGCTGGGCGGCATCCGCGGCGCGGCGCAGCTGCTGGCGATGGAGGTGACTTCGCGCGAGCTCACCGAATACACCCAGGTCATCATCCACGAGGCCGACCGGCTGCAGGCGCTGGTGGACCGGCTGCTCGCGCCGCACCGGCGCCCGCACGTGGTCTCGGACGTGAACATCCACGAGGTCTGCGAGCGCGTGCGCTCGCTCATCCTGGCCGAGTTCCCGAAGGGGCTGCGCGTCGAGCGCGACTACGACATCTCGATCCCCGAATTCCGCGGCGACCGCGAGCAGCTCATCCAGGCCGTGCTCAACATCGCCCACAACGCGACCCAGGCCCTGGCCGAGCGCATCGCCGCCGGCGACGCCGAGCTCTGGCTGCGCACGCGCATCGCGCGCCAGGTCACCTTCGGACGCCAGCGCTTTCGTCTGGCACTGGAATTGCATATCCAGGACAACGGACCGGGCGTTCCCGAGGCCATCCGCGATCGCATCTTCCACCCGCTGGTATCGGGGCGCGAAGGCGGATCCGGCCTCGGACTCACGCTGGCGCAGACTTTCGTGCAGCAGCACCAGGGCACGATCGAGTGCGACAGCCTGCCCGGCCGGACCGTCTTCAAGATCCTGATTCCCCTGCCTTGAACGATGCCGACCGACCGCAACGCCCAGCGCGCATGAAACCCATCTGGATCGTCGACGACGACCAATCGATCCGCTTCGTGCTCGAGCGCGCCCTGCAGCGCGAAGAGTTCACGGTGCGCAGCTTCTCCAACGCGCGCGACGTGCTCGCCGCGCTCGACGACGACGAGCCCCAGGTGCTGGTGAGCGACATCCGCATGCCGGGCGCCTCCGGCATCGACCTGCTCGGCAAGGTCAAGGCGCGGCTGCCGGGGTTGCCGGTGATCATCATGACCGCGTTTTCGGACCTCGACAGCGCGGTCTCGGCGTTCCAGGGCGGGGCCTTCGAATACCTGCCCAAGCCCTTCGACCTGACGAAGGCGGTAGAGCTGATCCGGCGCGCCGTCGACGAGAGCCTGCGCGAGGAGGTGCGTGAATCGGCCGAGAAGCCGATGCCCGAGATGCTGGGCCAGGCCCCGGCGATGCAGGACGTGTTCCGCGCCATCGGGCGCCTGAGCCAGAGCAACGTCACGGTGATGATCACCGGGGAGAGCGGCTCGGGCAAGGAACTGGTGGCGCGCGCGCTGCACAAGCACAGCCCGCGCGCGCAGGGGCCCTTCATCGCCATCAACACCGCCGCGATTCCGAAGGACCTGCTCGAGAGCGAGCTCTTCGGCCACGAGCGCGGCGCCTTCACGGGCGCGCAGACGATGCGCCGCGGGCGCTTCGAGCAGGCCGACGGCGGCACGCTCTTCCTCGACGAGATCGGCGACATGCCGTTCGACCTGCAGACGCGGCTGCTGCGCGTGCTCTCGGACGGCCAGTTCTACCGCGTCGGCGGGCACCAGCCGCTCAAGACCAACGTGCGCGTGATCGCGGCCACGCACCAGAACCTCGAGGAACGGGTGCGCCTGGGCGCCTTCCGCGAAGACCTGTTCCACCGCCTGAACGTGATCCGGCTGCGCCTGCCGGCGCTGCGCGAGCGGCGCGAGGACATCCCGATGCTCACCCGCTTCTTCCTGCAGAAGAGCGCGCGCGAGCTCGGCGTCGAGGCCAAGCGCATCGCCGATGCGGCGATCGTCCAGCTCCAGTCGTTCGACTTTCCGGGCAACGTGCGCCAGCTCGAGAACCTGTGCCACTGGCTCACCGTGATGGCGCCGGCCCAGGTCGTCGAGCCCAAGGACCTGCCGCCCGAACTGCTGGGCGCGGCAGTGGCGCGCGCTGCTGCTGCGCTGGCTTCGGCCGCTCCTGCCGACGCGCAGCCGGCCGCCGCCGCGCCCGCGCCCGCCGCGGCGGCGCAGGCGACGCCCTCGGGCTTCTGGTTGCCCGACCTCGAGCGCGAGGCGCGGCGCCGCCTCGAAGCCGGCGAGACCGGGGTCTGGGACGCGCTGAGCGAGCAGTTCGAAGGCCAGCTCATCCGTACCGCGCTCGCGATCACGCGCGGGCGGCGCATCGAGGCGGCGCAGAAGCTGGGCATCGGGCGCAACACCATCACGCGCAAGATCCAGCAGTTCGGCCTCGACGACGACGCCGAGCCCTGATCAGCCCGGGGCGATCTCCACCACCACCGGGGCGTGGTCGCTCGGGCGCTCGTTGCGCCGGGGCGCCTTGTCGATGAGGCAGGCGGCGATGCGTGCGCGCAGCGCCTCGCCGACGAGGATGTGGTCGATGCGCAGCCCCTGGTTGCGGCGGAACGCGAGGTTGCGGTAGTCCCACCACGACCAGGACTTGGGCGGCTGCTCGAAGAGGCGGAAGGCGTCGACGAGGCCGAGCTCGATCAGGCCGCGGAACTGGGCCCGCTCCTCGGGCGTGCAATGGATCTGGCCGGCCCAGGCCACGGGGTCGTAGACGTCGCGGTCTTCGGGCGCGACGTTGAAGTCGCCCATCAGCACGAGCGCCGGATGGGCCGCAAGCTCGGCGCGCAGCCACTCGCGCAGCGCCGTCATCCAGCGCATCTTGTAGGCGAACTTGTCGCTGTCGGGGGCCTGGCCGTTGGGGAAATAGGCGCCGACCACGCGCACGCCATCGACCACGCCCGCGATGACGCGCGCCTGCTCGTCGTCGAAGCCGGGGATGTTGTGCACGACGGCGCCGGCCTCGCTGCGGCTGAGCAGGGCGACGCCGTTGTAGGTCTTCTGGCCGAACCATTGCGCGCGATACCCCGCGGCCTCGATCTCGGCGCGCGGAAAGCGGTCGTCGGTGAGCTTGGTCTCCTGCAGCACGATCGCATCGACCGGGTTCTCGCCGAGCCAGGCGAGGAGCTGGGGCAGGCGCACGGCGAGCGAATTGACGTTCCAGGTGGCGAGTCTCATGAGGTCTCTATGGCATTGATTTTTATGATGTTTTTACCGAAAATCTGCGCTGGATATCTTCTGGCTACCCGGCTAGCTACCCACTTTCGTTGAGCTGAAATGACCCCGCTGGGG
>JAGWTS010000045.1 GCA_028868875.1 Burkholderiales bacterium | reverse complement strand
GATGTAGGCCGAGCCGTCGGCCCACTGGTAGGCGCGCGGCAGCGGCGCCATGCAGCGCCGCGGGTCGAACTCGAAGGCGTGGCGCGCCTTGCCGCCGTTGAGCGTGGCGTACAGGTCCTCGAGCTGCGGGCTCATGAAGTTCCAGTCGTCGAGCACCTGCTGCAGCCGGGTCGCGGTCGAGCCCGCGTAATGCGCGAGCGAGAGGTCGCGCGAGACGACGACGAGTTGGCCGTCGCGCGAGCCGTCGGCAAGGGTGGCGAGTTTCATCGGCGGGGCCTGACGCTTTGATGGCAGTATTGTGGAGTGAGCCCCTGCATGGTCCCGAATCCCGGCCCGAGCCCCGTCGCCGCGGCGCCCCGGCCGCGGCCCTCGCGCTGGCGCCTCGTGCTCGGCCTGGCCGCCGTGGTCCTGCTGCTGCATGCGCTGCTGCTCGCGCTGGCGCCGGTGGGCGTCGGCGACGGCTGGCTGCCCGAGCAACGACCGGCGGCGCTGCGGGTACGCCATCTCGTCGAGGCACCGGCCGCGGTTGCGCCTGCCGTCGAGGTGGGGCGCGAGCGGCCGGACCCGCCGAAGCCCGCAGCGGGCGTGCCGGCGATCGAGCGCGAAACGCGCCCGCTTCGAGGCGCTGCGGCTGCGTTCTCGCGTCGCGCCCGCGCGCCCGAGGGTGCGAGGACGATCCCTTCCGCGGCCGCGCCGCACGTCGCCGAAGCGGCTGCGCCCGAGCCGCCCGCCCTCGACGCCTTCGAGCTTGCGGCCGCCGATCCTGCCGACACCCCGACCCGGGCCGAGGACCCGCCCGAGCAGGCCGGCTCCGGCCTGCCGCCGCCCGCGCCAGCTGCGGCATCCGGCAGCGGCGCGGTCTTCGCGACGCACTTCTCGCCACCCGTCGTGCTGCACTACGAACTGCGGCGCGGCCTGCTGCGCGGGCGCGGCGAACTCGCCTGGCGCCCGGCGGGCGAGCATTACACGATGTCGATGCAGGGCACGGCGCTGTCGTTCCAGATCCTGAACTGGACCAGCGAGGGCGGCTTCGACCGCGCCGGCATCGCGCCCGTGCGCTTCGTCGACAGCCGCCGCGGCAAGGCGGCGCAGGCCGCGAACTTCCAGCGCGCGAAGGGCCTGATCACCTTTTCCGGCTCGCCGGCCGAATACCCGGTCGTCGAAGGCGCGCAGGACCGGCTGAGCTGGATGATGCAGCTGCCGGCGATCGTCGACGCCCGGCCCGCGGCCTTCCGCCCCGGGGCCCGGGTGCCGATGTTCGTGGTCGGGGCGCGCGGCGAGGGCGATCCCTGGGTCTTCGAGGTCGTCGCGAGCGAGGACCTCGCCCTGCCCGCGGGGCCGGTGGCGGGCGCGCTGCACCTGCGGCGCGAGCCGCGCCGGCCCTACGACACCCAGGTCGAGGTCTGGCTCGATCCGGCGCGCTCGTACTGGCCGGTGCAGGTGCGGCTGGCCGAGCCGCGCTCGGGCGACTCGACCGAGTTCCTGCTCTCCGCCTTCCCCCCGGGTTGAACCCGGGGCCTGCCCACTTGCGGTCTGAACACTTGCATTTGGCCGCGGCGCGCCCATCTGCGGGTCAAAGGACGCCGCCATGCAAATGCTCTACAACTCCGACAGCTTCGCCGTCGTGCAGCTCGTGGCCGAGGCCGAGGACGGCCCCCTGGCGCGCGGTGGCTACGAGATCGTCGACAAGTTCGCGCGCAAGGAGATCTTCATCGAGGGCGCCGTCGCCGAGAGCTTCGAGCGCGGCGTGCAGGCCTTGATCGAAGCCCGGCCCGAATCGGCCGAGGCCTTCGACGAATTCATCGAGCGCTATACGCAATTGGCGCAACAGCCCCTGATGGTGCACTAGAGCGCTTGCCCCGGCGCCCCGGCTGCGCCAAGATCGTGCGCATACGCGTATTGAGGTCGCACGATGCCGAAAGGGCTGGCCGAGGGCCGCTGGATCCTGTCCCCCGGGCTTGCCGAAGCCCCGGTGCTGGACACCTTGTGTTCGCATTTCGTGCTCACGCTCACGCTGCGCCAGGCCGGGCGCTTCAACCTGCGGCGCGATGCCAACAGCCTGCTCTCGCTCGCCGGGCGCCACCTCGTGTGGCCGCTGCCGGTGCTCGCGCGCGTGCGCGCCTTCCTGCGCCAGCGCTGCCGCGGCAACGCCCTGTGGCGCGGCCAGGAGGCGCTCGGCGACGAAGCCTTCATCGCCCGCCACGGCCAGTGGCGCGGCCCGTACGAGGAAGGCACGCTCTTCTTCTACATCGACGAATACATCAAGGACGCGCCCAAGGACCTGCTCGCCGTGCTCGGCGCCACCTGCGAATGGCTGGAACGCCGGCTCAAGAAGCAGAGCACCCTGGTGCAGAAGAACATCGACGCCCTTGCCGGGCTGCTCCAGCTCAATCCGGCCGAGCGCGCGCTGCTGCTCTACGGCACGCTCGCGCGCTACCAGCGCGACCTGCGCGGCCTGCTCGTCGAATTCAAGGTCAGCAACGCCCAGGAAGCCTATGCCGCGATCGCCGCGGTGGCCGGGGTCGACGCGAGCGAGGTCGCCGAAGCCTTGCGCGCGGGCTCGCGGCTCGAGCGCATCGGCATGGTCGAGAACCTGATCTCGGAGCAGAACATCACCGACCTCGCCGACCTGATGAAGGTCAGCGAGCAGCTGCCGCCGGTGCTGATGCGCGAATACCGCGGCCCGAACGACCTGATGGCGGTGTTCACACGGCCGGCGAGCAAGAGCGAGCTCGCGGTCGATGATTTCGCCTTCGTCGCCGAAGACGTGGCGGTGCTCACGGCGCTGCTGAAGAACGCCGCCGAGCGCAAGGAGCCGGGCGTCAACGTCCTGCTCTACGGTCCGCCCGGCACCGGCAAGACCGAGCTCGCCAAGGTCTGCACCGCGGCCGCCGGGCTCGAGCTCTACGAGGTCGAGTACGCCGACCGCGACGGCAACAGCCTCTCGGGGCGCGACCGTTATCGCAGCCTGCAGATCAGCCAGGTGTTCCTGAAGGGCAGCCCGGGCGTGGCCCTGCTCTTCGACGAGGTCGAGGACGTGTTCCCGCCGATCTCGAGCGAGGCGGCGCAGCTCATCGCGCGCCTGGACAGCGGCGACGCCCCGCCTTCGGCCAGCGTCAGCGGCAAGGCCTGGGTGAACCAGATCCTCGAGACCAATCCGGTGCCGGTGGTCTGGGTCACGAACCGGATCGAGCAGATCGACCCCGCCTTCCGGCGCCGCTTCCAGTACCACCTGCTGCTGGGCAGCCCGCCGCCGGGAGCGCGCGAGGCCCTGGTCCAGCGCGCGCTCGCCGGCGCCGCGGTGACCCCGGGCTTTGCCGCGCGCCTGGCCGAGCGCCGGGCGCTCACGCCGGCGCAGATCCGCACCGCGGTGCGCTTCGCCCGCCTCGCGCAAGGCGGCGCGGCCGCGGCCGAGGCCAGCGAAGCCCTGATCCAGCGCCAGCTCGGCAACGCCGACCGCGCCCTCGGGCAGACGCAGGGCGAGCGCGGCGCGCGCCTGGTCGTCACCGCCTACGACCTCGGCCTGCTCAACACCGAGAGCCGCTTCGAGGTGCCGCGCATCATCGAGGCGCTGGCCCGGCGCGGCCACGGCACGCTGTGCTTCCACGGCGCCCCCGGCACCGGCAAGACGGCACTGGCCGAGCACATCGCCCAGGCCCTGCAGCGCCCGCTGTTGATCCGCCAGACCAGCGACATCGCGAGCAAGTACGTCGGCGAGACCGAGCAGAACATGGCGCGCATGTTCGAGGAAGCCCAGGCCGAAGGCGCCGTGCTGCTGCTCGACGAGGCCGACAGCTTCCTGCGCAGCCGGCGCCTGGCCGAGCGCCACTACGAGGTGACCGAGGTCAACGAGATGCTGCAGGGCATGGAGCGCTTCGCCGGCGTCTTCATCTGCACCACCAACCTGTTCGACGACATCGACGAAGCGGCGCTGCGGCGCTTCACCTTCAAGATCCGCTTCCACCCGCTGCGCGCCGAGCAGCGCGAGCGCATGTTCGTGGCCGAGGCGCTGGACGGTGACGCGGGCCGGCTCGACGCCGAGCAGCGCGCGCGCCTGGCCGCGCTCGACCAGCTCGCGCCGGGCGACTTCGCCGCCGTCAAGCGCCAGGTGGATATCCTCGGCGTCGCCTTCGAGGCCGACGAGTTCCTGTCGCAGCTCGAAAGCGAGCACCGCTGCAAGCCCGAGGTGCGCCAGCGCCGCAGCGTCGGCTTCCTGCGCTGAGGCTCTCCGCCGCGGCGGCGAGCGCGCGCGCGGGCGCAGCCCGTTCCCCATTAGAAAGAGAAGATGGACGACACCCCCAACCCGAACCTCACCGATCCGCTGTTCGAAGCCGGGCCGCTGCCGGTTCTGCTCGCGATCTTCGTGGTCGCGCTCGGCGCGCATGTCGCGCTGGGCTACCTGCGCCAGATCGAGCGCGACCGCGAGCGGCGCCCGGTTGCGGCGCCGTTCTACGTCGCGATGGCAAGCTTCAGCCTGGGCAGCGCGGTCTGGTCGGCGGCGATCCTGTGCATCTCCACGCTCGACGTCTCCTTCTCGATCGGCTACTCGAAGACCGGCCTCGCCCTCGCCTGGCTCGTTTCCCTGTTGGGGGCGCTGCTGCCGCTGGCGCTGCTTGCGCGCTGGAAGCGCGCCCCGGCGGTCGGCGCTGCGGGGCTGCTCCTGGCCTGCAGCGTCGTCTACACGGCGATGCGGCTTGTCGACGCGCTCGGCCTGCAACCCCAGTTCCGCTGGGGGCTGGATGCGCTGGCGCTGTCGTTTCCGGCGGTGGCGGCCGGTGCCATCGCCGGCATCTGGATCGGGCTGGCGCACGATCCGCGCGGCCGCACGCGGCGCCGCTGGTGGCGTTTCGGTGCCGCCATGATGATCGGTTTCACGACCGTTGTCGGGCTCTCGCTGGTGCTGGCGGCGGTGCCGCTGGGCGTCGAGGTGGCCTCCGAATTCCAGAAGGACGTGCCGCGCCTCGTCGCCGGGCTCGGCGGCGGGATGATGGTTCCGCTCGTGCTCGCGGCCCTGGCGCTGGACCTGCACATGCGCCAGCTGCGGGGCCACCGGAGTGCGGGCGTGGCGCCGCATCGGCAACGCATTCGCCGCCGCGGCGAGCGCTGATCCCGGTCGCGGCCTCGGCCGCGCCGGCATCCGCTGGTGGCACCACTGGAAAACCCCTTGCGCCATGCCGGGCACTGTTGTCAAGCCGGGACAGCGCGGGGCCCGAACCGGGGGCTTTGTAAGCTTGGGTTCAGTTTTGCGGCGGATGCTGCGCTGCAACATGAATCCGTTTCCGACTCCGCTTCAACTGGGTCTCGAGGATTTGCTCGGCGATCTGCACCACGCACGCCGCAGCGGCGACCTGGGCCGCCTGGCTTGGCTCGCGTATTGCGAAGTGCGGCGCTGGGCGCGCCAGGCGGGCAATCTCGGCCTGGCTGAGCACTCTTCCGAACTCATCACCCGTTGCCCCCATTTCAGCCGCCAGGAGTTCCTGAGCGAGATGGACTGCATCATCGGTGAGCTCGAGCAAGTAAGTACGCACTACTTACCTTCGCCGCACGCCTTGAACGACTGAAACAGGGCTCAGGGTGGCCGCGGCGCGGCGGCGCCCGAATGCAGGCGCTTGCCTACAATCCGCCCCATGAAGCCACGCCCCATCGCCTACACCCGGGGCCAGGCCCTGCCCGAACTTCTGAAGCAGCGCATCGTCATCATCGACGGCGCCATGGGCACGATGATCCAGCGCCACCGCCTGGCCGAGGCCGATTTCCGCGGCGAGCGCTGGGCTGGCCACGGGCGCGACCTCAAGGGCAACAACGACCTGCTCTCGATCACGCGGCCGGACCTGATCCGCTCCATCCACGAGGCCTACCTCGAGGCGGGCGCCGACCTGATCGAGACCAACACCTTCGGCGCCACCCGCGTCGCCCAGGAAGACTACGGGCTCGGGCCGGTGGCGCGCGAGATGAACCTGGCCTCGGCGCGCCTGGCACGTGCTGCCGCCGACGCCCACGCCACGCCCGAGAGGCCGCGTTTCGTCGCCGGCGCGCTCGGCCCGACGCCGCGCACCGCGAGCATCAGCCCCGACGTGAACGACCCCGGGGCGCGCAATACCAGCTTCGACGAGCTGCGCGACGCCTACTGCGAGCAGGCCGAAGGGCTGCTCGAAGGCGGTTGCGACCTGTTCCTGGTCGAGACCATCTTCGACACGCTCAACGCCAAGGCTGCGATCTTCGCCCTCGACGAGCTGATGGAGGCCCGCGGCGAGCGCCTGCCGGTGATCGTCTCGGGCACGGTCACCGACGCCTCCGGGCGCATCCTCTCGGGTCAGACCGTGGCCGCGTTCTGGAACTCGGTGCGCCATGCGCGCCCGCTCGCCGTCGGCCTGAACTGCGCCCTGGGCGCGGCGCTGATGCGCCCCTACATCGAGGAGCTGGCGCGGGTCGCATCCGACACCTACGTCAGCTGCTACCCCAATGCCGGCCTGCCGAATCCGATGAGCGAAACCGGCTTCGACGAGACCCCCGCCGTGACCGGCGCGCTGATGGAGGAGTTCGGCCGCAGCGGCTTCCTCAACATCGCCGGCGGCTGCTGCGGCACGACGCCCGAGCACATCGCCGAGATCGCGCGCCGGCTGAGCCCGCTGCGCCCGCGCTCGCGCCAGGATCCCCTCTTCAGCGCCTTGCTCGCGGCCTGAAGCCGGCCTGCCGCGCGCGCCCTCAGGGCGCCGTGCACAGGCAATGCGCGACGGCCTCGAACGGCTTGCGGCCGCGGCCCAGGTCGCCGAGCCAGGCGAGCTGGTGGGCGATGTCGCCGAGCGCGGGGTTCGAGCCGCCCAGCGCGAGCAACGGCCAGGCGCCGCTGGCGCTGCTGCTGCCGAGTTCGGCGGCGACGCGGGTGCCGATGAGCGCGATCAGGCGCTCCAGCCGCCCCGGCTCGCGCTCGAAGTAGTCCAGGCGCGGGCTGGCGCCGAGCCCGCCGAGGCGGGCCGCGGCCTGGATCGCGTCGGCGAAGCTGCCGTTGCGGTCGACGAGGTGGCGCGCGAGCGCCTGCGAGCCGGTCCAGACCCGGCCCTGGCCGACGCGGTCGATCTGCTGCGGCGTCGTCTTGCGCGCCTCGGCGGCGCGCGCGGTGAACTCGGCGTAGGTGTGGTCGATGCTGCTCTGGATCAGCTGCTCCATGCGCGGATCGAGCCCGCGCCGCGGGTCGTAGGCGCCGACGAGCCAGCTCGTCGTGTAGCCGCCGGTGTGCAGGCCGAGCTTGGCCATCGTCTTCTCGGCCGTGGGCAGGATCGCGATCACGCCGATCGAGCCGGTGATCGTGTCCGCGTCGGCGATGACCTCGTCGGCGGCGGTCGCGATCCAGTAGCCACCCGAGGCCGCGACATCGCCCATCGAGACCACGACCGGCTTGCCGGCCTTGCGCGCCAGCGCGAGTTCGCGCCGCACCAGCTCGGCGCCGAAGGCGCTGCCCCCGGGCGAATCGACGCGCAGCACGATCGCCTTCACATGTTCGTCGTTGCGCGCCTGGCGCACGAGCTCGGCGGTCGATTCGCCGCCGATCGCGCCGCCGTCGGCCTGTCCGTCGACGATCTCGCCTTCGGCGACGATCACCGCCAGCGCGTCCCCGCCCGTGGCCGGCTTGATGTGTGCCAGATAGTTCTGGAAGCCGATCTGGCGAAAGCTCTGGCCGTCCCTGGCGCCGCGCTCGATCAGGGTGGCGCGCATCTGCTCGCGCGTCTCGAGGGCGTCGACGAGGTGGGCGTCGAGCGCCATCTTGGCCTCGTCGCCGCCGGCCGCGGCCAGGCGCTCGGGCACGGCGTCGAGCAGCGCCTGCAGGCTGCCCGGGGCGAGCCGGCGCGCCTTCTCGACGCCCTGGGCATAGCTGGCCCAGAGCGCGCCGTAGAGCTGGCTGTCCTCCTCGGTCGTCTGCGGCGAGGGCGCGTTCGCGACATAGGCCTCGCCGAAGTTCTTGTACTGGCCGACCTTGATGACGTGGACGGCGACGCCGAGCCGGTCGAGCGCGTCCTTGTAGTAGTTGCGGTAGCCGCCGAAGCCCTGGATCTGGACGCTGCCCATGGGGTCGAGCCAGACCTCGTCGGCATGGGCGGCGATGTAGTACTGGCGTTGGTCGTAGCCGGTGCCCCAGGCCACCACCTGCTTGCCGGCGGCGCGCACGCGGTCGACGGCTGCCGCCACCTCGCGCAAGGTGGGCATGCCGGCGCCGGCGAAGTCGTCCAGGACCAGCAGCACGCGCGCGATCTTCGGGTCGTGCGCCGCGGCGTCGAGCGCGCCGAGCACGTCGCGCAGCCGGGTCTGCTCGATCGAACGGCCTTGCGCCTGCTCGATCGCGTTCTCGCGCACGCTGCCGGCGAACTGCTCGTGGATCGGGCCCTGGATTGCGAGCACGAGCGCGGTCTTGTCCTGCAGCGGTGCCGGCTCCCGGCGCAACCAGCCGACGAGCGCGGCCACGACCAGCGCGAGCAGCAGCAGGTTCATCAAGGCACGGCGCAGGCCGTCGAGCAGGTGCCAGAAGCGGCCGAGCACGGAGAAGACGAAACGGGTCGAAGGGGCGGCCATCGCGGGCTCTTTCGCGGAAGAAGCGCAAGACGGCGAGCCTAATCGATTGCTTGACGGGCCGCTCCACGCAGCGCCGTTCAGATCGTCAGCGGGTCCACGTCCACCGCCCAGCGCAGCAGGCCGCGGTGGCGCGCGCGCAGGCCGTGCAACTGCGGCAGCCAGGCGCCGAGAAAGCGCTGCAGTGCCGGGCGCGAGACCGATTCCACGAGCATCTGCATGCGCTCGACATCGGCCACCTTGGCCACCGCCGGCGGCACCGGCGCGTAGACGGTGATGGCGGGCTCCTCCCCTGCGAGCTCGGCCGCCTCTGCCAGGAAGGCGCTGGCGACGGCGGCGCTCTTGGCATCGGCGCGCAGCAGCGCGAGGTGGCTGAAGGGCGGCAGGCCGGCGCTGCGGCGCTCGGCGAGCTGGCTCGCGGCGAAGGCCGCGAAATCGCCCGCCGCCAGCGCCGCGAACAAGGCGTGGCGCGGATGCCCGGTCTGGATCCACATCTCGCTGCGCGCCGCCTGCTCGGCGCTGCGCCCGGCGCGGCCTGCGGCCTGCATCAGCAGCGCGAACAGGCGTTCCGGCGCGCGGAAGTCGTTCGCGAACAGTGCGGCGTCGGGGTTCACCGCTGCGACCAGGGTGATGCGGCGGAAGTCGTGGCCCTTGGCCACCATCTGCGTGCCGACGAGGACGTCGACCTCGCCCGCGTGCACCGCGGCGAGCCGGGCCTCGAGGGCGCCGCGCACGCGCGTGCTGTCGGCGTCGATGCGGGCGATGCGCGCCCCGGGCAGGAGCACGCCGAGCTGTTCTTCGAGCTTCTCGGTGCCGCGGCCGACCGGGGCGATGTCGAGGTTGCCGCATTCGGGGCAGGCGCGCGGCACGCGCTCGCTGAAGCCGCAATGGTGGCAGCGCAGGCTGCGGTCGGCCTTGTGGAAGACGCGCCAGGCGCTGCAATGCGGGCAGCCGCTCTTCCAGCCGCAGGCGCCGCATTCCAGCACCGGGGCGTAGCCGCGGCGGTTGAGCAGGAGCAGGCTTTGCTCGCCGCGCTCAAGACGATCACGCAGGGCCTGCAGCAAGGGCGGGGCCAGCGCCGGCGCCGGTGCGCCCGCTTGCTTGGGCACTTGCGCCATGTCGAACACGCGCACCCGGGGCAGGGCGCCGCCGCCGATGCGTGCCGACAGCACGAGCTGGCGGTAGCGCCCCTCCTGCACCCGCTGCCAGGTTTCGAGCGAGGGCGTGGCCGAGCCCAGCAGCACCGGGATCTTGGCGTCGCGCGCGCGCCACACCGCCAGGTCCCGCGCCGAGTAGCGCGCCCCTTCCTGCTGCTTGAACGAGGGGTCGTGTTCCTCGTCGACGACGACGAGCCCGAGCCGGGGCAGCGAAGCGAAGACCGCGAGCCGGGTTCCGAGAATCAGGTCGGCCAGCCCCAGATGGGCGAGCAGCCAGTGGCGCAGGCGCTGTGCCGGCGTCAGGGCGCTGTGCAGGCTGGCCAGGCAGCGCCCGGGAAAGCGCGCGGCGAAGCGCGCTTCGAGCTGGGGCGTGAGATTGATCTCGGGCACCAGGACCAAGGCCTGGCGCCCGGCTTCGAGGGCGCGCGCCGCGGCATTCAGGTAGACCTCGGTCTTGCCGCTGCCGGTGACGCCGTGAAGCAGGGTCGGACGCGGGTCGGCGCCGAATTCGGCGAGCGCGGCCGCCTGTTCTTCGCTCAGCGCGGGCGCGCCGGCGACGCCGGGCAGGTTCGCGCGCGCCGCTGCCGCTTCCTGCGCCTCGCGCTGCAGGCGCGCGATGCGGCGAGCGAGCTGGCGCTCGTCGAGCTTGCGCAGCTCGGGCGGCAGCACCGAAAGCGCGAGCTCGCCGGTGCTGCGCTGATAGTAGGCGGCGGCGAAGTCGACGAGGCGGCGCCAGGCGCCGTCCAGCGGCGGCAGCGAGACCAGGGCCTCGACCAGGGGCCGCAGCTGGCCGGCTTCGGCGGCGCGCGCGCTCGCCCGGTGCCAGACCAGGCCCGGCACCTCGCGCCGCCCCAGGGGGGCGCGCACGAGCGTGCCGGGGGCCAGCGTGAGCGTGCTCTCGTAATCGAGCAGGTCGCCCAGGCCGGCGTGCTGCGGCGTTTCGACCGCGACCGCCACCCGGGTCGGTGCGCTCATCGAAATTGAGGTTTCAGTTGCAGCCGAAATCTCGCATTCACCTCAGGATTCGAGCCCAAGTGGCTGATGTCAAACGACTTTTAAGACTACCCACAAGTTCTGTGGATAACTTTGTGGGAAAACTGCGCCCAGCACCGCCAAGTGCTTGATTCTTTGGGGGCGGCGGTTGATTGCGCAATTTCGAGGCACGATCATCGATTCAAGTAAATCAACAACTTAGCGCGTTTCGCGCGGAATCCGACGGTTTCGCTGATCGCGCCGTAGGCAGTTGCTTCGAAGCACGGCTTTTGGGGATAAGTCAAGGCCTGAGCGTGCGCTCACCTGCCGGAGATTTGAGGGAAGTTCAAAATGAGCGCTCACTTGCGTTTTTGGCGAATATGGCGCGAGTGATCGTGAACGGCCTCGACCAGCGCCGCCACGTGATCGGGCGGCGTGTGCTGGCTGATGCCGTGGCCGAGGTTGAAGACATGGCCGTCCCAGCCGCCGTCGGCGCGCTGCGGCGGGCCGAAGGCATCGAGCACGGCGCGCGCCTCCTGGGCCACGATTTCGGGTGGGGCAAACAGCACGTTCGGGTCGAGGTTGCCCTGCAGGGCGACGCGGCTGCCGACGCGGGCACGCGCCGCGCCCAGGTCGACCGTCCAGTCGAGGCCGACGACATCGGCGCCGCTGGCGGCGAGGGCGTCGAGCCAGGGGCCGCCGCCCTTGGTGAAGACGATGACGGGGATGCGCGCGCCGTCGCGCTCGCGCTTCAACCCTTCGACGACGCGGCGCGTGTAGGCCAGGCTGAAGCGCTGGAAGGCGCCGTCGGCGAGCACCCCGCCCCAGCTGTCGAAGAGCATCACGGCCTGGGCGCCGGCGTCGATCTGGGCGTTCAGGTAGGCCGTGACCGCCTCGGCGTTGACGTCGAGGATGCGGTGCATCAGGTCGGGGCGGGCATAGAGCATCGTCTTCACGAGACGGTAGTCGTCGCTTCCGGCGCCTTCGACCATGTAGCAGGCCAGGGTCCAGGGGCTGCCCGAGAAGCCGATCAGCGGAACGCGGCCGGCGAGGCTGCGCCGGATCTGCGCCACCGCGTCGAAGACGTAGCGCAGGTGCTCGAGATCGGGGGCGCGCAGCGCCGCGACCGCGGCTTCGTCGCGCAGCGGGTGGGCGAAGCGCGGGCCTTCGCCGGCGCCGAAGCTCAGGCCCAGGCCCATCGCATCGGGCACGGTGAGGATGTCGCTGAAAAGGATCGCCGCGTCCAGGGCATAGCGGTCCAGCGGCTGCAGCGTCACCTCGGTCGCGAAGTCGGGGTTGGTGGCCAGGCCCATGAAGCTGTTGCCGGCGCGCACGCGCGAGGCGCGGTACTCGGGCAGGTAGCGCCCGGCCTGGCGCATGAGCCAGAGCGGGGTGTAGTCGGTGGGCTGGCGCAGGCAGGCGCGCAGGAACTGGTCGTTTTGCAGCGGAGGGTTCACCGCGGGATTATGGCGGTGCAGCTTGTTACAGCGGCCTCGCGTAGCATCGCCTCCGCATTGAGCAAAGGACGCGCATGAACTTCAGGAACTGGATCGCCGGCCTCGCCGCCGCGCTCTTGCTATCGGGTTGCGGCTACAACGATTTCCAGCGTCAGGACGAACAGGTCAAGGCCGCCTGGTCGGAAGTGCTGAACCAGTACCAGCGCCGCGCCGACCTCATCCCCAACATCGTGAACACGGTCAAGGGCGAGGCGAATTTCGAGCAGACGACGCTCACCAAGGTGATCGAGGCGCGTTCCAGGGCGACCTCGATCCAGGCCACGCCCGAACTCATCAACAACCCTGAGGCCTTCCAGAAGTTCCAGGCCGCCCAGAGTGAGCTGACCGGGGCGCTGAGCCGGCTCATGGCGGTGAGCGAGAACTACCCCAACCTGAAGGCGAACCAGGGCTTCCAGGACCTGCGCGTCGAGCTCGAAGGCACCGAGAACCGCATCACCGTGGCACGCAACCGCTACATCAAGACGGTGCAGGACTACAACGTGCTCGTGCGCAGCTTCCCGACCAATCTCACGGCGATGGCGCTGAGCTATGCCGTCAAGCCCAGCTTCACGGTCCAGAACGAAGCCCAGATCAGCACGCCGCCGACGGTGAGCTTCGACAAGGCGGCTTCGCAGTAAGGCGGCTTCGATGCGCCGCGTCGTCGCGCTCCTGCTCGCCCTGCTGCTGGCCGCGGCGGCGGCCTGGGCGCAGGACGTGCAGCCGGTGCCGGCGCTCTCGGCGCGCGTCATCGATGCGACCGGCACCCTGGCGCCGGCGCAGCGCCAGGCGCTCGAAGACAAGCTCGCGGCGTTCGAGAAGCAGGCCGGCTCGCAGATCGTGATCCTCGTCGTCGCGACGACCGCGCCCGAGGACATCGTGGCGTATGCGCAGCGCGTCGCCGACCAGTGGAAGATCGGCCGGCGCGAGGTCGGCGACGGCCTGCTCATCGTCGTCGCCAAGAACGACCGCGCGGTGCGCATCGAGGTCGCGAAGAAGCTCGAAGGCGCGGTGCCCGACCTCGCGGCCAGCCGCATCATCGAAGGCGTCGTGGTGCCGGCGTTCCGCCAGGGCGATTTCGCCGGCGGCCTGAACGCCGCGGTCGACCAGCTCGAGGCGCGCATCCGCGGCGAAGCCCTGCCGCTGCCGGCGGCGCCCAACGCGCCATCCGCCCGCAACCAGGCCCCGGGCGGCGGCTTCTCGATCAACGACATCGGCATCTTCTTCTTCGTCGCCGTGCCGATGGTCGGCGGCCTGCTCACGCGCGTGCTCGGGCGCAGGCTGGGTTCGGTCGTGGTCGCGGGCGGCGCCGGCGCCCTGGTGTGGTGGCTGAGCGCGAGCCTGCTGCTCGCGGCCGCGGCCGGTGTCGTGGCCCTCGTCTTCGTCGGCGTCTTCGGCGTGGGCTCGATGATGCGCGGCGGGCCGATGATCGGCGGCTTCGGCGGCGGCGGGTTTCGCGGCGGCGGTGGGGGCGGAGGCGGCGGCTTCTCGTCGGGCGGTGGCGGCGACTTCGGCGGCGGCGGCGCCTCCGGCCGCTGGTAGGAGCCGAGGATGAGAATCGCCCGCCTGTTGCGCCACCGCTGGTTCGACGAAAGCGACAGCCACCGCGCCATCGATCGCGCCGCGGCGGCGCGCCTGACGGAACACATCGCCGCCGGCGAGCGCCGCCATCGCGGCGAGATCCGCGTCTGCGTCGAGGCCAGCCTGCCGCTGTCGGCGCTCTGGCGCGACCACAGCGCGCGCGCACGGGCGCTCGCGATGTTCGGCGAGCTGCGCGTCTGGGACACCGAGGGCAACAACGGCGTGCTGATCTACGTATTGCTGGCCGAACGCGCGATCGAGATCGTCGCCGACCGCGCCGTCGCGCGTTTCGTTCCGGCCGACCACTGGCATGCGCTCATCGGCCGCATGAAGGCCGAATTCGCCCAACACCGCTACGAAGCAGGCATTTCACTCGCCATCGACGCGGTGGCCGACCTGCTCGAGCAGCACTTCCCGCTCGCCCCGGGCGAGGCCCGGGCGAACGAACTGCCGAACCGGCCGCTGCTGCGCTGAAGGCCTTTCAGCGGCTGACGGCGCAGGCGGTTTCGGAGCCGCTCCAGTCGGCGAGGTGCCCGTCCAGCGCGACGCCGCGCCGCACCGCGGTCATCTCGGCGACGATGGACATCGCGATCTCGGGCGGGGTCTTGCCGCCCAGGTTCAGGCCCACCGGGCCGCGCAGGTTCTTCACCTCGTCCCGGCTCACGTCGAATTCGAGCAGGCGCTGGCGCCGCGCGTCGTTGTTGCGCCGCGAACCCAGGGCGCCGATGTAGAAGGCCGGGGTCTTCAAGGCTTCCATCAGGGCGAGGTCGTCGAGCTTGGGGTCGTGGGTGACGGCGACGACGGCGCTGTTGGGGTCCAGGTTCATCGCGATCACGAGGTCGTCGGGCATCAGGCGCGACAGCGTCACGCCTTCCATCGCGTCCCAGCCTTCGTGGTATTCCTCGCGCGGGTCGCAGACGGTGACGCGGTAGTCGAGCATCACCGCCATCGAGGCGAGGTAGCGGCTGAGCTGGCCGGCGCCGATGACGAGCAGGCGCAGGCGCGGGCCGTGCACGGTCTCGAGCACCTTGTCGTCGAAGCGCAGCATGTCGCCGCTCTCGGCCGCGCCGAGCGAGACCAGGCCCGTGGCCAGCTCGAGGCGCCGGCGCACGACGCGGTGCTCCTCGATCGCGGCCAGCAGCTCGCGCAGCCGCGACTGCACCGACAAGGGCTCCAGCACGATCTGCACCGTGCCGCCGCAGGGCAGGCCGAAGCGCTGCGCCTCCTCGGCGCTGGCGCCGTAGGTCGTGGCCTGCGGCAGGCGCGGCGCGAGTTCGCCGCGGCGCACGCGCTCGATCAGGTCGTCCTCGATGCAGCCGCCCGAGAGCGAGCCGGCGACCTGGCCGTCGTCGCGGATGATCATCAGCGAGCCCGGGGGCCGGGGCGAGCTGCCCCAGGTGCGCACCACGGTGCCCATGACGACGCGGTGGCCCCGGTTCATCCAGTCCATCGCACTGCGGATGACTTCGACGTCCATGCTGTTCATGCGCTGCTCCAGATCTCTTGCTGAGCAAGAAGAATGCCACAGAACGCGTCAGGACTGCGGGCGTAGGGAATGGCACGGTTGCCGCATCGGCCCGATGCCGATATGGTCCTTCCACGGCCACGAGGGGGCCGATTGTCAAATCGCTTATGGAGGAATCATGAACCATCGATGCCTGCGAATTGCAACTGCCGCAACCCTGGGCCTGGCCGCCGCGCTGCCCGCCCATGCCGGAAAGACGCTCGACGCGATCAAGCAGCGCGGCGAACTGATCTGCGGCACCAACCCGAGCCTGCCCGGATTTGCCGCGGCCGACAGCCAGGGCCACTGGAGCGGCCTGGACGTCGACGTCTGCCGCGCCATCGCCGCGGCCATCCTCGGCGACGCGAACAAGGTCAAATGGGTGCCGCTGAACGCGGCCCAGCGCTTCGCGGTGCTGCAGTCGGGCGAGATCGACGTGCTTTCTCGCAACACCACATGGACGCTTACGCGTGATGCATCGCTCGGGCTCGAATTCACCGGCACCACGTACTACGACGGCCAGGGCTTCATGGTGCCGAAGAAGCTCAAGGTCACGAGCGCCAAGCAGTTGAAGGGCGCCACCGTCTGCGTGCAGTCGGGCACCACGACCGAGAAGAACCTCAGCGACTATTCCAAGCAGGCCGGCCTGAACCTGAAGTCGGTCGTCTTCGACACCCAGGAGGCCACCAACAAGGCCTATTTCTCGGGCCGCTGCCAGGCCTACACGACCGATGCCTCGGGGCTGGCCTCGGTGCGGCTGAAGGAGGCGAACAACCCGGCCGACCACGTCATCCTGCCCGAGCTGATCTCCAAGGAGCCGCTCGGCCCCGCCGTGCGGCGCGGCGACGACGAGTTCTTCACGATCGTCAAATGGGCCGTGTTCGCCCTCATCGAGGCCGAGGACTACGGCATCACCCAGGCCAACGTCGACGAGATGAAGGCCAAGAGCGACAACCCCGCGGTGCAGCGCATCCTCGGCACCGGCGAGGACATGGGCAAGCTGCTCGGCCTGGACAAGGACTGGGCCTACCGCGAGATCAAGGCCGTGGGCAACTACGGCGAGATCTTCGAGCGCAACGTGGGCGAGCATTCATCGCTCGGGCTGCCGCGCGGCTTGAACCGGCTCTGGAGCCACGGCGGCATCCTGTACGCGCCGCCGATTCGCTGAGCCGGCCGTGGCCGCTCGCCCGCCGAAGACTCGCCGCTGGTCCTGGCGCAGCCGGGCGCTGCGCGGCGTGATCTACCAGGTGCTGGCCGTCGCCCTGCTGGCGGCGGCCCTCGGCTACCTGGCGCACAACACGCTCGCGAACATGCGCGCGCGCGGCATCCAGAGCGGCTTCGACTTCGTCACCCAGCCCGCCGGCTTTGCGATCGGCGAGAGCCTGATCCCCTTCGATTCGTCCGACAGCTATGCCAAGGCCTTCCTCGTCGGCCTGTCGAACACGCTGCGCGTGGCGCTCGTCGGCATCGTCCTCGCGACCGCGATCGGCCTCGCCGTCGGCGTCGGCCGGCTCTCGCGCAACCTGCTCGTGCGGGGGCTTTGCAGCGCCTATGTCGAGGCGCTGCGCAACGTACCGCTGCTGCTGCAGCTCTTCATGTGGTATTTCGCGCTCACCGAGATGCTGCCTTCGATCGACGAGGCGCTGCAGCCGCTGCCGCACGTCTTCCTGAGCAAGGCCGGGCTGCAGTTTCCGCTGCCCGCCGCGGGCGCGAGCCTGCGCCTCACCGCCATCGGGCTGCTCGCGGGCATTGCCGCGTCCTGGGCCTGGGCGCGCTTCGCGCGCGTGCGGCGCGAGGCCAGCGGCCGGGCCCTGCCGGTGGCGCTGCCGGGCCTCGCGTTCTGGGTGCTGGGCGCGCTCGCCGGCTGGTGGGCCGACGGCGCCCCGACCGCGCTGGACCTGCCCGAGCGTACTTTCATCAACATCAGCGGCGGCGGCGCGGTCACGCCCGAGTACCTCACGGTGCTGCTCGGCCTGTCGTTCTACACCGCAAGCTACATCGCCGAGGTCGTGCGTGCGGGCATCCAGTCGGTGGCATTCGGCCAGATCGAGGCGGCCTCGGCGCTCGGCCTCTCGCGCATGCAGTCGCTGCGCCTGGTGCAGTTGCCGCAGGCGTTGCGCGTCATCATCCCGCCGCTCACCAACCAGTACCTGAACCTGACGAAAAATTCCTCGCTCGCGGTCGCGGTGGGCTACCCCGACCTCGTCTCGATCAGCTCGACATCGCTCAACCAGACCGGGCGCGCGGTCGAGTGCCTGACGATCGTGATGGGCTGCTACCTCGTGTTGTCGCTGCTCACCAGCCTGGGCATGGGCTGGTACAACCGGCGCGCCCGCATCGAGGAACGCTGATGGCCGCCGACGCCTTCGTTCCCATCGCCGCGCGCGCCGCCCCGCGCCCGCGCCTGGGGGCGCTGGCCTGGGTGCAAAAGCGCCTGTTCCCGAGCTGGGGCAGCTCGCTGTTGACGCTGGCCCTCGGCGCCCTGCTCGTCGTCATCGTTCCGCCGCTCTTCGACTGGGCCGTCCTCTACGCCGTGCCGAACGCCGACAACGCCGCCTGCCGCGCCGCGCACGGCCACGGCGCCTGCTGGGGCGTGGTGGCCGAGAAGGGCCGCCTCATCCTCTTCGGCCGCTACCCCTACGCAGACCAGTGGCGGGCCCTGCTCGCGAGCGGGCTGCTGGTCGTGCTGCTGGTCGCGAGCTGCCTGCGCGCCTGCTGGCGCCCGGCGCTGGTCGCCGCCTGGGTGATCGTCCTCGGCGCCTGCTACGTGCTCATGCGCGGCGGCTGGATCGGGCTCGAGGAGGTGGGCACCGACCGCTGGGGCGGGCTGCCGCTGACGCTGCTGCTCTCGACCGTGAGCCTCGTCGTCGCCTTCCCGCTCGCGGTGGCGGTGGCGCTCGGGCGGCGCTCGAAGCTGCCGGCGATCCGCACCCTGTGCACGGTCTACGTCGAGCTCGTGCGCGGCGTGCCGCTCATCACGGTGCTCTTCATGGCCTCGTTCATCCTGCCGCTGTTCATGCCGGGGGGAAGCACCATCGACGTGCTCGTGCGCGTGCTCGTCGGCATGACGCTGTTCACCGCGGCCTACCTCGCCGAGGTGGTGCGCGGCGGGCTCCAGGCCGTGCCCAAGGGCCAGATCGAGGCCGCGCAGTCGCTCGGCCTGCGCTACTGGCAGACGCAGCGCAAGATCGTGCTGCCGCAGGCGCTGCGCACGGTGGTGCCGGCGATCGTCAACACCTTCATCGGCGCCTTCAAGGACACCTCGCTCGTCACCATCGTGAGCCTGTACGACCTCACCGGCGCGGTGCAGTTGGCGCTCGGCGACGCCGACTGGCGCAAGTTCTTCCTCGAAGGCCAGCTCTTCGTCGCCGCGATCTACTTCGTTGCCTGCTGGGCGATGTCACGCTACAGCCGCTGGCTCGAAGGCCAGCTCTACACCGGGACCGGTCGCGAATGAGCGAAGCCATCATCGAGTTCGAGGCCGTCAACAAGTGGTACGGCGAGTTCCATGTCCTGCGCGACATCGACCTGCGGGTGGCGCGCGGCGAGCGCATCGTCATCTGCGGCCCATCGGGCTCGGGCAAGAGCACGCTCATCCGCTGCATCAACCGGCTCGAGGAGCACCAGCAGGGCCGGCTCGTCGTCGACGGCACCGAGCTCGGCGACGACCTGAAGGCCATCGACGCGGTGCGCCGCTGCGTCGGCATGGTGTTCCAGCAGTTCAACCTCTTTCCGCACCTGAGCGTGCTCGAGAACCTGACCCTGGCGCCGATGTGGGTCGGCAAGGTGCCGAAGAAGGAGGCCGAGGAGCGCGCGATGGAGCAGTTGCAGCGCGTGCGCATCGCCGATCAGGCGGCCAAGTACCCGCTGCAGCTCTCGGGCGGCCAGCAGCAGCGGGTGGCGATCGCGCGCGCGCTGTGCCTGACGCCGAAGATCATGCTCTTCGACGAGCCGACCTCGGCCCTGGACCCCGAGATGATCAACGAGGTGCTCGACGTGATGATCGAGCTCGCCGGCCAGGGCATGACCATGCTGTGCGTGACCCACGAGATGGGCTTCGCCAAGGCCGTGGCCGACCGCGTGATCTTCATGGACCAGGGCCAGATCGTCGAGCAGAACAACCCGGCCGAGTTCTTCTCGAACCCGCGCACCGAGCGCACGCGCGACTTCCTCTCGAAGATCATCGCCCATTGATCGCTCCATTGATCGCTCCATTGATCGCTCCATTGATCGCGAAAGCCGACTTCGACTGCGCGGGCGATGCCTTGCCGCGCCCGCACCCCAACTGCTACTGGCTGGGCGCCGGGTGCGTGCTGGCGGGGGAGCATCCGGGCGCGGCCGGGGCCGAAGCCCTGGCGCGGCGGCTGGCGGCGATCGAGGCGGCGGGGGTGACGCTGTTCGTCGACCTGACGGCGCCGGGCGATCCGGTGCTCGCCTACACGCCCGTCGCGGCGCGGCGCCTGTCGTTCGCCATCCCCGACTTCGGGCTGCCCGGTGCCGACGGCCTGCGGCGCACGCTCGCGGCCTTGCTGGCCGAGATCGGGCGCGGCGGGCTCGTCTACCTGCACTGCAAGGCGGGCGTGGGGCGCACCGGAACCGTCGCCGGCTGCCTGCTCGTCGAGCAGGGATTCGCGGGCGACGAGGCGCTTGCGCTGCTGCAGCGCAAGTGGGCCGTGGCGGGGCAGAGGGCGGCCTCTGCGCGGACGCCGGAGACGACGGCGCAGGAGCGCTTCATCGCAGGATGGGAGTTGAAGCGGCAGGCCTCGATGGCAACGACGGATTTGCCATCAGGGCGCTCGCCGGATCGGCGAGGGGTCAATCCCGGTCGCCGAAAAGCGACCCGATGAGCTTCTGCCCGCCCTGCGCCTTCGCGGCCTCGAACTCGACGGTAAGGTCGGCCAGTTCGAGCGCGCCCGGCATGCACTGCGCGGACGCTCCAGCCCTCGAACTCGCGCTGGCTTCGATCGTGCAGGGCTGTGGCATCCTGATTCCGCCAGGGCACTGAGCGCGCGCACCGGGCCGGTGCATTCGCGCCGCTTGTTCGCTCCCGAGCGAGGATCCGAACGATGGGCGCGCCGGCATGCGGCATGCTTCAGGGTTTGCGCACCGCGCCGCGTGCCGCGGTTCGCCTGCCGTTCGACCACGAAGATGTTGTTGCACCTGATCACGCATTACGGACTTGTCGTCCTCGTCGCCAGCGTCGCCGCCGGCCAGGCCGGGCTGCCGCTTCCGGCCTACCCCCTGCTGCTGCTGGCCGGGTCGCTCGCCCAGCGCGGGCGCCTGAACCTGGCGCTCGCCTTCGCGCTCGGGCTCGGCGCCTGCCTGCTCGCCGACGGATTCCGCTACCAGGTCGGACGCCGCTACGGCAGCCGGGTGCTGCGCATCATGTGCAGCGTCTCGCTCTCGCCCGACGGCTGCGTGCGCCAGACCGAGTCGATCTTCACGCGCTGGGGGCCGCCGGCGCTGATGCTGGCCAAGTTCATCCCGGGCTTCGCCTCGGTCGCGACGACGATGGCGGGCTCGACCCGCGTGCGGCCCGCGTCCTTCTTCGTCTTCGCCGGCCTGGGCGCGGCCTTGTGGGTCGGCAGCGGCCTGGCGCTGGGCTGGCTGTTCGCCTCCGCGATCAACGAGGCGCTGGCCGTGCTGCAGCGCATCGGCGAATGGAGCAACGCCTTGCTGATCGGGCTGGTGGCCGGCTACATCGGCCTGAAGGCGCTGCGCCGCCGCGCATTCCATGCCCGGCTGCGCATGGACCGGATCTCGGTCCACGACCTCGCCGACCTGTTCCACCGCGGCGAGGCGCCGCTGGTCGTGGACGTGCGCAAGACCCTCGGCGCCGACGACGCCCGCATCCCCGGCGCCGTCGTCTTCAGCGACGACGACTGGCCGCAGGATTTGCGCCCGGCCGACGAGCAGGCACTGGTCGTCGTCTATTGCGCCTGCCCGAACGAGGCCTCGGCCGCGCTCGTCGCCAAGAAGCTGATGGACCGCGGCTTCAAGCGCGTGCGCCCGCTCGCCGGGGGCATCGACGCCTGGCGCGCCGCCGGACTGGCGCTGGAGCCGGCCGACGGAGGCTGAACTCCGCCCCAGGTCGGCCCTTTTGCCGCGATGATGGCGGTCGATGAAGACCTTGCTGATCGTCTACCACTCGATGACCGGCGGCACGCGCCAGATGGCCGAAGCCGCGGCCGCGGGGGCGCGCAGCGCAGCCGATGGCGGCGCCGATGCCCGACCCCAGGTGCGGCTGCTGCACGCGCCTCAGGCCGGGCCGGCGGACCTGCTCGGCGCCGACGGCTACCTCTTCGCCACGCCCGAGAACCTGGCCGCGATCGCCGGACTGATGAAGGACTTCTTCGACCGCAGCTACTACGCGGCGCTCGAGCGCCTCGACGGCCGGCCCTACGCCAGCCTGATCTGCGCAGGCAGCGACGGCCGCAACGCGGCGCGCCAGATCGAGCGCATCGCCACCGGCTGGCGCCTGCGGGCGGTGGCCGAGCCGCTCATCGTCTGCACCCGGGCGCAGAC
>JAGWTS010000403.1 GCA_028868875.1 Burkholderiales bacterium | reverse complement strand
CGGAGGTTCGTGCAGTGATCCTCATCAACCTGCTGCCGCACCGCGAGGAGCGGCGCCGCCAGCGCAAGCTGGCCTTCTTCTGGGGCCTGGGCCTGAGCGCGGTCGCGGGCCTGGCCGCCGTCGGCGTCGGCTACACGGTGCTGCAGGGCATGACCGAGGCCCAGGGCCTGCGCAACGAGTACCTGAGCAGCGAGATCAAGCGGCTGGACAACCAGATCAAGGACATCGCGACGCTGCGCAGCGAGATCGATGCCCTCAAGGCGCGCCAGAAGGCAGTCGAAGACCTGCAGACCGACCGCAACACCTCGGTCTATCTGCTCAACGAACTGGTAAAGCAGACCCCGGAAGGGGTCTACCTCACGAGCATCCGCCAGACCGGGCTCGTGGTCCAGATTCAAGGGGTGGCCCAGACCAACGAGCGCGTGTCCGAGTTCCTGCGCAACACGCTGTACAACTCCAAGTGGCTGGAGAAGCCCGAGCTCGTCGAGATCAAGGCCAGCAATGTCGCCACCGCCAACAAGGAACAGCGCCGGCTGTACGACTTCTCGATGAAGGTCTCGATCAAACGCGTGCAGGGGCCGGATGCGGCGGCCTCCGGCATCCCGGTGAAAGCCGCGCCGGCGAAGTCTTCCTGAGGCGGCCATGGCCAAGGCATCGACCCTCAACTTCGACGTGAGCAGCTTCTTCAGCGGCGCGGTCTCCCAGTTTCGCGGGCTCGACGCGAACGAGCCCGGTCAATGGCCCTGGCTGCCCAAGGCCGTGGCCTGGGCCTTCGCCATCGTCGTCGTGGCGGCGCTCGGCTGGTTCCTGATTCTCTCGACCGAATACGACAACCTCCAGGCCGCGCGCGACCGCGAACCCCAGCTCAAGACCGAGTTCCGCAGCAAGCTCACCCAGGCCGTCAACCTCAACGAGTTGCGCAAGCAGAAGCTGCAGGTGCAGGAATACGTCACCCAGCTCGAAAAGCAGCTGCCGGGCAAGGCCGAGATGGACGCGCTGCTGTCGGACATCAACCAGGCCGGCCTCGGCCGCGGGCTCCAGTTCGAGCTGTTCCGCCCGGGCCAGGTCGAGGTCAAGGACTATTACGCCGAGTTGCCGATCGCGGTACGCGTGAGCGGCCGCTACCACGACTTCGGCGCCTTTGCCGCCGACATCGCGAACCTCTCGCGCATCGTCACCTTGCAGAACCTCACGATCAGCGCCAACGGGCGCGACCCCAGCGGCAACCTCTCGATGGAAGCCACCGCGCGCACCTACCGCTATCTCGACGCGGCCGAAGTCGCCGACCGGAAGAAGGCGGCGGCCGGCGCCAAGGCGGGGAAGAAGCCATGATCGCGCCGCGTGCCTTTGCCGTCGGCCTGGCCGCGCTCGTGCTCGCGGGCTGCAGCGCCAACACCGACGAACTCCAGCAGTGGATGGACCAGCAGCGCCGCGAGGTCAAGCCCAGCGTCACGCCGCTGCAGCCGCCGCGCAAGTTCGACCCGGCGCAGTACACGATGGCGCAGGCGGTCGACCCCTTCAGCCCGCAGAAGCTCACCGTGGCGGTGAAGCTCGAGGCGCGCCAGCCGAATTCGCTGCTCGCCAGCGAGATGAACCGGCGCAAGGAGCCGCTCGAATCGTTTCCGCTTGACAGCATGAGCATGGTCGGCAGCCTCACGCGCAAGGGCGTCGAGTTCGCGTTGCTGAAGGTGGACAACCTGCTGTACCAGGTCAAGGTGGGCGACTACCTGGGCCAGAACTACGGCCGCATCACCAAGATCGCCGAGACCGAGGTCGCGCTGCGCGAGATCGTGCAGGACGCGGCCGGCGAATGGATCGAACGGCCGGCTTCCCTGCAACTGCAGGAGAAGGCGCGATGAAGGCGCTTATCCCGCCCCAGGCGATGAAGATCATCGAGGAGACTCACAACATGTTCAAGTGGCGTGCCGCCCTTGCCGCTTTCGCGACCTGGGCGGTCGCACTGCTGGCGCCGTCCGCCGCCTGGGCGGAACCCGCCATCCAGTCGATCACGAGCAGCCAGCAATCGGGCAGCGACGTGGTGCGCGTCGAGTTCAGCGAGCCGCTCGCGGCCGTGCCCAACGGCTTCATCGTCCAGTCGCCGCCGCGCGTCGCGATCGACCTGCCCGGGGTCGGCAACGCAATGGGGCTGAGCAGCGTGGACGTCAACCAGGGCAACCTGCGTTCGGTGAAGGTGGCGCAGTCGGGCGACCGCACCCGGCTCGTGCTCAACCTGAAGCAGGCCTCGGGCTACCACGCCGAACTCGACGGCAAGGTCCTGCTCCTGGTGCTCGACACCAATACCGGCACCGCCACCGCCGCCGCGCCCGCGGCCCAGGCCGCCAACTTCGCTCCGGACCAGAACACCGGCACCGCGGGATTGCGCGACATCGACTTCCGGCGCGGCGCCGACGGCGCGGGGCGCATCATCGTCAGCCTGCCGAACCCGCAGGTGGGGGTCGACATCCGCCAGCAGGGCAAGGACCTCGTCGTCGAGTTCCTCCACTCCACCTTGCCAGAGCGGCTGCGCCGGCGCCTGGACGTGACCGACTTCGGCACCCCGGTGAAGACCGTGAGCGCCTACCAGAGCGGCGACCGCGTGCGCCTGGTGGTCGAGCCCACCGGCGTATGGGAGCAAAGCGCCTACCAGACCGACAACCAGTTCGTGCTCGAGGTGCGGGCCGCCAAGGTCGACCCGAACAAGCTCACCCAGGGCCCGGGCTACCAGGGCGAGAAGCTGTCGCTGAACTTCCAGAACATCGAGGTGCGGGCGCTGCTGCAGGTGATCGCCGACTTCACCAACTTCAACGTCGTCACCAGCGACACCGTCACCGGCACCGTGACGCTGCGCCTGAAGGACGTGCCCTGGGACCAGGCGCTGGACATCATCCTCCAGAGCAAGGGGCTGGGAGTGCGCAAGACCGGCAACGTGCTGTGGATCGCGCCCAAGGACGAGATCGCGGCCAAGGAGCAGGCCGAGCTCGAGTCGCGCAAGAAGGTGGCCGAGCTCGAGCCGCTGCGCACCCAGTCGTTCCAGCTCAACTACACCAAGGCCGAGACCGTGGCGCGCAGCCTCACCGGCCAGTCGATCGGGGGCGGCAGCGCCGGCGGCGCCGGTGGCGCGGGCGGCGGCAGCGGCACCGCGGCCAGCCGCATCCTCTCGCCGCGCGGCAGCGTGCTGTTCGAGTCGCGCACGAACCAGCTCTTCGTCTCCGACATCCCGAGCAAGCTCGACGAGATCAGCCAGCTCATCGCCAAGATCGACATCCCGGTGCGCCAGGTGCTGATCGAGGCCCGGATCGTCGAGGCCGACGACAACTTCGGCAAGGAGCTGGGCGTCAAGCTCGGGGCCAACGACCTGCGCGGCATCAACGGCGGCACACCGGGCTACCGGGTCGGGGGCAACAACTACCTGGCCATCGGCGGCAACTACGACTCCGTCGGCAGCGCCACGCTCCAGCCCGGCGCCACCTCGGCCTTCACCGACACCCAGTTCGTGAACCTGCCCGCGAACAGCAGCTCGTCGGTCTTCTCGAGCGCGGGCGCGGTGCCGAGCCTGGCGCTGGCGCTGTTCAGTTCCACCGCCAACCGCTTCCTGAACCTCGAGCTCTCGGCCCTCGAAGCCGACGGCAAGGGCAACATCGTCTCGAGCCCGCGCGTCATCACCGCCGACCAGCAGAAGGCGCACATCGAGCAGGGCACCCAGATCCCGTACCAGGTCGCGACCTCGAGCGGGGCCACCTCGGTGCAGTTCCAGAAGGCGGTGCTGAGCCTGGACGTGACCCCGCAGATCACGCCCGAAGGCAACGTGATCCTCGACCTCGAGGTGAACAACGACCAGATCGGCGCCAACACCACGGCCGGCCCGGCGATCAACACCAAGCGCGTGCAGACCCAGGTGCTCGTCGAGAACGGCGGCACCATCGTCATCGGCGGCATCTTCACCCAGACCGACCTGACGCAGGTCAACAAGGTGCCCCTGCTCGGCGACCTGCCGGTGCTGGGCTACCTCTTCCAGAATCGCTCGACGACGACCCAGAAGAGCGAGTTGCTGATCTTCATCACGCCCAAGATCGTCACCGACCGGGCGGCGGTGCGCTGAATCGATTCAGGGAAGAAATACAAATGACCATGTTCAAGCGCTTCGTTTCGATGCTGGCCTTGCTGGCGCTCGCGAGCTGCGGCGGCGGGGGCGGAGCGGGCACGTCGGTGTTCAACAAGGGCGGCAGCATCAGCAGCGGCGGCGGAACGAGCGTGACGGCAACTCCAGCCGTTGCGGTGGCGCTTTCGAGTTCAACGGTCACCAGCGCATCGCCGGTCACGGTCACGGCCACGGTGACGCTGGCCTCCACCGCGGTGACGACCCCGGTCGCGGGCGTCGTGGTCAATTTCTCCACGACGGCCGGCCTGGGTGTCTTCAGCGCCAATTCGGCGCTCACCAATTCGGCCGGGGTCGCGACGGTGACGCTGTCGCCCAAATCGGCCAGTTCTTCCGGCGCCGACACCGTGGTGGCGGCCACGACCGTGAACGCGGGGGCGGTTTCCGGCTCGGCGGGTTTCAGCCTGCAAGCGACTTCAGCGTCCATCACCGGCTTCACCACGCTCGCAGGCGACACGGCGGCGAACAAGCTGAGCGCCTACGGCCAGACGGTGCTGACCGTCGGCTTGTCGGGTGTGAGCGCGGCGGCCCCGGTCACGCTGTCGATCAATTCAGCCTGCGTGACCAAGGGCAAGGCGACGATTTC
>JAGWTS010000044.1 GCA_028868875.1 Burkholderiales bacterium | reverse complement strand
CAGGCGCCGGTAGGCCACCAGGCGCTCGATGGCGTCCGCATCGTTCGTCGCCCGGTACAGGCCGGACTCGGGGGCCGCTTGCACCGCCTTGCGCAGCGCGCTCTCGGGCCCAAGGTAGGCCGACTTGCCGCTGCCCGCCGGATCTTCCCGATGCTGCACGAGTCGCAGGTCGGCGGTGCGCACGCTCGCCACCCCGTGCGTGCCCAGCTCGACCTGATCGACGGCACGCTGCAACGTCTTCACGGGAACCACGACCACGGCCACGCCGGCAAAGTCATGGCCGCGTCCGCGCAGCGCCAATGCGAGCACCAGCCCCTCGGTACCGTCGACCCGGCTCGGGTACGGACCGTAGAGGCCGATGGGGTCGTCGGGGTGGGCTCGCAGGCGCTCGAAGTAGTCGCGATCCGATACGTCGATGGCCTGGCAACGTGCGGCCGATCGGGCGCAGACGCGCCGCCCGTCCTGGTCGGCAATGCTGATGCGGTACGCGGCGTCGAGGATCCCGGGGTTCGCGTCGACGGCATGCACCAGGGAGTCGCGGTCGACCCGTCCCTCGGCCAGCGACCGCTGCAGCGACTTGCGCGCCGACTCGAGCAACGCAGCAGGACCATCGAGCGCCTCGCCAATCACCAGCACCATCAGTTGCGCGACGTTGCGCACGTGGTCTTCGTCCTCCTGGAGCCGGTGGTTCCTGGAGCTGACCACGAGGTAGACGAAGACGCTCGCCAGCACGCCGTTGAGCAGCAACAGGCCCAGGCGCAGGCGGCGCAGCGCCGCTCCGGGCGCGGCGCTGCGCGAGGCAGGATCGCCGGCCTGCGCGGCCGGCATGTCGGAAGGGTCCGGCCTTGCCGAGCTCACCGCAGGGCCCCGAGTCGCGGACGCCCGGCCAGACCCTCGCTGGACTTCAGGTTCAGTTGCAAAACCATCAGTTCTGAGTTTTTAACACAATTTGATACCGGCGGAACCCGCATTCCGCCGGGCGCCGCGGCCACTTGCGAACGGGTGCGCGCGAGCGCCGCAACGAATGCCCGGAGTTTCGGAATTGGTGAATTTTGGTCCCGCTTATTCCCCTGCGGCGCGTCTGGCCATAGGCCAAACTGGCTCGCTGGAAACCGAATGGAGCGCAACGGATGAAGTACAGGCAGGTGCCCACCCAGAAAGAGCGGGTGATGCGGGCGGACGATTTCATCGTCTCGAAAACCGACCTGAAGGGCCGCATCAGCTACTGCAACCGCATCTTCGTCGAGTTTTCGGGCTACTCCGAGCAGGAACTGCTGGGGGCCCAGCACAACATCGTGCGCCATCCCGACATGCCGCGCGGCGTGTTCAAGTTCCTGTGGGACACGCTGGCGCAGGGCAACGAATGCTTCGCCTACGTGAAGAACATGTCCAAGGACGGCGGCTTCTACTGGGTGTTCGCCAACGTCACCCCCGACTTCGACGACCAAGGCCGTGCCCAGGGCTATTTCTCGGTGCGCCGCAAGCCCGCGCCGGGCGCGGTCTCGGCCCTGTCGGACCTGTACCGGGCGATGCTCGCCGAAGAAGAGCGCGCCGGCCCCAAGGACGCCTGCGCCGCTTCGTTGGCGCTGCTCGTCGGGGCGTTGAAGCAGAAGGAGACCCGCTATGAAGAATTCATCCTTTCGGTCTGAGCCCCGGGCCCTGCTCGTCGCGCTGGGCCTGCTGCTCGCGGCCGGCGCCGCCACCGTGCTCCGGCAGGGCGCTGCGAGCGCGCTGACCCTGGCCTGGCTCGCCGCCTCGCTCGCCTGCCTGGCGGGGCTGGGCGCCTGGATGCGCGGCATCGGGCGCGAGCGCCGCTTCCTGGGCGAGATCGGCGCCATCGCGCAGCAGGTGGCGCAGGGGCGGTTCGACGGCCGCATCCACCGGATCCCGGCGCAGGGGCCGTTCCACGATCTCTGCTGGGACCTGAACGACATGCTCGACCAGCTCGAGGCCTGCTTTCGCGAGCAGGCCACGGCGCTGCGCCATGCGAGCGACGGCCAGCGCTTCAGGCTGGCGCAGACGGTGGGGCTGCGCGGCGGCTTCGAGGCCTCGCTGGAGCGCACCAACGGCTCGCTGCGCACGCTCGAGCAAAAGGCCCGGGTCGAGGAAACCGCCGCCGCCGAGCGCGCCCGCGCCGCCGCCGAGAAGCAGGAAGCCGGCGCCGAACGCGAACGCGCCGCCGCCGAGAAGCTCGAGGCGCAGGAGAAGGAATTGCGCATCGCGGGCGAGAACCTGCGCATCAAGAACGCGCTCGACAAATGCTCGACCAGCGTGATGATCGCCGACGCCGAGCACCGCATCATCTACATGAACGAGACCGTCATGCAGATGCTCGCCGGCAACGAAGCCGAGCTGCGCAAGTCCCTGCCCCACTTCGACGCCCAGCGCCTGCTCGGCCAGAGCATCGACCTCTTCCACAAGAAGCCGGGGCACCAGCGCGCCCTGCTCGGCGCGCTGCGAAGCACCTACCGCACGGAAGTGCGAATCGGCACGCTCAGCTTCGGCCTCGCGGCCAACCCGATCGTCGACGCCCGGGGCGAGCGCGTGGGCACGGTGGTCGAATGGACCGACCGCACCGCCGAGGTCGCGGCCGAGCAGGAGATCGACGCCATCGTCGCCGCGGCGGCCGCGGGCGACTTCGTCAAGCGCCTGCGCACCCAGGGCAAGAGCGGCTTCTTCGCCAAGCTCAGCACCGGCATGAACCAGCTCATGGACACGAGCGAGCAAGGCCTCGAAGATGTGGCCCGGCTGCTCCAGGCCTTTGCCCAGGGCGACCTCGGCCACCGCATCGAACGCGACTACCAAGGCCTGTTCGGCAAGGTCAAGGAAAGCGGCAACCAGACCGCAGAGCAGCTCGCGCGCGTGATGACCGACGTGCGCGCCGCCGCCGACGCCCTGACCGGTGCTGCGAACCAGGTCAGCGCGACCGCGCAAAGCCTGTCGCAGGCGGCGAGCGAGCAGGCCTCGAGCGTCGAGCAGACGGGGCATTCGATCGACGTCATGTCGGCCTCGATCGCCCAGAACAGCGACAACGCCCGGGTCACCAACGGCATGGCCACCAAGGCGAACCGCGAGGCCGCCGAAGGCGGCGCGGCGGTGACGCAGACGGTGACCGCGATGAAGCAGATCGCGCAGAAGATCTCGATCATCGACGACATCGCCTACCAGACCAACCTGCTGGCGCTCAACGCCGCGATCGAGGCCGCGAGCGCGGGCGAGCACGGCAAGGGCTTCGCGGTAGTCGCCGCCGAAGTGCGCAAGCTCGCCGAGCGCAGCCAGGAAGCGGCCAAGGAGATCGGCGACCTCGCCGCCAACAGCGTGGTCACGGCCGAGCGCGCGGGGCGGCTGCTGGACGAGATCGTGCCCTCGATCCGCCGCACCAGCGACCTCGTGCAGGAGATCGCCGCCGCCTCGCAGGACCAGTACCAGTCGGTGGCGCTGATCGGCGGCGCCATGGGCCAGCTCGGCAGGGCCACGCAGCAGAACGCCTCGGCCTCGGAAGAACTGGCGGCGACGTCGGAAGAATTGTTGGGCCAGGCCGAGCAGTTGCAGGAATCGGTGGCGTTCTTCGACCTCGGCGACGAACGCAGCGCGGCGCCGCAGGCCAGGCCGCAGGCCGGATCGAGCCCGCGCCGCGCCTATTCCGCTGCGCAGCTGCGCGCAGCGGCCTGAGCGGCCGCAAGAGGGCTGCGATTCAGCCCGCGCGCGGGAAGGGCTGGAGCAGGCTCACGCGGTTGTCCTCGGTGTCCATGAACGAGACGTAGTGGCCGATGCCGGGAATCTCCATCGGCTCGCCCAGCACCTTGCCGCCGGCTTCGGCCAGGCGCGCCATGGCCTGGCGAATGTCGTCGACCGCGATCACGACCGACGGATATTGCGCCGGCCAGTCGGGCTTGCGCGGGTAGAAGCCGCCGTTGATGGCGCCCGGCTGCAGCGGACGCCCATTCGCGGATTCCACGGTCGCCGCGGTGACGTAGCGGCCCATCTCGGGGCCGAGCTTGTTCGTCTGCCAGCCGAACGCGGTTTCGTAGAAGCGCGCCATGCGGTCGCGGTCGTCGTAAGGCATCTCGAAGTGGACGACGGGGTTCATGCTCGCGGCTCCTTGCCGTTGAAAGAAGGCAGACGGGGTTACAGCGTGGCGGCGAGCGCGGCCATCTGGTCGGCGGCGATGCCCCAGCCTTGGTGGAAGCCCATCTTCTCGTGCGCGGCGCAGTCTTCGGCGTTCCAGTGGCGCGCGCGGGCGGTGTAGCGCGTCTGCCCGCCTTCGTCGTCGAAGGTCAGCACCCCCGTGAAGAAAGGCTTGGCCGAAGGCACCCAGGCCGAGGTGTAGGCATCGGTGAAGACGAGGCGCCGGTTCGGCACCACCTCGAGGTAGACGCCGCGGTTGGGCACGGTCGTGCCGTCGGGGCCCTGCATCGTGATCAGGCTCGAACCGCCGGCGCGCAGGTCGAGCTCGGCGGCAATGGTCTTCCAGGGCGGCGGCGTGAACCACTGGACGATGAGGGCCGGCTCGGTCCAGCAGCGGAAGAGCTTTTCGCGCGCCACGGGAATGAGGCGGGTGAGCACGAGTTCGTGCGCGACGGCGGCTTCGGGGGTCGGGGCCATGGAGTCCTCCTTCAACGAGGTGGTGGGGTCGAGGCGATGCGGGTGCTTTTCCTGGCGCGCGCGCCCGCGCTGCGCGCGGTACGTCCAGCCGGTGCGGGCGGCGCACCGGGGCCGTCTGCACCCAGCAACTGCGCGACGTGGCGGCGCAGATGGTCGACGCAGGACGCGGCCGCCGCCGCGCTGCCCTGGGCCTTGGCGAGAATGAACGCGCCCTGCAGCGCCGCCTGCGTGAAGAGCGCGAGCGCGCGCGGCTCCCAGTCGGCCTGCGGCGCATACAGCGCCTTCGCGGCGGCGAGGTCGCGCTCCACCGTGCAGGCATGCAGGCGGATGCCGGCGTTGCAGGCTTCGCGCAGGCGCGGATGGCTGGCGTGGACTTCCTGCACCAGGGTGCCGAGCAGGCAGCTGAAGTCGGCCGCGTTGCCGCGCAGCAGGCCGCGCCGGAAATCGATGTAGGCCAGCACCCGCTCGCGCGGGTCTTCCAGGCGCTGGAACGGGGCCTTCGCAAAGCGCTCGCCGGTGACACGGTTCCAGTGCGCCACGGCCTCCAGCGCCATGTCTTCCTTGCTCGAGAAATGATGGAAGAAGCTGCCCTTGTTGACGCCGGCCTCGGCGCACAGGGCATCGACCGTGCTCGCGGCATAGCCCTGGGCGCGGATGACGCGCAGCGCCGCCGCGAGGATCCGGCTGCGCGAATCGGCGGGGGCGGAGGCGGGGGCGGGGACGGCGGGGAGGTTCATCGGCGGCAGGGCGGTAGGGCCGGCGCACTATACCAACCGGTTGGTTCTGAGTCGATGCGAAAGCCCGGCGCCGGCAGGGGCTTGGGGGCTTCCGCGCAGCGCGGGCGCCGGCACCGTTCGGCCGCGACTGGTGCAGACTGTGGCCCTCGGGGCCTGCCGACCGCCCCCTCGCCCTCGCGCCCGCCTCAACGCCCTGCACCGGAGTCCGCCTTGCTCTTTCCCGCTCTTCGCACCGTCCACCTCCTCGCCGTCATCGTCTGGATCGGCGGCATGGTGTTCGCGCACTTCTTCCTGCGCCCGGCGCTGGCCGGGCTCGAGCCGCCGCAGCGGCTGCGGCTGATGGCCGAGGTGCTGCGCCGCTTCTTCGCCGCGGTGCTGGCCGCTTCGCTGCTGGCGCTGGCCAGCGGCGCGGCGATGCTGGCCCTGCACATGGGCGCCGGGCCCGCCGCCGTTCCCGTGTCCTGGCACCTGATGGCCGGGCTCGGCGTGGTGATGGTGGCCGTGTTCCTGCATCTGCGCTTCGCACTGCTGCCGCGCCTGCAGCGCGCCGTCGCGGCCGCCGACTGGCCGGCCGCGGGCTCGGCGCTGGCGCGCATCCGCGTGCGCGTGGTCTTCAACCTCGCGCTCGGCGTGCTGATCCTGCTGGCCGTGCTGCTCTGAAGGCGCGCCGCCCGCGGCGGGCCCCTGCCACAATCCGGGCCCGACCCGCACCGCCCGAGCCGCCCCGATGGCCCTGCACACCTGGCTGATCTACCTCGCCGCCTCGATCGGCCTGGCCCTCACCCCGGGCCCGAGCAGCCTGCTCGTCATCACCCACGGCGCGCTGCACGGCCGGCGCAAGACCTTGTTCACGGTGGCCGGCGGGGCGCTGGGCTTCCTGTCGCTGATCGCCTTGTCGATGCTCGGCATCGGCGCCTTGCTCGAGACCTCGGTGACGGCGCTCACCTTGCTCAAGTTCGCCGGCGGCGCCTACCTCGTGTGGCTCGGCGTGCAGCTCTGGCGCGCGCCGCCGGTGCAGATCCAGCTCGACGGCCCGGCCGGCGACGCGCACGCCGCGGCGCTGTTCCGCAACGGCCTGCTCACCGCCTTGTCGAACCCGAAGGCGCTGCTGTTCTACGGCGCCTTCCTGCCCCAGTTCATCGACCCGCAGCGCGGCTTGCTGGGCCAGTTTGTGCTGATGGCGCTGAACTTCGTCGCCGTCGAAGCGGTCGTCGAGATCGCGCTGTCGCGCCTGGCGCACCGCATCCGGCCGCTGCTGCAGCGCGCCGGACGGCGCTTCAACCGCGCCTGCGGCGGCCTCTTCGTGGCCCTCGGCGCCATGCTGCCGATGCTAAAATAGTCGCCCCCCGATGCGGCGTCCGGCTGCTTCGCTCAGGTGTCGAGCCCGCGTTCGGCCATCCAAGTGACCCTGGCCGGATCGCAGTGCGAGAAGAAGCTGCGCTGGCCGGTTTCGAGCGTCGCGATGCGCGCGCCCTCCGCCGCGTCGAGCTGGGAGTCGACGAGGGCCAGGTTCGCGACCGGTCAATCGAAGTCGAGCTCGGGGTAGCGCCGAAAGATGCCCTGTTCGTTGAACGCAATGCGGCGCGGGCTCGCGAGATAGGCCGCCACGCGCGGCTGCGCGGCGACGCGCGCATGCAGGTCGACGACCGCGGGTGCCGCGTCGAGGGCGCGCCGGGTCGCCTTCGGGAAGGCGTAGCCGAGCCCTTCGACGAGTTGGAACAGGGAGAGGTCGGCATAGCTCAGCCGCGCCCCGACGAGCTGGCGCGGGCCCGCCGGGTTGCGCTGCAGGATCTGCTCGAACCAGCGCATGAAGCGAGGCAGGCGTTCGCTGCAAAAGCCGCGCGCGCGGCGCAGCGCCTCGGGCTTCTGGTCTTCGTAGTACAGCGAAGCGCCCAGCGGGTGATGGGTGTCGTGGGCTTCGTCGACGGCATCGGCGATCGTGAGCTGGATCTGGTTCGTCCAGACGCGCGCCATCTCGCTGCGCCCCACGAGGCGCAGCGTCGGACCGAGGTACTGCAGGATGGCCGCGGTCTGGGCGACGACGCGCTCGCCGTCCTTCAGGATCGGCGGTGCGAACGGCGGCTGCGGCGCGGCCTCGTCGTGCAGCAGGCGCGTCAGCGCCGCGACCCCGCGCCCGTCCTCGACCGCGCCGCGCGCGACGTCGACATAAGGCGCGCCGGCAGCTTCGAGCGCGAGGCGGACGAATTCGCCGCGGCCCTGGATGCCGGGCCAGTAGTGCAGTTCATAAGCCATGGCGCCGACTTTACGCGCGCCCGGCCGGCGCGCTCTGCCAGAATGCCGCGATGCTTTCACCGACCGCCTCCACCCCGGCCTGACGCCATGCATTTCAGCGCCACCGGCATTCCCGCCCTGCTGCTCCAGCTCGGCTTCATCGTCGTCTTCGCGGCGCCGGTCTGGATCGCCGCCCGCGTCGTCGGCGCGCGCCACCCGAGCCTGCTGCGTTCGATCGGCGCGCTCGTGCTCGGCGTCATCCTGGCCTTTCTCAGCCTGCTCCTCGCGGGGCCCTGGGCCCTGCTGCTGGCGCCCCTGTCCTTCCTGGTCGCCTTCTCGCGCGTGCTCGGCACCTCGTTCGGCGGCGCCGTCGTGGTGGCCTTGATCGTGATCGCCGGCTACGCGGCGATGCTGCATTTCCTCGGCCCCGGCATTCCCGTCATCGACCAGGGCATCGCGGTCTGAGGCCTCCGGCCCGCGTTTCGGTGAATCCCTCGCCCTTTTCGCTGCGGCGCATCGCCGTCGCGGCCTTCGGGCCTTCGCTGCTGTTCGGCATCGGCGAAGGCGCGATCCTGCCGGTGATCCCGCTCGGCGCGCGCGACCTCGGCGGCTCGGTCGCGATGGCAGCGCTCGTCGTCACGCTCATCGGGCTGGGCTCGCTCGTGAGCAACATCCCGGCCTCGCTCATCACGCTGCACCGCGGCGAACGCTGGGCCATCGTCGCCGCTGCGCTCTGGTCGGTGCTCGCAATGGCCTTGTGCGCCCTCACCGGCCATCTCGGCTTCTTCGCCCTGGGCTGCTTCATGGTCGGGATGTCGCAGGCCGTGTTCGGTCTCGCGCGCCAGAAGTACCTCACCGAGGCCGTGCCGCCCGAATTCCGTGCCCGCGCCCTGTCGACGCTCGGCGGAGTCATGCGCATCGGCCTGTTCATCGGCCCGTTCGCCGCGGCCGGGGCGATCCAGCGCTGGGGACTGGTCGGCGCCTACGGCGTCGGCATCGCCGCGCTGCTCGTGGCCGCGGGCGTGGCGGCGCGCATTCCCGACCTCGAGGACACCACCGCCATGCCTCGTGCGCACAACGCGCCCGCCGCACCGACCGCCGCGCAGGCGAATTCGCTACCCGGCATCGTGCGCGCGCAGCGCCAGGTCTTCGTCACGCTGGGTGTCGGCGTCCTGCTCGTGAGCGCGGTGCGGGCCACGCGCCAGGCCGTGATTCCGCTGTGGGCCGACCATCTCGCGCTGACGCCGTCGACGGCAGCGCTGATCTACGGCCTCGCCGGCGGCATCGACATGCTCGTGTTCTATCCCGCGGGCAAGGTCATGGACCTGAAGGGCCGGCGCTGGGTCGTGCTGCCGTCGATGGCGGTCATGGGCCTGGGGCTGCTCGCCACGCCGCTCACCCAGGGTGCCGCCAGCCTGCTCGTCGCGGCCTCGGTCATCGGCTTCGGCAACGGCATCGGCTCGGGCATGGTGATGACGCTCGGCGCCGACTACTCGCCCAGGCTGGGCCGGGCCCATTTCCTCGGCGTCTGGCGCTTGATGTCGGACATCGGCTCGACCTGCGGGCCGGCGCTGCTGTCGCTGCTGGCCGCCAGCCTGTCGCTCGGCGCCGGAATCGGCGCCACCGGGATCATCGCGTTTGCCGCCGCGGCGCAGCTGGTCTATTGGATTCCGCGCGTGCGCCGGCCCGCAGACCCCTGAGCGCCCGGACCGCCCGGCGCCGGAGGTCGAGCTAGGCGGCAAAGGCCTGCCTGCTCGAGATCGGGGCGCTACCGCGGCGCGCAGCGGCGCGGCGCTTGCCGCGCCAGCCGCATCAGAGCGCCGCGTCCTTGAGCTTCTTCAGCGCACGGGTCTTGATCTTCACGGTCGCGGCCTTGGCGGCGAAGACGCGCTCCTGCTTGGTGAAGGGGTCGATGCCGGTGCGCTTCTTCTTCGCCGGCACGTTGACGACGGTGACCTTGAGCAGCCCCGGCAGCGTGAACGCGCCCAGGCCCCGCTTGTGCACCGAAGCCAGCATCGTCGCCTCGAGCCCGGCCACCACGGCCTTGACCGCCTTCGCCTCGACGCCGGTCGACTGGGCGAGGTGGGCGACGAGCCCGGTCTTGTTGAGCGCGGTCTTGATCGGCTTCGGCGCGGCCGGGGCGGCCGCGGCGGCGGCTTTCTTCGCGGGGGCCTTGGTCGTCGTCTTCTTTGCAGTTGCCATGTGTGGTTTCGTGTCGAAGTGGGTTGGATTCCCCGCAATCGCGGGCGGGCGCATTGTAGGGACCTGCGCGCTCCCTCGCGTCGCGTCGAAATAAGTGTATAAATGGTTTATACGGTACGACCGGTTTCGAATCATGGCCCGCAAACCCGCCCCGCAAGCCCCTGCCAAGCCTGTCCCTGCAAAGCCCGCCCCGGCCAAGCCGGCGCCGGCGCGCAAGGCCGCGAGCCGCGCCGCGCCCGCCAGGAAGGCGGCCGCCGCGCCCGCTGCGGCGGTGTCCAGCCCTGCGCGCAAGGCGGCGAAGCAGCGCCCGCGCCTCGTGCGCGACAGCTTCACGATGCCGGAGTCCGACTTCGCGGTCATCGCCACGCTGAAGGCGCGCGCGCTCGACGTGCGCCGCGCCGCGAAGAAGAGCGAGTTGCTGCGCGCCGGGCTGCAGGCGCTGGCGCTCCTCGAGCCGAAGGCGCTGGCGGCCGCGCTCGACCGGCTCGAGCCGATCAAGACCGGCCGGCCGCGCAAGGGCCACTGAAGCGCGGGCGCGAACCCCTCGCGAGCGTCGACAAGCCCTGCGTGCCCCGATGTCCAGCCCGACCCAGACCTGGTGGACGCTGCTGTGCGCGGTGGCCGCGATCAACCTGCTCGCCTGGCTCGTCTCGGCGACGTGGGCGACCCGGCGCGCGCAGCGCCTGCATCCCGCGAACCGTGCCGCTTCGCGCCTGCAGATGCTCCTGTCCGCAGGCTACGTCCTGGGCTGCGCGTATCGCTCGGCATTTCCGGTGTTCGACATCCGCCGCCTGTGCCTGGTCGATTCGTGGCTCTCGAGCGTGATCGTCGGGCGCTCGGTCGCGACCGTGGCTGAGCTGTGCTTTGCCGCCCAATGGGCGCTGCTGATGCGCGGCATGGCGCGCCGTGCCGACAGCGCAGCCGGTGTCGCCCTGTCGCGGCTCGTGGTGCCGCTGATCGCGGTCGCCGAGCTGTGCTCGTGGTACGCGGTCCTCACCACCTCGAACATCGGCCACGTGTTCGAGGAATCGATCTGGGGCCTGTGCGTGGCGCTGCTCGTCGCCGGGCTGGTGCTGCTGTGGCCGCGCTGCGCCACCCCCGCGCGGCCGCTGGTCGCCGCGGCCTGCGCCCTCGGCATCGGCTACGTCGTCTACATGTTCGGCGTCGACGTGCCGATGTACTGGGCGCGCTGGGTGCGCGACAGCGCCCAGGGCCGTCCGGTGCTCGACCTGGCCCAGGGCCTGGCCGACGCGTCGCGGCGCTGGGTGGTTTCGTCGAGATGGGCCGACTGGAAGACCGAGGTGGTGTGGATGACGCTTTACTTCAGCGTCGCGGTCTGGCTCAGCATCGGCATGATCCACGTTCCTGCCTGGCTCGGCCCGCATCGAGATCCGGCCGGTCCGCCCGCACGGCGCCATCCCGATCTGGCGGCCTGGCCGCGCAACAGCGCCCGCTCGTGAAGCCGGCACCGAGGAGTCCGCATTGAAATCCACTACCGCCTTCAGCATGGTCCGCGTCGTGCGGGCGATGCGGTATTCGGAGAAAGGCTTTCGCAGCGCCTGGCGCGACGAAGCCGCCTTCCGCCAGGAACTGGCGCTGATGGCGCTGATGGCGCCGCTCACCCTGTGGCTGCAGCTGCCGCGCCTGGACACGGTGCTGCTGCTCGCGCTGATGGGGTGGGTGCTCGCCGCCGAACTGCTCAACTCCGGGCTCGAAGCCGTCGTCGACATCGCGACCTCGGAACTGCAGCCGCTGGCGGCCAAGGCCAAGGACTGCGGCAGCGCCGCGGTCTTCGTCGCCCTGCTCGTCTTCTTCGGCGCCTGGCTGGCGCTGGCCGGCCCGGCGCTGTGGGTCCGGCTGATGCACTGATCCGTGCGCGCGCGGCGGCGCTCGCGAGGAAACCCCGGGCCGCTCAAAAGCGCAGCTCGAGCCGGCCTCCCAGGGCCCATTCGCCGCGCGCCGCGTCGCCCGGGTCAGTGCGGGTGCGGAAGTAGCCGAGCACCAGGGCGCCGAGCAGTTGGTTCCTGCGCAAGGGCTGCTGCCAGCCGAGCTGCAGCCCGCGGTCGCGCGTGGCCGGGGCCGAGCCGCTCTGGCCGTCGGCCAGGAGCTCGAACGACGCCACGCGCTGCGCGCCGAAGGAGCGATAAGCGCCGGCCACGCTCGACCAGGCGATCTCGGGCAGGCTCTGCGTGATGGTCGCGGCGTTGACCCAGCGCAACGCGAGGTCCGGCGCCAGCGCGTGGTCGTAGGACAAGGCCGTGCTTGAGCCGAGGCGGTCGGCGCGGGTCCAGAAGAAGGTCTGCTTGAAGTCGAGGTGGTCGGCCGCGGCGGGCTGCCAATGGTGCTGGTAGCGCGCCTGGGCATACAGGTGCAAGCCGCCGCGCAGCCCGAGCCGCAGGTCGAAGTGGTCTCCCAGCGTCCGTCCGAGCCCGGCGAAGAAGCCCTGGTTGGCGCCGGACGGGGGCACGAGGCGCTCCTGCCGCGAAAGCGCCTGCGGGGTATCGGCGAGGACTTCGCTGCGGTCGTCGCGGCCGATGAACGCATAGCTCAGGCGGTCGAGGTTGGGCATCACGAAGCGGGCGTTGAAGCGCAGGCCCACGGAAGGGCGGTTGCCGCCGCGAACCTGGCTTTGCAGGCCCAGGCGGCCGTCGCTGACCTTGCCGCCTTCGGCGAAGGGGCGGTCGCCGAACCAGCTGTCGACGCCGCGCGCGAGCCAGATCGCGGTCTCGCGCGCCGACGTGCGCGCGGCCTCGATGGCCGCGTCGGTGGGTTCGGGCGAGGCCGGCGCCGCGGCGCCGGGATCGGCCAGCGCCGTGCCGCAACACAGTGCGAGCAGCCAGGCCGGCCGGAAGGGGCACCGCAAATCTGGATCGGGCATGGCCCAATATAGCCGCTGGCCGCGCCGGGCCCGCGGCCGAAGTCCTGGCGCTCCAGATGAGCGGAAGGACCCGTCGGTGAATTTGTTCTCGCAGCACCGCTGCAGCGCGCGCACGGCGGCTTCAGGAAGCGCCCGATCCGGCCGATGGTTCCTGCAACCCAGCCCCTGCACCCAAGAAAGGCCGCGCATGATCCGACGCCGCGCCGCGCTCGCTGTCCTGCCCCTGCTGCTCTCGCCCCTGGCCCGCGCCGCCGAGGCCGGGGACCGGATCTCCACCGAAACCCGGGTGCAGTTGCAGGCGGCGATGCAGTTGCAGATCGACCGCAGCACGGTCGCCGGCAGCTATCCCGTGGTCGACCTCGGCACCGGCCGGCTGCGCAATCTGCACCCGGCGGCCGGCCACCCGATGATGCTGCGCCTGGGCGAGGCTTTCGTGCTCTGCGCCGACTTCCGCGACGACGCCGGCGTGCCCGTGAACGTGGACTTCTACCTCGCGCGCAGGCAGGGGCGCTTCGCCGTGTTCCAGGTCGAGATCGCGAACCGCGGCCCGCTCGACGCGCTGCTGAAGTCCGGCGTCGCGCGCATGCTGGAGTAGCGCTTGGCGGCGGGCCGCCTGCGCTTGACGCTGTATCGCAAGTTCCTGCTCGTACTGGTGCCGAGCTTCGTCGTGCTGGCGGCGGCGGGCGTGGTGCTGGCCGGGCGCCTGGACACCCGCTCCGCGACCGAAGCCCTGGCCTTGCGCGTGGGCAGCCTCGCGGCCTGCGTGGCGGCCACCCTGGGCCGCCACGACGCCCTGGGCGAGCGCGGCCTGGCCGAAGACCTGCTGGGCACCTTCGGCACCGACCGCGCCGTGCTCTGCGCGGAACTGCGCGCGCGCGACGACGCCGAGCCGGCGCGCGCGAGCTGGCCCGCGGTGGTGGGCTGCAAGCGGGTGGGCCCGAGCGCCCGGCTCACGCTGCCGGTGGGCGACGACGCTGCGCTGCTGTCGATCCGCTACAGCGACGCCGAGATCGCGGCCCAGGCGCGCAGCCGCGCCTTGGTGCTCATCGCGATCGTGCTCGCCGCGCTCGCGGCCGCGCTGGCTTCGGCCTCGATCGGCTTTCGCCTCATCGTCGGGCGCAGGCTGGCACGGCTGCACCGGGCGATGAACGAGCGTGCAGAAGAAGGCCCGCGGGCGCGGCTCGACCCCGGACGCGGCGACGAACTGGCCGACATCAGCGAGGCCTTCAACCAGTTGATGGAGCGCGAGCAGGCGCGCGAAGCCGCCCTCGTGCAGCGCAACCTGGAGCTGTCGCAGCAGAGCCGGCGCGACACCTTGACGGGCTTGTTCAACCGCCGCCATTTCGAGGAATGGGCCGCCGCCTCCTGGCCCGCCCTGCGCGGCCAGGCGGCGCTCATCGCGATCATCGACGTCGACCGCTTCAAGCGCATCAACGACCGCTTCGGCCACGCCGTCGGCGACGAGGTGCTGGTGGCGCTGGCGCGGCGCCTGGGCGCGGCGCTGCGCCCCGAGGACCTGCTGCTGCGCTGGGGCGGCGAGGAGATGGTGGCCCTGGCGCTGGGTCCGCGCGCGCCGGGCGATCTCGCGGCCCGGCTGCTCGAGGTCGTCGGCTCCGACCCGGTTGCCAGCAGCGCCGGCCCGCTGCCGGTCTCGGTCTCGATCGGCCTGGCGCGGCTGCCGCTGCAGGCGGGCGAGCTCGAGCTGCCGATCGAGCGCGCCCTGGTGCTGGCCGACCGCGCGCTCTACGCCGCCAAGAACGCCGGGCGCGATTGCGCGATCGTGATCGAATCGCTCCAGGTCGCGGGCCGCGCCGAACTCGCGGACGTGGAGGACAACCTCTGGAAGGCCGCCGATTTCGGCCTCGTCACCCTGCGCCAGATCCAGGGCGGCGCGGGCTCGAAGGCGCTGCTGGCGCCGGCCGCGCGCGTGGCGCTCGGCGCCGAATGAGGCGGCGGGCTCAGGCGCCGCCGAACATGAAGCTCGAGACGCTGACGGCGCCGAAGAAATCGTCCTCGTGATAGACCCGCCGCGCGGGCTCGCTCTCGGCCGCGCCCACCGCCACCATCAGCGGCAGCAGATGCTCTTCGCGCGGATGCGCCTGGCGCGCCCCGGGGGCCCGCTCCCAGGCCGTCAATGCGGCGGCGCGGCCCTCCGGCGCGGCCTGGACCAGCACCTCGTCGAGCCAGCGGTCGAAGGCCGCCGAAGGCGCCTGGCCCGCGGCGCCCAGCGCGCGCAGGTTGTGGTAGCTCAGGCCGCTGCCGATGAGGAGAATGCCTTCGTCGCGCAGCGGCGCCAGTGCCCGGCCCACGGCCAGATGCAGACGCGGATCGAGCCCCGAATCGAGCGAGAGCTGCAGCACCGGCATGTCGGCCGCGGGGTAGATCAAGGCCATCGGCGCGAACAGGCCGTGGTCGAAGCCGCGCTCGCCATCGAGCACCGCGCCGATGCCAGCGCCTTCGAGCAAGCCGCGCACGCGCTCGGCCACCTTGGGCGACCCCGGCGCCGGATAGCGCACGCGGTAGGTGTGCTCGGGAAATCCGTAATAGTCGTAGACCATGGGCGGCGCCGGGTTCGACATCACGCTCAGGCCGCGCGTCTCCCAATGCGCCGAGATCATCAGCACCGCCTCGGGCCGGGCGCCGGCCTGTTCGGGCATGCGGGCGAGCGCGGCGGCGAGGCGGTCGTAGCGGCCGTTCATCGAATCGCGCATCCAGGGCCAGGGGCCGCCGCCATGCGAGATGAAGAAGGTGGGAAGGCGGTTCGTGCTCATGTTCTCGTACGGCTCGGCGATGCGTGGCGGAAATGGCAGTTTGCCTGAGCATCGAAGTGCCCGCACAGCACATTGCACGGCGCCGGCTGCACTGGCATGATGGCCCCATGGACGGCGGCTTCGGCATCGAACTTCCCCACGAACACGCGAACGCCGAGTTGCGCAAGCCCGCGCGCTATGTCGTCGTCATAGACGCCGGCGGCTCGGGGGTGGCGCGGCTGTTCAGCCAGGCGCGCGAGGCGCTGGCCGAATTCGACGCCGGCGCCGAGGAATCGGCCGCGCTGACCAAGGGCCTGCGCGCCGCGCCCGGCGCCGAGGGCCCGGAATGGGACCAGGCGCTGGCCGGCCACAGCCGCGAAGAGCGCATCAAGGCCGAGGTCTACACGCTCGAGCATTGAGCGGCCGCGCCCCGCCCGTGCGGATGCAGCGCCGGCCGCACGCCGAACAAGGCGCTTCAGCCCGCCGGTTCCGCGGGCGGAGTGACGCCCGGCACGGTGCCGATCCAGACCCGCTCCATCTCGTCGTATTCCTCGCGCGTCGCTTCGGAGACTTCGAGCGGTTCGCCTTGTTCCGCGGCGCGCTGGCGGGCGAGCCGCTCTTCGCGGATTCCCGCGGCCACCAGCACTAGGCGCAGGCGGTCGACGATGAGCGGCATGGCGCTCGAAGGCTGTTCGCCGGCCAGGATGTCGGCCTGGACCAGGGCCCTGGCGATCAGCCGCGAAGGCATCGTCTCGAGCGCCTGCCAGCCCTTGCGCGCGACCTCGTTGTGCACCGTGACCAGATGGCGCAGCACCAGCGCCGTGCGGTCGTGCTCGTGGTCGAGCAGCCGGTCGTGGAGTTCGACGAAGGCCTCGGCCAGGGTCGGCGGTGCGTCTTCGGGCGGCGGCGGCCGGCGCCGGTCGACGAGGCGGATCTCGAGCCGGCCGTCGCGCCGCTCGATCGTCAGTGGCCGCGTGAGCGCGCCCTTGACGCGCCGCATCGACGAGACCAGGCCCGGGGCCGCAGCGGCGCCGCGGCGCTCGACCAGCCAGGACGCGGTTTCGGGGTTCGATGGCGACGAGGGGCTCGACATGCGGTACTTCCTGTGTGCGGCCCGCTGCGCCTGGCGCCGGGGTCCGGGGAGCCGGCCCGGGGATCGGGCGCGGCTGCCGCAGATGCTGCTGCGCCGGCGCCGGCGCGTCAATGGCGCATGCCCCGACCGGGGGGGGACGAACGCCCCGCTGGCGCACCGCCGCGCCCGGCGCTCCCGCAGCGAGCGCACCGGGGCCCGAGGTCGCCGGCGCCCGGCGCCAGGAGCCCGGCGCCGCCTACGGGTGCGTGGCGGCGGGTGCGGCTTCGAGCCCGCGGTCCACCACCTGCAGCAGCGGCTCGTCGAGCCGGCCCGCCAGCGCCGACAGGCGCAGCCGGTCCAGGACCCAGCCCACCTTCGCCTGCGCCAGAGCCAGGCGCGACGCGGCGCTGGCGTTCTCGGCTTCGAGCAGGTCCAGGGTCGTGCGGTCGCCCACCTGGCGGCCCAGCCGCGTCGCGTCGAGCCGGGCCTCGGCCGCCGCCACCGCGGCGCCGAGCGCCTGCACCCGGGCGGCGCCCAGCTCGAGCCCGCGCCAGGCGTCGCGCACCGCCTGCTCGGTCTGGCGGCGCGCGCTCTCGGTCCGGGCCGAGGCCGCATCCGCCAGGCGCTGTCCTTCGCGTTCGCGCGCCTCGCGGTAGCCGCCGCTGAACAGCGGCACGCTGAGCTGGATGCCGACCATCGCGTTCGTCGCGCCGTAGGCGCCGCTGCCGAAGTCGCCGCTGCCCGAGAGATGCTCGCGCCCGGCCTGGGCCACGAGGTCGACGCTGGGCGCGGCAGCACGGCTGTAGCGCGTGGCGTCGACGCGCGCGATCTCGCCCTCGAGCTCGCGCAGGCGAATCTCCGGGTTGCCGCTGCGCGCCTCGGCGAGCCAGGTATCGAGCGTCGCCCCCGGCGCCACGGGTGCGTTCCCGGGCAGCAGCGCCTGCAGCCCGGCGGCGGGCAGGCCGGTGCTGTCGGCCAGGTCCTCGCGCGCGCTCTCGGTGTCGGCATGGGCGGCGAGGTGGCGCGCGCGCAGCTCGGCCAGCCGCGCCTGGGCTTCGCGGGTGTCGGTGACGGGCACGTCGCCGAGGCGGAAGCGGTCTTCGGCCTCGGCCGCGGCGCGCTCGACGGCGGCGAGCTGGCGCGCCACCACGCGCTCGGCCTCGAGCGCGAGCGCGAGCTTGAAATAACGCTCGGCCGTGCGCAGCATGAGCTGCTCGCGCGCCGCCTGCCATTCGAGATCGGCGCGGTCGGCGCCGAGTTCGAGCTGGCGCTGGCGTGCCCGGCGCTCCGGGCTGTAGAGCGGCTGGCGCGCCTCGATCGCCCAGCGCTCGCTCGCACCGGCGTTGACCGAGGTCGCGAAGTCGGCGCCGCGCACGCTGCCGAAGCCGGGCGCCGAGAACTGCGCGCCTTCGGTCGCGGTGTCGCTGCGCGCGACGCCGAGCGAAGCGTTCAAGCCCACCGTGGGCCGCCACAAGGCCTGGGCCTGGTCGCGCCGCGGCGCGGCCGCGGCGCGCGCGGCGTTGGCCACCGCCCAGTCGCGGTCGTTGACCGAGGCCGCCTGCCAGGCCTGGATGAGGCCGGCCGCGGCCGCCGGCCAGGCGAACGCGAGGCCGGCGGCGAGGGCCGCCAGGGTGAGCGCAACACGCGGGGCGCGCATGGCCTCAGGCACCCGCGCGCGCGAGTTCGCCCTGCACCCAGCGCTGCAGCTCGGCCGCGGGCATGGCGCCGGAGCGCCGCGCCAGCTCGCGCCCGCCGCGGTACAGCACCAGGGTCGGGATGCTGCGGATCTGGCCGGCGCCGCTGGTGCGCGGGTTCGCGTCGGTGTCGACCTTGGCGAAGCGCACCTCGGGCATGGCCGCGGCGGCGTTCGCGAAGTGCGGCGCCATCGCCTTGCACGGGCCGCACCAGTCGGCCCAGTAGTCCACCAGCACCGGCAGTTCGGTGCCGGCAATGAAGGCGTCGAAGCGGGCGTCGTCCAGCGCCACGGGGGCCGCTGCCATCAGCTCGTGGCCGCAGCGGCCGCACACCGGCGCATCGTGCAGCCGGGCCTCGGGCACGCGGTTGGTCGTGCCGCATTCGGGACAGACGAGGTTCATGCGGGTCTCCTCGGTAGCGGGTTCAGCAGCCCGAGCTCACGCCCAGGCGGCGCAGGAGCGACTCCATCAGGCACCATTTCGTGAGCGCGCTCTGCAGCAGGTTGGCGCCGACGAAGGCGGTGAAGGCCAGCCACCAGGGGCTGACGAAGAGCGGGCTGCCGGGAACCCCCAGCGCCAGCGACAAGAGGATGAAACTGCCTGCGAGCAGGCGCACGATTTGCCAGGACTTCATATCAATCTCCGATCAAGGCATGGAGCCGGTTGCGATAGGACACGTAGTACAGAGTGGGGATGACCACCAGCGTGAGCAAGGTGGAGACGAAGATGCCGAAGATGAGCGAGATCGCGAGCCCGTTGAAGATCGGGTCGTCGAGGATGAAGAAGGCGCCGAGCATGGCCGCCAGGCCGGTGAGCACGATGGGCTGGGCCCGCGTCACCGCCGAGTGCACGATGGCCTGCTCGAAGGCCACGCCCTGGCGCAGCTGCAGGTTGATGAAGTCGACGAGCAGGATCGAGTTGCGCACGATGATGCCGGCCAGCGCGATCATGCCGATCATGCTCGTGGCCGTGAACTGCGCCCCGAGCAGGGCGTGGCCGGGCATGACGCCGATGATGGTGAGCGGGATCGGCGCCATGATCACCAGCGGCGTCAGGTACGAGCCGAACTGCGCCACCACGAGCAGGTAGATCAGGACCAGCCCGACCGCATAGGCCGCGCCCATGTCGCGGAAGGTCTCGTAGGTGATCTGCGATTCGCCGTCCCACTTCAGCGCGTAGTCGCGCCAGGCTTCCTGCGGCGGGTGGATGAAGTATTCGACCAGATGGCCGCCGCCGGGAGCGGCGATGCGCGCCAGCGCCGGGCGCATCCTGAACATGCCGTACAAGGGGCTGTCGAGCGCGCCCGCCATGTCGCCGACGACGTAGTTCACCGGCAGCAGGTCCTTGTGGTAGACGGGCTGCTCGCGCACGGTGTCGCTCACGCTCACGAGTTCGCGAATCGGCACGATGCGGCCCTGGGCGCTGCGCACGCCGAGCTGGAGCAAGGTGTCCAGGTTGCCCTGCTCCGAGGCCGGCAGCTCGATCGTCGCCGCCGCCGGGTACTTGGCGCCGTCGTGGAGGTAGGCCGTGCCCTCGCCCGAGAGCCCGGCGCGCAGGGTCGTGACGATGGCCTGCTGCGGCACGCCCAGCAGTGCCGCCTTGCTGCGGTCGACGAGCAGAAGCTTCTTCGGCGCCGCTGCGATGCTGCTGTCGTCCACGTCCACCAGCCCCGGCGTGGCCTCGAAGACCTTGCGCACCGCCCGCGCCACCTGCTGCCGGCCTTCGGCCTCGGGGCCGTAGATCTCGGCGACGATGGGCGAGAGCACGGGCGGGCCGGGCGGCACCTCGACGACCTTGATGTTGGCGCCGAAGCGCGCGCCGATCTTCTGCAACGCCGGCCGCACCCGCGTCGCGATGGCGTGGCTTTGCTCCCTGCGGTGGTGCTTGTCGACGAGGTTGACCTGGAGGTCGCCGACCTCGCCGCCGGCGCGCAGGTAGTACTGGCGCACGAGGCCGTTGAAGTTGATCGGCGCCGCGGTGCCGGCATAGGCCTGGTAGTTGGTGACCTCGGGCACGGTCGCGAGGTAGGCGCCGAGCTCGTGCAGCACGGCCGCGGTCTGCTCCAGCGGCGTGCCGGCGGGCATGTCGACGACGACCTGGAACTCCGACTTGTTGTCGAAGGGCAGCATCTTCAGCACGACGAGGCCGGTGGCCGGCAGCGCCAGCGAGAGCGCGATGAGCACGCCGATGCCGGCCCAGAGCAGGCCGCGGTTGCGGCCGCCGCGCGCGGGGTCGAGCAGGGGCCGGAACAGGCGGTGGAACACCGGCCCGAGCCGCGCCGCGAGGCCGTGCGGGGCGGCGTGCAGCGCGACCTCGGCGCCGTCGGCCGGCGCCGGCAGGTGCTTCATCCAGCTGCGCGCGAGCCAGGGCGTGACGACGAAGGCCACGGCCAGCGAGAGGATCATGCCCATGCTCGCGTTGATGGGGATCGGACTCATGTACGGGCCCATCAACCCGCTCACGAAAGCCATCGGCAGCAGCGCCGCGATGACCGTGAACGTGGCCAGGATGGTCGGCCCGCCGACCTCGTCGACCGCCGCCGGGATGAGCTGCAGCAGCGGCCGCCCCGGATGGTGCATCTGGTGGCGGTGGATGTTCTCGACCACGACGATGGCGTCGTCGACGAGGATGCCGATCGAGAAGATGAGCGCGAACAGCGACACCCGGTTGAGCGTGAAGCCCCAGGCCCAGGACGCGAACAGCGTGACCGTGAGCGTGAGGATGACGGCGCTGCCGACGATCGCGGCCTCGCGCCGGCCGAGCGCGATGAACACCAGCGCGACGACCGAGGTGGTGGCGAAGAGCAGCTTCTCGATCAGCTTCATCGCCTTGTCGTTGGCGGTGGCGCCGTAGTTGCGCGACTCGAGCACCTGCACGTCGGCCGGGATCACGGTGTTGCGCAGCGCGGCGGCGCGCTGCATCACGGCGTCGGCGACGGTGATGGCGTTCTCGCCCGGCTTCTTGGTCACGCTGATCGTGACCGCCGGATACTCCGCCGCCGGCGCCGCGGCCGACGCCGCCCCCTGCGCCTGCGCCGGAAAACCCGTCCACACGTAGTGCTCGGGCGGGGGCGCGCCGTCGCGCACGGTGGCGACCTCGCGCAGGAACACCGGCTTGCCGGCGCGGGCGCCGACGACGAGCTCGCCGACATCGGCCGCGTTGTGCAGGAAGGGCCCCGACTCGACCGCGACGCTGCGGTTGCCCGCCACCAGCTCGCCCACCGGCAGCCCGAGGTTGGCCGACTCCAGCGCCTGGCGCAGGTCGGCCACGGTGACGCCGGCGCCGGCCATGCGCGCCGGGTCGATCTCGACCATCACCGCGCGCCCGGGCCCGCCGAGGGTCGTGACCTCGCGCGTGCCGGGCACGCGCTTCAGGTCGGCCTCGACGCTGTGGGCGACGCGCTCGAGGTCGTAGGCGCCGACTCCGGGGTCGCGGCTGTAGAGCGTGAGCGTGACGATGGGCACGTCGTCGATGCCCTTGGGCTTGATGATCGGCGCGAGCACGCCCAAAGCGCGCGGCAGCCAGTCGGCATGCGAGTTCACGGTGTCGTACAGCCGCACCAGGGCCTCGGTGCGCGGCACCCCGACCTTGAACTGCACGGTGACGATGGCCAGCCCCGGGCGCGAGACCGAGCTCACGTGCTCGAT
>JAGWTS010000402.1 GCA_028868875.1 Burkholderiales bacterium | reverse complement strand
TTCGCCGCCTCGGCGCCGCGCACCCCGGCCACGCCCAGCGGCTCGGCGATCGAGCGGCCGATCGAGAGCTTGGGGTTGAGCGACCATTCCGGGTGCTGGAGCACGGCCGCCAAGCTGCCGGGGCGGCGCCGGCCGATGCCGAAGAGGTCTTCGTCTTCGAGCCGGGCCCGGCCCTGGCTCGGCCGCAGCAGGCCGAGGCAGACCTTGGCCAGCGTGCTCTTGCCCGAGCCCGATTCGCCGACCAGGCCCAGCGTCTCGCCGGTCTCGATGCGCAGGTCGACCTGCTTGACGGCGTCGAACCAGGTGCGCGCGAAGGCCATGCCGCGGCCGTAGCGCACGCTCACGCCTTCGAGTTCGACCGCGTTCGCGCTCATCGGGCTTCCTCCGTCACGCGCAGGCAGGCGACGCGGCGCCCGCCCGAGCCGTCCAATTCGACCAACGCCGGGCGCCGGCCGCGGCATTCGTCGTTGGCACGCGGGCAGCGCGGCGCGAAGGTGCAGCTCGCGGCGCGCTCGTGGACGACGGGCGGGTGGCCGGGAATCGCGTCGATCTTGCCGCCGAAGCCCTCGCGCCCGGGCATGGCCGCAATCAGCGCCGCGGTGTAGGGATGCAGCGGGTGCTGGAAGATTGCTTCGGTGCGGCCTTGTTCGACGATGCGCCCGGCGTACATCACGACCACGCGCTCGCAATAGCGGCGAATCGCCGGCAGGTCGTGGCTGACCAGCAGCAGGGCCGAATGCAGGCGCAGGCTGGTGGCCAGAAGCAGCTCGAGAATCTGGATGCGGATCGAGGCGTCGAGCGCCGAAGTGGGCTCGTCGGCGACGAGGATCGCCGGCTCGTGCTCGATCGCCATCGCGATCGCCACGCGCTGCGCCATGCCGCCCGAGAGTTCGTGCGGATAGCTCGCGAGCACGCGCTGGGTGTCGGCGAGGCCCACGCCTTCGAGCAGGGCCGTGATGCGCGCGGGGGCGATGGCGCGGCCTTCGGCGTCGAAGAACTGGCGCTCGATCTTGCGCGTCGGGTCGAGCGTGCCGATCGGGTTCTGGAAGACGAAGCCGAACTTCGTCGCGCGCAGCCGGCGCAGCGTCTCGGCATCGCCCTCGAACACGTCTTGTCCCGCCACCTGCGCGCGGCCCGCGCTGCGCCGGCCATTGCCCTTGACGAAGCCGGCGACGGCCAGCGCCAGCGTGCTCTTGCCCGAGCCGGATTCGCCGACGAGGCCGACGCGCTCGCCGGCACCGATCTCGAGGCCGACCTCGTCGAGCGCCAGCACCTCGCCGCCGCCGGAGCGGAAGCTCACCGCCAAATCGCGCACGGCGACGAGAGGGCCGGCAGAGTCGTTCGCGGAGCGGCTCATCTCATGCCCTCGAGGCCGGATCGACGACGCGGCGCAGGCCGTCGCCCAGGAGATTGACGGCCATGATGGCGGCCGCCAGCGTCAGGCCCGGCCCGAGCGTGAGCCAGGGCGCGACCTCGATGTAGGGCAGGCCGTCGCGCAGCAGGCTGCCCAGCGAAGCCAGCGGCGGCTGCACGCCGATGCCCAGGAACGAGAGCCCGCTCTCGACGATCATGCCGACCGAGATCGAATAGATGATCTGCACCGTGAAGGCCTCGACCACGTTGGGCAGGATGTGCACGAGCAGCCGGCGCGGGAACGAGACGCCGACGATTTCGGCGACGACGACGAAATCGCGCTTCATCACCGAAAGCGTGGCGGCGCGGATCACGCGCAGCATGGTCGGGAAGGTGATGAAGGCGATGACGACCATCGCGCTCAGCATGCCCGGGGCGATGACGGCGACGACGAGGATGCCGAGCAGGATCGGCGGGAACGAGAACAGGATGTCGGCGCCGCGGCTCGCGACCTCGTCGGCCGTCGGGTGGCCGTAGGTCGTGGCCATCGCGACCAGGGCGCCTAAGGCGCCGGCGACGAGCACCGCCACCGTCGAGAGCAGAAAGGTGGTCTGGATGCCCTGCAGCACGCGCGCCAGCACCGGGCGGCCGAGCTGGTCGCAGCCGAAGGGAACGAGCCAGCTCGGCGGCGACAGGCGCATGCCGAAGCCGATCTGGTCGGGGCGGCCGATCGGCAGCACCGGGGCGAGCAGGCTGGCGGCCAGCAGGATCAGCAGCACGACGACGGCCCAGCGCGTGAGCCGCTCGTGCATCAGCGCGCGCAGCAGCGCCGCCGCGCCCTTCACGCCGAGCCTCCGTCGCGCATGCGCGGGTCGAGCGCCGCATAGGCGATGTCGGTGAGCATGTTCAGCAGCACGAAGAAGCCCGAGGCCAGCAGCACCCCGGCCTGCACGACGGGATAGTCGCGGCTCTGGATGCCCTGGAACAGGTAGCGGCCGAAGCCGGGAATCGAGAACAGGTTTTCGATCAGCACTGCGCCGCCGAGCAGGTAGCCGAGGTAGATCGAGGCGATCGTCAGCACCGGGATGCTGGCATTGCGCAGCACGTGGCGGCGCACGACCTGGCTCCAGCTGCGCCCGCGCAGCAAGGCGCTCGCCACATGCTCCTGGCGCAGCACGCCGATGACGGCATGGCGCGTCGTCGTCGCCAGGATGCCGATGCCGAACATCGACAAGGTGACGACGGGCACGACCAGGCCTTTGACGTGGCCGAGCGGCGAATCGCCGAAGCGCACCCAGTTGCCCACCGTGAGGCCGAGCGAATAGCGCGAAAACACGTAGAGCAGGATGCTGCCAAGCACGAAATCGGGCGTCGACATCGCGAAACCGCTGAAGAGCCGGCTCGCCACCGCGGCCCCCGGCCGGCGCTGTGCCAGCCCGGCGGCGATGCCCAGCGGAATGCCGACCCCCACCGCCAGCGCCACCGCGCACAAGGCGATCTCGCCGGTCACGGGCAGCCGGCTCGCGAACTCGCGCGCCACCGGCGTGCTGGTGACGAGCGAGAGGCCGAAGTCCCCGTGCAGCGCGCCCACGATCCACTTGCCGTACTGCACGGGCAAGGGCCGGTCCAGGCCGAGCCGCGCCGCGATCTCGGCGCGGAACTCGGGGGTTCCGCGCGGCACCAGCACCTCCTCGAAGCTGCCCGGCACGAGGCGGATGGCGCAGAAGATCAGCACCGAGACGCCGACGAGCGTGAGCAGGGCGCTGGCCAGGCGCCCCAAGGCAAAGCGTGCGAAAGCACCCACGCGAGCAGCTACCGGGTTCAGGACTTCGTGTAGGTGGCGACGCCGTGCAGGCTGTCGGCGTAGCCGTCCACATGACTCATCGCCGCGGCCTGGAGCACGTCCTTGCGGAAGGCCATGGTTTCGACCCGCGTGATCACCGGGATCTGGTTCGCCTGGGTGTGGATGCGGTCGCAGACGTCCTGGATCGCCGCCGCGCGGTGCGGGTCGGCCGCGTCGAGCGCGCGCAAGCCCTCGATCGCCTTGATCAGCTCCGGGTCCTCGGCCTGGTAGCCCGCGGTGAATCCTGCCACCTTGGGTACGAACCACAGCGGCAGCATCGCCGGATCGGAATAGCCGGCGTACCAGAGCAGCGAGGCCTGGAAGTCGCCCGGGTTGGCGATCCACACGCGCTTGACCAGGGTGCCTTCGTCGAGCGTCGCGAGCTTGACGGTGATGCCCGCCTGGGCCAGGCTCTCCTGCATCACCTGGCCGATCGCGGCCCAGATCGGTTCGGAGCCGGTGACGACCTCGAAGCCGAGGCCCGTGGCCCCGGCTTCCTTGAGCAGGGCCTTGGCCTTCTCGACGTCGCGCTTGTAGACCTTCAGCCGCGCCGGGTCGACGGCGTGGAAGGCCGGGGCGATGGCCGTTGCCGGCGCGCCGCTGCCGCCCATGCCGACCTTGGCGATGGTGTCGCGGTCCAGCGCCAGCGCCACCGCCTGGCGCACCTTGGGGTTGGCGAAAGGCGAGCCCTTGGCCACCGCATTGAGCACGAGCCAGATCAGGTTGGTCTGCTGGTTCTGCACGACCTGGACGTTGGCCAGCGGCGTGAGCAGCAGCTTGGCGTCGGGGCTGGCGTCGAACTGGGCGATGTCGATGCCGCCGTCGCGCAGCCCGGCGATCAGCGCCTGGTCGTTCGGCACGATCTTGACGACAAGGCGCGCGATCTTGGGCAGTCCAGGCTGCCAGTAATGCGCATTGCGCTCGAGCGTCCAGTTGTCGCCCTGGGCATGCGACTGGACCGCGTAGGGACCGGTGCCGAGCAGGGTCTTGCTGGGGTCGAAGCTGCCGGCGGCGAGTTCCTTCATCGGGATGATCGAGGCCATCGTCGAAGCCAGCGCCGTCAGCAGCGGGGCATAGGGCTCGGCGAGCTCGATCGTGAGCGCATGGGCGCCGCTCGCGGAGATGGACTTGATCTTGCCCATCTGGCCGGCGAAGAACGACCCCGTCTTCGGGTCGATGAGGCGGCGCAGGCTGCCGACGGCGTCGTCGACCGTGAGCTCGCGCCCGTTCGAGAACTTGACGCCGCGGCGCAGCTTGAAGACGTACTTGGTCGGGCTCGGCGTCTCCCAGGATTCGGCGAGCGCGGGCACCGGCTTCATGTTCGCGTCGAGGTTGGTGAGGCCCTCGTAGACGAGGTGCAGCAACTCCCACGACGAAGCCAGGATCGAGGTCGCCGGGTCGTACATCGTGGCTTCGAGCTTCTTGCCCCAGACCAGCGTCTTCTCGCCGGCGGCCAGCGCCAGCGCCGGCAGGCCGAGGGCGCCTGCGGCGCCCATCGCCATCAGCTTGACGAGGTCGCGGCGGTTCAGTGCATCGGTCTTGATCGCGGTCGGTTCTTGGTCCATGGCGTTGTCTCCTGCTGGGGGT
>JAGWTS010000043.1 GCA_028868875.1 Burkholderiales bacterium | reverse complement strand
ATCGACATCAACCCGGCCGACGTGCGCACCGACACCTTCCGCGCCAGCGGCGCCGGTGGCCAGCACATCAACAAGACCGACTCGGCCGTGCGCCTGACGCACATCCCGACCGGCATCGTGGTGCAGTGCCAGGACGGCCGCAGCCAGCACAGCAACCGCGACGTGGCCTGGAAGCGCCTGCGCAGCCGGCTCTACGACCACGAGATGCGCAAGCGCATGGAAGAGCAGCAGAAGCTGGAGGACACCAAGACCGACGTCGGCTGGGGCCACCAGATCCGCAGCTACGTGCTCGACCAGAGCCGCATCAAGGACCTGCGCACCAACGTCGAGGTGAGCAACACCCAGAAGGTGCTCGACGGCGACCTCGACCCCTTCATCGAAGCCAGCCTGAAACAAGGCTTGTGACTTGGCTCCCCCCGTAGCGCCTGCGGCGCTCCCCCTGGGGCCACCTGGGGCCCCTGCGTGGCCCTGGGGGCGGCGCCAGCGGCCCTGCAAAGCCGGATCCGCGGCGTCCGCTTGGGCAGCGCAGCAAAGCTGCAAAACCGCGATCGCGATTCGAACCGACCTCCATAAGACCCGAGACAAGCACCATGCGTGAAGGCAATGCCCCCGTGATCCAGCGCCAGGACTATGCGCCGCCGGCGTTCTGGATCCGCCGCGTCGAACTCGCGTTCGACCTCGATCCGGCCAAGACCATCGTCACGAGCAAGCTCACGATCGAGCGCAACGCCGCGCTGCCGGCGCAGCCGCTGGTGCTCGACGGCGAGGAGCTGAACCTGCTGCGCGTGATGGCCGGCGGCGAGAGCGTCTCGTTCCGCCACGAAGACGGCCAGCTCGTGATCGACAACCCGCCCGCGGCCGAAAGCTTCGTGCTCGAGATTCGCAACGCGATCGCGCCCGAGAAGAACACCCGGCTTTCGGGGCTCTACACCTCGGGCGGCGGCTTGTTCAGCCAGTGCGAGGCCGAGGGCTTTCGCCGCATCACCTTCTTCGCCGACCGCCCCGACGTGATGGCCGTCTACACGGTCACGCTGCGCGGCGACCGGCACAAGTACCCGGTGCTGCTGTCCAACGGCAACCTCGTCGAGCAGGGCGAGCTCGAAGGCGGGCGCCACTTCGCGACCTGGCACGACCCCTTCCCGAAGCCGAGCTACCTGTTCGCCCTGGTGGCCGCCGACCTCGTCTGCCGCGAGCAGCGCATCCGCACCCGCGCCGGGCGCGACCACCTGCTGCAGGTCTACGTGCGCCGCGGCGACCTCGGCCGCACCGAGCACGCGATGAACTCGCTCGTGGCCTCGGTGGTCTGGGACGAGGCCCGCTTCGGCCTCGCGCTCGACCTCGAGCGCTTCATGATCGTCGCGGTCTCGGACTTCAACATGGGGGCGATGGAGAACAAAGGCCTGAACGTCTTCAACACGAAGTACGTGCTCGCCAGCCCCGCCACCGCCACCGACAGCGATTTCGCCGGCATCGAGAGCGTGGTCGGCCACGAGTACTTCCACAACTGGACCGGCAACCGCATCACCTGCCGCGACTGGTTCCAGCTCTCGCTCAAGGAAGGGCTCACGGTCTTCCGCGACCAGGAGTTCTCGATGGACATGTGCGCCCCGGCGCCGGCACCGGGCCAGGCGCCGGCGAGCGCGCGCACGGTCAAGCGCATCGAGAACGTGCGCCGCCTGCGCGCGGCCCAGTTCCCCGAGGACGCGGGCGCGATGGCGCACCCGGTGCGGCCCGAGAGCTACGCCGCGATCGACAACTTCTACACCGCCACCGTCTACGAGAAGGGGGCCGAGGTCGTGCGCATGATGCAGACCCTGGTCGGCCGCGACGGCTTCGCGCGTGGCATCTCGCTGTACTTCCAGCGCCACGACGGCCAGGCCGTGACCTGCGACGACTTCGCCCAGGCCATCGCCGACGCCAACCCGAAGAGCGAACTGGCACCTCGGCTCGACGCCTTCAAGCGCTGGTATGCGCAGGCCGGCACGCCGCGGCTGAAGGCGCGCGGCCGCTATGACGCAGCGGCGCGCCGCTACACCCTGACGCTGACGCAGTCGGCGCTGCCCTCGCCCGGCCAGCCGCACAAGCAGCCCTTCGTGATCCCGGTCGCGACCGCGCTCGTCGGCCGCGACGGCCGCGAGCTCGCCCCCGAGCGCCTGCTCGTGCTCGAGGACGCGCAGCAGAGCTGGGACTTCGAAGGCATCGAGGCCGAGCCCGTGCCGTCGCTGCTGCGCGGCTTCTCGGCTCCGGTGATCCTCGACGACGGCCTCGCCGATGCCGACCTGCTGGTGCTGCTGGCCCACGACAGCGACCCGTTCAACCGCTGGGAGGCGGGGCAGCGCCTGGCGCTCGGGCGCGTGCTGGCCGCGCAGGCGCATGACGTGCCGCGGGCGCTGGACGACGCTTTCGTCGAAGCCATGCGCGCCGTGCTGCGCGACCCGCGCCTGGACCCGGCCTTCAAGGAGCTGGTGCTCACCCTGCCGGGCGAAGGCTATGTCGCCGAGCAGCTCGAGCGCTTCGACCCGCAACGCATCCACGCCGCGCGCGCCCATCTGCGCAGCGAACTCGCGGCGCGGCTGCACGCCGACTGGGCCTGGGCCTACGACGCCCACCTCGTGCGCGAAGGCTACGCACCCACTTCGGCGCAGGCCGGGCGGCGCGCCCTCGGCAACCTGAGCCTGGCCATGCTCTGCCTGCACGCGGCGGCCGTGGGCGACCCCGTCTGGCCGGGGCGCGCCTTCCAGCGCCTGAAGGACGCGGGCAACATGACCGAGCGCGTCGGCGCGCTGCAGGCGTTGGTCGATTCGAATTCCGATCTGGCCGCGCCCGCGCTCGAACGCTTCCATGCCCAGGCCGGCGGCGAAGCGCTCGTCATCGACAAGTGGTTCGCCCTCCAGGCCGGGGCCCAGGAGCCGCAGGGCGCCGCGGCCGGCCGCGTGTTCGCGCGCGTCAAGGCCTTGCTCGAGCACCCGGATTTCCGGCTCGAGAACCCGAACCGGGCGCGCAGCCTGCTGTTCCCGCTGTGCATGGCCAACCCGGCGGCCTTCCACCGCGCCGACGCCGCGGGCTACGTCTTCTGGGCCGAGCGTCTGCGCGAACTCGACGCCATCAACCCCCAGGTGGCTTCGCGCCTGGCGCGGGCGATGGACCGCTGGGCCGCCCTGGCCGAGCCCTACCGCAGCGCGGCGCAGGTGGCGATCACGCGCGTCGCGGCGCGCAGCGATCTCAGCGACGACTTGCGCGAAGTCATCACGCGGATGCTCGAATCGGGGGCCTGATCGGGCCCGCCGGGTGACTCCAGCGCTCCCAAAGCGCCTTTAGCCTGTTGCTTTCAGGGTCATTTCGACCCTGAAGTTCGAACAAACCCTGTCAAATCTGACACCTTGCAGGGTTTCGAATTCATCGAATTTTCTTTTTTTGAGACAGTTGTGACATGCTGTCTCCATTTTCAATGGCGCAATCGGTGTGAATATCGCTGAATTAAACAACAATTAACACGTCAGTTCGCACATTGATCAATCATGACGAGTCAGGAAATGACGCACCCACTCGTTATGTTATGTTTAGTATTGTTTCTGGTGCGTGTAGATTCATACAATCAGCTCTAGCCTGGTTCTGTTCAACTTCTTGCCGACCTGCCGCCCATGCTCCCCAACAACCTTGCGCTCATCGACGACGACCCTGATTTCACCGAGTCATTCGCAGCCTACCTGCGAGAGCATGACATCGACGTCCATGTCTATGGCGACAGCAGCGACCTGCTCGCCAGCGAGTCTCCTTTCGGCTACGGCTTCTACGTCGTCGACCTGATGCTGCCGGGGGTCGAGGGCGACGAACTGATCCGCATCCTGCGTCGGCGCACCGATGCCGGAGTTCTGGTCGTTTCCGGCAAGGTCGGTTCGTCGGTGTTCGAAGGCGTGATCGACGCCGGTGCCGACATGTACCTCGAGAAGCCGGTCAGCCTGGAGCAGATCATGCTCGTCATCAAGGCCTTGCAGCGGCGCTCGACCCAGCGCGGCCAACGCGAGCTGGGCTGGGTGGTCGACCTGCGGGCGAGCCAGCTCACCGCCCCCGACGGCGCCAAGGTCGACCTCAGCGACGCCGACGTGGCGGTCATGCGCTGCTTCCTCGACGCCGAGGGCGGCATCGTCCACCGCGACACGCTGATGCAGCGCCTGGGCCGCGATGGCGCGAACACGCTGGACAACACCTTGCACGCGACCATCTACCGCCTGCGCCGGCGCATCGAGAAGGCTTCGTCGAGCCTGGTGCCGTTGCAGTCCGAGCCGCGCATCGGCTACGTCTTCCGCGCGCCGCTGAAGTCGCTCTGAAGCCGGGCTGAAGCCGCGCGGCGCCGGTCGCTGCGGCGTGTCGGGCGTCGCGGCACCCCCATCGTCGCGCATGCGGCCGGCCGCGGCGGAGCAAGGGGTGCCGGCCCCGGCGGCGTACGCCAGCGCCAGCGCCAGCGCCGCAGCCGATCAGCGCCTGCAACGGGCCGAGCGCGTGGCGCCGGCTCGCGAGCCGGGTCCGCTCGTCGAGCAGTGCCGACTGCTGCACGCACAGCGGCCGGGCCGGAATGTGCCATTCTCGGCCCGCGACCGCTGCCGTCCTCACTCGCACCCCATGCCGATCGAAGCGCCTGCCCCCCTCGAGATCACGCTCTCCGACCAGTTCCGCATGGTGGCGGCCCTGCGGCGCGAACTCGAAACGCAGCCCGGGGCCGGACCGATCGAGCTCGTCGAGACCCACATCTCTTTCGTCCTCGTCGGCGCCGACACCGCCTACAAGATCAGGAAGGCCGTGAACCCGGGTTTCCTCGATTTCAGCTCGCTCGCCCGGCGCCGTGCCGATTGCGAGCGCGAACTGCGCCTGAACCGCCGCCTCGCGCCCGAGTTGTACCTGGGCCTGGCCGAACTGCGTGGCACCCCGGATGCGCCGCGGCTGGACGGCACCGGCCCGCTGCTCGACTGCGCCGTCGTGATGAAGGCCTTCGACCAGGACGGGCTCTGGGACCGCCTCGCGGCGCGCGACGAGCTCGACGCGGCCGCAATCGATTCGCTGGCGCGCCAGCTCGCCGCCTTCCACCGCCAGGCCGCGGTCGCCGACCCGCAGAGCCGCTTCGGCCGGCCGGAGCAGGTCCACGCCCCGATGCTCGACAACCTCGACGCCCTGGCGGCACTGCTGTCCGGCCGCGCCGACGCGCTGTGCCTGCGCCGGCTGCGGCGGCGCGAGGCCGGCGCCTTCGCCGCCCTCGCGCCGCGCATCGAGGCACGGCGCGGCGCCGGCCGCGTGCGCGAATGCCACGGCGACCTGCACCTGGGCAACGTCGTGCGCATCCAGGGCCGGACCACGGTCTTCGACTGCATCGAGTTCAACGAGGACTTCCGCTGGATCGACGTGATGGACGAGATCGCCTTCATGGCGATGGACCTCGAGGCCCATGCCCGGCCCGGGCTGGCGCACCGCTTCGTCGACGCCTACCTCCAGGCCGCGGGCGACTACGACGGCGCGGCGGTGCTGCGCTGGTACCGCCAGTACCGGGCGCTGGTGCGGGCCAAGGTGGCGGCGCTGCGCGCGCGCCAAGCGGGCCAGGACGCGGCCGGCGCGGCCCGCCCCTACCTCGAACTCGCGCACCGCAGCGGCCAGCGCGCGGCGCCGCTGCTGCTCATCACGCACGGCCTGTCGGGCAGCGGCAAGACGACGCTGAGCCAGGGCGTGGTCGAGACGCTGGGGGCGATCCGCATCCGCTCCGATGTCGAACGCAAGCGCCTGTTCGGCCTGCCGGCGCTGGCTTCGAGCGGATCGGCCCCCGGTGCCGGGATCTACGACGCCGCCGCCGGTGCTGCGGTCCAGGCGCGCCTGCTCGAAGCCGCCGGCGCCGTGCTCGACGGCGGCTACAGCGCCTTGCTCGACGCCACCTTTCTGCGGCGCGCCGCGCGCGATGCGGCGCGCCGGCTCGCCGCCGCGCGCGGGCTGCGCTTCGTGATCCTCGATTTCGAGGTCGATGGCGCGACCTTGCGCGAGCGCGTGCGTGCGCGCGCCGCACGCGCCGACGATGCTTCCGAAGCCGGCCTCGAGGTGCTGGCCGCGCAGATGCGAAGCGCCGAGCCGCTCGGGAGCGACGAGCAGCGCTTCGTCGTGCGCGTGCCCCAGGCCGGGGCCGACTGGAGCGCCCTGCTCGCCTGAAGCGGCGGTGCCCCGAGCCGGCGCCCGGTCCGCGTGCCCGCGCCGCGCCCGGCACGCGGTGTTATGGTCCGCGCCCGGACCTCCCCCATGACGCACCGACCGCCCCGATCCTCCCTGCTGCGCTGCGCCCTGACCCTCGCACTGTGCGCGCTGGCGTCCCCCGCGGCGCGGGCCTGGGGCAGCCTGTTGTTGATCGACCCGCCGCCGCGGCAAGCGAGCTTCGCCGCCGGGCCCTCGGTCTGGATCCTGCCCGCCTACGCGGGGTCGAGCCGCAGCCGGACCTGGCTCGTTCCCGGGCTCGACTACGAATCGCCGGGCGGCTTCTTCGCCTCGACCGACAGCGGCCTGGGCTGGAACCTCTCCCGGCGCGCCGATCTCCAGGCCGGGCTCAGGCTCTGGCCCGTGTTCGGGCGCAGGGCCTCGGACGCACCGCCGGGCATCGGCGGCGTGCCCGGCCGCCTCGCGCTCGAAGGCTTCGTCAACGTCCAGCTCGCGCCGGCCCTGCTGCTGCAGACCGGCCTGCTCGCCGGCGCCGGGCCGCGCCGCGATGCGAGCCGGTTCGAGATCGGCCTCACCAGCGGCCTGCCCATCGGCGCCGACCTCCTGGGCATCGGCATCGCCGCCAGCTGGAGCAACCGCGCCGGCGCCCGCGCCGATTTCGGCGTCACAACGGAGCAGGCGGCGGCGAGCCGCCTCGCCGCCTTCGACGCCCCGGCCGGCTGGCAGGACCGCAGCCTGACGCTGAGCTTCGAGCACCGCCTGGCGCCGCATTGGCGCCTCGACGCGCAGTGGATCGGAGCGCGCCTGATCGGCGCGGCGACGCGCTCGCCGCTGCTGCAGTCGGCTTCGCAGTCGGGCGCGACGCTGACGCTGTGGCACGAGTTCTAGGCCCGCATCCGGCAGCGCGCGGGATGCCTCGCGCGCGGGGCGTGAAACACTCCGCCGTGGACACCCTACCGTCGAAGCGAGATGAAGAGACTGATTGCCGAATTGATCTGGCGCGCCACCGTCGTCGCCGCGCTGGCCTGGATTGGCTGGGAGCTGCACCAGATCCACCAGGACATGCTGCAGCCCGACGACAGCCAGGTCACCGCATCGGACGCCCCCGATTCGAGCGATCTGGGCGACAGCGTGGACCAGTTGCGCGACGACATCGCCGGCCTCGACCAGAAGGTCGACGCCTTGCTGCTCGCGACTGCGCAACTCGAGAAATAGGGGCGGCGCGGCCGTCGCTGCGACGCCGGGGACGGCGCCGCAGCGACGGGATCAGCAGGCGACCCCCACCGGCGAAGCGCCGGTCGCCGTCATCGTCCCGCTGCCGCCGCTCTGGATCACGCAGGTCTGGCCCGAGGGCGCGGCGGGCTGATTCGAGACCAGGACCTGGTACTGGTCCCCGACACTGAGCGGCGCCGGGAAGCTGAAGGGGATCAGCGTATTGCCCGTATAGGCCACGTTCGCGGCCGACTGCACGTTGGTGGTCAGGTCCGTGAGGGTCAGGCTGACCGAATAGCCGTTCGCGAGCCCGGAGACGGTGCCGCTGACGGTCGCGGTCGAGTTGCAGGCGACGCTGACCGAGGTCACGGCGTCGCCCGCGGTGTCGACGGTGCCGGAACCCGCGCCGACGCTGCAGAACAGGCTGCTCGGGCTCTTCGTCCCGATCGTCACGAAATAACTGTTGCCGCTCGAGACCTGGGTCGGAAAGGTGAACGAGCCGTTGGCATTCAGCGTGATGGCGTCGCCGCCGTTGAGGAGCTGGAGGGTCTGCCCGGCCCCCAGCCCGGTGAGGGTGCCGCCGATCGTGGCAGAGCTGGTTCCCCCGCCGCATCCGCCCAGGACCAGCGATGCGACAGCGGCAAGGGCGCCGAGCGCGCAACGGTTCGTGAAGCTCATGGTATTTCGATCAGCCGTGGAGGTTCCCGGATTGTGCGGCCGCCCTGTTTCGCGCCGCCCGCCATCGGAACCGAAGCGTGTGAGCGGCACTTGAAGACACGGTAAACGAACGCCAGCGCAGCGCCTGCGGCGCGCGCTGAACCCGCAGCGCGATCGGCCCCTTCAGAAGGCGAAGCGCACCCCGAGCGTGAACTGGTTGACGTTGGGGTTGGTGCCGAAGGTGTCGGTGTGGTAACGCTCCCACTGCGCGCGCAGGGCGATGTTGGACGCGAGGCTCAGCTCGCCGCCCAGTCCGAACTTCAGCGCCGTGCCCGCCGCATCTCCATTGCTGGTGTTGAGGTTGATGTGCGCCAGGCCGACGCTGCCGAGCAGCGAGACGTTCTGGCTGATCGGCAGCAGGCCGATCGCGTCCACGCCTTCGGCGTGGCTCGCCACCGTGCCGCTGCCGTTGTTGCCGGTGTGGCCGAGGTTGGCGATGCTGCCCTCGACCGCGAAATTCTGCGAGAGCTGGTAGCCGCCGAAGACCTTGCCGCTGACGCCGGTGCTGGAACTGGTGACGCCGTTGACGCTGTTCGGGAACGACGAGGTGCCCAGCGCCAGCCCGGCGTACAGCCCTTCGGCCTGGGCCGGCATGGCGGCCATGGCGGCAGCGGCGGCGAGCGCGGCCGCGCCGAGGAGTTTGCAAGTCGATTTCACGGGTTTCTTCTCCGCTTGAATGCATCGCGATGGATGCGAGGGCTTCATGCTCGGCCGGCGCTGATTCGCTTCTGTTTCGGAACGCGTCGAAAACATTGCGCGTGAAATCTTTGCACCGCGGCCGGTGAACGAAAACAAGCTCGAAGACGGGCCGAACCGGTTGCCATTGACCGATGTCAAGCCGTGGTCATCGCAGGCCGTTCCAATGGAGTACCTGTGCAGCCGCGCCGCGGCTCCCCGATCAGAGAACCTGTCTTCCATGACCGCCCCCGTTCCCACCGAAGACCCCTTCGCCCCGTTGCAGGCTTTCGACCGCCTGCGCGAGGCGGCGTTGGCGCGCACGACGCTCGGCTTCTCGCCCGAATCGCTGCTCCTCGCCTGGACCGATTGGGCGCTCCATCTCGCGGGCGCCCCCGGCAAGCGGCTCGAACTCGCGCTGCGCCTGGCCCGGTCGGCGCCCGCGATGCCGTCCCGCCCCGGCGACCCGCGCTTTGCGGGCGAGGCCTGGCAGCAATCGCCTTTCAAGGAATGGGCACAGGGCTTTCTGGCGGTCCAGGACTGGTGGCGCCACGCCACCGAAGGCGTGCCGGGCACCGAGCGCCACCACGAGGACATCGTCTCGTTCTTCGGCCGCCAGTGGCTGGACATGATGGCGCCTTCGAACCTGCCCTGGACCAACCCCGAGCTGCTGCGCAAGACCTTCGAGGAAGGCGGCCTCAACCTCTGGCGCGGCACGCTGCACTGGATGCAGGATGCGGCGCGCAAGGCAAGCGGCCTGCCGCCCGAAGGCAGCGAGCGCTTCGTCGTCGGCCGCGATCTGGCCGCGACGCCGGGGCAGGTCGTGCTGCGCAATGGCTTGATGGAGCTCATCCAGTACAGCCCGTCGACGCCGGACGTCCATGCCGAGCCGCTGCTCGTGGTGCCGGCCTGGATCATGAAGTACTACATCCTCGACCTCTCGGCGCACAACTCGCTCGTGCGCTGGCTCGTCGCCCAAGGCCACACGGTGTTCTGCATCTCGTGGCGCAACGTCGGCGAGGCGGACCGCGAGATCGGCTTCGACGACTACCGCAGCCAGGGCGTCATGGCCGCGCTCGACGCCGTCGGCCGCATCGTGCCCGGGCGCCGTGTCCATGCGGTGGGGTATTGCCTGGGCGGCACCCTGCTCGCCATCGCCGCGGCGGCGATGGCGCGCGCGCACGACGATCGCCTGGCCTCGATGACGCTGTTCGCGGCCCAGACCGACTTCAGCGAACCGGGCGAGTTGCAGCTCTTCATCGACCCGGCCCAGGTCCACATGCTCGACAGTCTGATGTGGAAGCAGGGCGTGCTCAGCGCCGAGCAGATGACGGGCGCGTTCCAGATGCTGCAGTCCAACGACCTCGTGTGGTCGCGCGTCGTCCACGACTACCTGATGGGCGAGCGCGCGCCGCTGATCGACCTCATGGCCTGGAACGCCGACACCACGCGCATGCCCTACCGCATGCACTCGGAATACCTGCACCGGCTCTTCCTCGGCAACGACCTCGCGGCCGGGCGCTTCGTGGTCGACGGCCATGCGCTGGCGCTGCAGAACCTGCGCCTGCCGATCTTCGCGGTCGGCACCGAGCGCGACCACGTCGCGCCCTGGCGCTCGGTCTACAAGATCCACTACCTGTGCGACACCGACATCGCCTTTGCGCTCACCAACGGCGGCCACAACGCCGGCATCGTGAGCGAGCCCGGCCATCCGCACCGCCATTTCCGCCTCCTCGAGAAGAAGCCGGACGACCCCGTGCTCGCGGCCGACGAATGGTTCGCCGCGGCTCCCGTGCACGAAGGCTCGTGGTGGCCCGCATGGCAGGACTGGCTCGTGCGACACTCGGCCGCCGTGCGCGTCGCCCCGCCCGCCGAGGCGCCCTCGCTCGGCGCGGCACCGGGCGCCTATGTGCTGCAACGATGAACGACAGCCTCCTGCGCAACCGCAGCTTCGACCAGATCGCCATCGGCGAAAGCGCCTCCATCACCCATGGGATGGGCGCGCCCGGCATCGCCCTCTTCGCCGCCGTGCCCGGCGACCTGAACCCTTCGCACCTCGCGCCGGTGCCGGCCACGGCCGGCGGGCCGGTGGTCGCCCATGGCATGTGGGCGCAGGCCCTGGTCTCGGCCGTCATCGGCACCGAATTGCCGGGCCCGGGAACGGTGCTGCCGGCCCGGGAGCTGCGCTTCGCCGGGCCGATCGCCGCAGGCGACCGCATCACCGCCACGGTGACGGAGCAGGCCAAGCACGCCGCCCGGCGCACGCTGCGCCTGGCCGCGGCGGCGCTGGCGCGGCTCGTCGCGGCGCGCAGCGCGCGCCTCGGGGCCGCCGCGTGAGCCGCCCGCCGCAGGTGCTGCTGGCGCTGAACGCGGGCTCGTCGTCGGTCAAGCTCGCCCTGTACCGCATCGAGAGCGGCCAGGCCCGGGCCTTCGCCCATGGCCTGCTCGACCTGCAGCGCCAGCCGCTCGCGCTGGTGCTGCATGGCGCGGGCGCGCCGGGCGAGCGTCCGCTCGCGAACCCGGTGCAATGGCCGATCGCGGCACCGATCACCGACGATCTGCACGAAGTCGTCGACTCCTTGCTCGCGGCACTCGAAGCCCATGGCGAGCTCGGCGAGATCGCGGCCGCCGGCCACCGCGTGGTGCACGGAGGCTCCGAGTTCCACGGCCCGGTGCGCATCGACGCCGCCACGCTCGCCGCGATCGATGCGCTCACCCCGCTCGCGCCGCTGCACCAGCATCACAGCCTGCGCCTGATCCGCGCCCTGCGCCATCTGCGCCCGCGGCTGGCGCAATGCGCCTCGTTCGACACCGCGTTCCACGCCCACCAGGATCCGCTGGCACGACGCTTCGCGCTGCCGCGCGAACTGGACGCGCAAGGCATCCGGCGCTACGGCTTTCACGGCCTGTCCTATGCCTTCATCGCGCGCCAGCTGGCCGCGCGCCACCCCGCGCTCGGCGCCGGCCGCGTCGTCGCCGCGCACCTCGGCAACGGCGCCAGCCTGTGCGCGATGAGCAACGGGCGCAGCGTCGATTCGAGCATGGGCTTCTCGACCCTGGACGGCGTGCCGATGGGCACGCGCTGCGGCGCCCTCGACGCCGGGGTCGTGCTCCACCTGCTGCAGCAGCGCGGCATGTCGGCGCACGACGTCGAAGACCTGCTGTACCACCGCTCGGGGCTGCTCGGCGTCTCGGGCTCGAGCGCCGACGTGCGCAGCCTCGAAGCCAGCGCCGAGCCGGCGGCGCGCGAGGCGCTGGACCTGTTCGCGCTGCGCGTGGCCGGCGAGGCGGCGCGGCTGGCGACGACGCTGGGCGGCCTCGACGCCCTGGTCTTCACCGCCGGCGTCGGCGAACACGACGCGCGCCTGCGCGCCGCGGTGGCGGCGCGCCTGGCCTGGCTCGGCGCCGAGATCGACCCCGGCGCCAACGCGCGCCACGCCGAGCTGCTGCACAGCGCCGCGAGCCGGGTCGCGCTGCTGGTGCTGGCGACCGACGAAGAGCAGGTCATCGCCGACGAATCCCTGGCCCTGCTGGGCTGAAGCGGCAAGCAGCGGTGCAGTCGGATCCATCGGCCCCTGCGAACCCCGGCCGCGTCGTCGCCGTGCGCGGCGGCGTCGTCGACCTGCGCTTCGCTGCCGGCGCCCTGCCCGCGCTTGCGAACGCGGTCGAGGTCGAACTCGACGACGGCCGCCGCCTCACCCTCGAAGTCCAGGCCCAGATCGACGAGACCACGGTGCGCGCGGTCAGCCTGCAGGAAACGCAGGGCCTGGCGCGCGACAGCGCCGCGTTCGACACCGGCGCGCCGGTCATGATGCCGGTGGGCGAGGCGCTGCTCGGCCGCCTCGTCGACGTGCTCGGCCGCCCCGGCGATGGCGGGCCGGCGCTCGGCCCCGAGGTGCCGCGCCGCCCCATCCACCGCGCGCCGCTCGCGCTGGCCGAACGCCGCGCCGCGGTGCAGGTGTTCGAGACCGGCATCAAGGTCATCGACCTGCTGGCCCCGCTCGCGCTCGGCAGCAAGGCGGCGATGTTCGGCGGCGCCGGCGTCGGCAAGACCGTGCTCGTGATGGAGCTCATCCACGTCATGGCCGAGGGCTACCGCGGCCTGTCGGTCTTCGCCGGCGTCGGCGAGCGCAGCCGCGAAGGCCACGAACTGCTGCTGGACATGCGCGAATCGGGCATGCTCGCCAACAGCGTGCTCGTCTTCGGCCAGATGAACGAGCCTTCGGGCGCGCGCTGGCGCACCCCGCTCGCGGCCCTGACCATCGCCGAATACTTCCGCGACGAACAACAGCGCAACGTGCTGCTGCTGATGGACAACGTGTTCCGCTTCGTCCAGGCCGGAGCCGAGGTCTCGGGACTGCTCGGGCGCCTGCCTTCGCGCGTGGGCTATCAGCCGACGCTGGCGAGCGAGGTGGCCGCGGTGCAGGAGCGCATCGCCTGCGGCGAACACGCCTCGGTGACCGCGATCGAGGCGGTCTACGTCCCCGCCGACGACTTCACCGACCCCGCCGTGACCGCGATCGCGGCGCACCTGGACAGCCGCATCATGCTCTCGCGCGCCCTCGCCGCCGAAGGCATGTACCCGGCGGTGGACCCGCTCGCATCGCAGTCGATGCTGCTCGACCCCGAGGTCGTCGGCGCCGCGCATTGCGCCACCGCGCGCGAGGTGCGCGAGACGATCGCACGCTTGCGCGAGCTGCAGGACATCATCGCCCTGCTCGGCGTCGACGAGCTGAGCGTCGACGACCGCCGCCTCGTCGGCCGGGCGCGCCGGCTGCAGCGCTTCCTGACGCAGCCGTTCTCGGTCACCGAGGCCTACACCGGCAAGCCCGGGCGGCGCGTGGCCCTGGCCGACACGCTGGCGGGCTGCCGTGCCATCCTCGCCGGCAGCGCGGACGACTGGCCGGAGAGCGCGTTCTTCATGGTCGGCACGATCGACGAAGCGCGCGCGCGTGCGGACGAGGCACGCAAGCGAACGGACGATGCGGCCGAGCGTGCGGACGAAGCGCGCAAGCACGCCGACGAGCCGCGCCGGCCCCCCGAGGCCTCGCCCGAGCGCACAAAGTCATCACCTGCTGCCGCCGGGGAGCCGCACGCGGCCGCCGCCACGCCATGACGACCGCCCCGCCCCCCGGCCTGCACTTCGTGCTCACGAGCCTGGGCTCGGTCCTCGTCGATGCCCTGGGGGTGCAGTCGCTGCGCGCCGAAGACCCGAGCGGCAGCTTCGGCATCCTGCCCGGCCATGCCGATTTCCTCACCGTGCTCACGGTCGGCGTGCTGAGCTGGCGCGAAGCCGACGGCCGCTGGCGCCATTGCGCACTGCGCCGCGGCGTGCTGACGCTGCGCGGCGGGCGCGAGCTGTCGGTGGCGACGCGCGAAGCCGTGCCCGGCACCGAGATCGCCGAGCTCGTGCCCGAGGTGCTGGCGCGCCTGACGCGGCGCCAGAAGACCGAGGACGACGCGCGCCGCGAATCGCGCCAGCTCGAGGTGCGCGCGCTGCGCGAACTCGTCAGGCCGCTGCGCCCGGGCAGCCTGCATCCGCCGGCCTTGCCATGAACCCGAAGCCCGAATCCGAACCCGATCCGGTCGACGGCGACCGCGAACTGCTGGGCCAGGTGCAACGGCGCGCCGAGCGCAGCCAGCGCTGGCTGCGCGAAGGCGAGCCCACGCTGATGCGTCAGCTCGCGGCAGTGGGCGTGCTCGGCTGGATCATCGTCGTGCCCCTGCTCGCCGGGGTCGCGCTCGGGCGCTGGCTCGACCGGCAGCTGGCCAGCGGCATCACCTTCACCGCGGCGCTGATGCTCGCGGGCCTGGCCATCGGCTGCTGGTCGGCCTGGCGCTGGATGCACGAACGATGAGCGCCCTCGCCTTCCTTCCCCTCGGCCTGGCCGCCGGGCTCTGGCATTTCGGCTCGTTGCGCTGGGCCAGCCGGCGCCTCGTCGAAGGCGGGGGCTGGCTCGGCCTCGTGCTGCTGCAGTTGCTGCGCGCCGGGCTGCTGGTTGCGCTGCTGGCCTGGAGCGCGCACCACGGCGCCTGGGCGCTGGCGGCGTCCGCCGCGGGCGTGCTCGCGGCGGACGCCGTCGTCGTCGCCCGGGTGCGGCGCGGGTCCACGCCATGAAGGCCAACCCCTTCGAACACGCCGTGGTGTGGCAGCTCGGGCCGGTGCCGATCACGCAGCCGGTGATCACCACCTGGGGCGTGATGGCGGCGATGGTGCTGGCCGCGGCACTCGTGACGCGCCGGCTCTCGGTCGAGCGGCCGGGGCGCCTCCAGGCCGCGGCCGAACTCATCGTCGGCACGCTGCGCGACGAGATGCGCCAGACCATGGGCCTCGCGCCCGAGCCCTTCCTGCCGCTGGTGGCGACGATCTTCCTGTTCATCCTCTGCGCCAACCTGAGCTCGCTCATCCCCGGCGTCGAGCCGCCGACCGGGGCGCTCGAGACCGACCTCGCGCTCGCCCTCGCGGTGTTCTTCGCCGTCATCGGCTGGGGCGTGAAGCGCCACGGCGCCTGGGGCTACCTGAAGACCTATGCCGAGCCCAACCTGCTGGTGCTGCCGCTGAACCTGCTCGAAGCGCTGACCCGCGTCGTCTCGATGACGGTGCGCCTGTTCGGCAACATCATGAGCGGCATGTTCATCTCGGCCATCGTGCTCGCGCTGGCCGGGCTGCTGGTGCCGATTCCCTTCATGGCGCTGGAACTGCTCACCGGGCTGATCCAGGCCTACATCTTCACCGTGCTCGCGATGGTCTTCATCTCGGCCGCCGCGGGCGAATCGAACGACTGACATCGAACCCTCGAAGGAGCCTCAGGCATGGACGTTCCCTGGATCCAGATCGCAAGCATCGCCGGCGCCGCGATTGCGGTGGCGTTCGGCGCGATCGGCCCGGCGCTCGGCGAAGGCCGGGCGGTGGCCGCGGCGATGGACGCGCTGGCGCGCCAGCCCGAATCGTCGGCGACGATCTCGCGCACCTTGTTCGTCGGCCTCGCGATGATCGAGACGATGGCGATCTACTGCCTCGTCATCGCCTTGCTGCTGCTCTTCGCCAACCCCTTCGTCCACTGATGCACCTCGACGGCTGGACCCTGGCGCTGCAGGCGCTGAACCTGCTGGTGCTGCTGGCCTTGCTGCGCTGGCTGTTCTACCGCCCGCTGCTGGCGGTGATCGACGCCCGGCGCAAGGCGCTCGACGACGAACGCGCCGCCGCCGCGAACGCGCGCGCCGCGGCCGAGGCCCAGGCGGGCGCGCTGCAGGCCGAGCACGCTGCGGCCGCGGCCGAGCGCGATCGTCTGCTCGATGCCGCGCGGGCGACGATCGAGGCCGAGCGCGGCGCCGCTTCGAAACGTGCCGACGAGGCCGCGGCCGCGGCGCGGGCCGCGGCCGATGAGGCGATCGAGCGCGCCCGGCGCACGGCGCGCAAGGCCTTGTTCGACGAGGCCGCCGCGCTCGCTGCGGCGCTCGCCGCGCGCCTGCTCGAGCAAGCGCCTGCGGGCGGCGCGGCCGGCTTCGTCGACGCCTTGATCGACCGCGCCGCCGCGACCCCGGCCGAAGAACGCGCGCGCTGGTTCGCCCCCGGCGCCGCACCCGCGGCGACCCTGGCGAGCGCCCAGGCGCTCGACGCGGCGCTGCGCGAGGCCGCGGGCCGGCGCCTGGGCCTGATCTTCGGCAGCGCACTCGAACTTCATTTCGCGGTCGACCCGGCGCTGATCGCCGGGGCCGAACTGCGTTTCGACCACGGCCTGCTCGCGCTGAACTGGGCCGCCGAGATCGCCGCCGCGCGCGCCCAGATGGCGGACCCGTCGGCGGGCGCGGCATGACAGCGCGCCGGAGTTTGCGCGGCGGCCGCAGCGCCGCCCCTCCCGCAGGCTCGGCACGCGGCCGGTGCCGGGGCGCTTTCGCGCGCGCGCATCCGGACCCGCGCCCAGGTCGAGCCGCAGCGCGCACCAGGTCCCGCCGATGAACGAAGCCCCCGCCTTCGAGCAGGACCTCGCGCGCTGGCGCCGCGCCGCCTGGCAGCGCATCGAGGCCGCGGCGCCGGCTGCGGCGTTCGAGGAACGCGGCCGGGTCCACGCCGCCGCCGACGGCATCGCCCGCGTCACCGGCCTGGGCGGCGTCAAGCTCGACGAGTTGCTGCTGTTCCCCGAAGGCCGGGTCGGCTATGCCGCCAGCCTCGAAGCCGACCACATCGAATGCGTGCTGCTCGACGCGCCGCACGCCGTGTGCGCCGGCCAGACCGTGCGCCGCAGCGGCCGCGTCGTCGACCTGCCGGTGGGCCCGGCGCTGCTCGGCCGCGTCGTCGACCCGCTCGGCCGTCCGCTCGACGGCGGGCCGCCGCCGCAGACCACCGAGCGGCTGCCGGCCGAGCGCGCGGCGCCGCCGATCATCGACCGCGCCCTGGTCCACGAGCCGGTGCACACCGGCACCCTGGCGATCGATGCGCTGTTCCCGCTCGGGCGTGGCCAGCGCGAGCTGATCATCGGCGACCGCGGCACCGGCAAGACCTCGATCGCGGTCGACGCGCTGCTGGCGCAGAAGGACAGCGAGCTCGTCTGCGTCTACGTCGCGGTGGGCCAGAAGACCGAAGCCGCGGCGGCGGTGATCGAGGCGGTGCGCCGCGGCGGCGCACCCGCGCGCACGATCTTCGTCGTCGCCAGCGGCACCGACGCCCCCGGCCTGCAATGGCTGGCGCCGTTTGCCGGCTTCTCGATGGCCGAGTATTTCCGCGACCGCGGCGGCCACGCGCTGGTGGTCGTCGACGACCTGAGCCAGCACGCGGCCACGCACCGCGAGCTCGCCTTGCTGATGCACCAGCCGCCCGGGCGCGAGGCCTATCCGGGCGACGTCTTCCACGTCCACGCGCGCCTGCTCGAACGCGCCGCCAAGCTCGCGCCCGAACGCGGCGGCGGCTCGCTCACGGCGCTGCCCGTGGCGCGCACCGAGGCCGGCAACCTCTCGGCCTACATCCCGACCAACCTGATCTCGATCACCGACGGCCAGATCGTGCTCGACACGAAGCAGTTCCACCTCGGCCAGATGCCGCCGGTGGACACGGGCCTGAGCGTGAGCCGGGTCGGGGGCAAGACCCAGGCCCCCCTGCTGCGCGACGCGGTGAGTTCGCTGCGCCTGGACTACGCCCAGTTCCTCGAGCTCGAGGTCTTCACCCGCTTCGGCACCGAACTCGACGCCGGGGTGAACGCGCAGATCGCGCGCGGGCGCCGCATCCGCGCCGCGCTGGCCCAGCCGCGGCTGGCGCCGCGGCCGGAAGAACTGCAGGTGGCGCTCGTGCTGGCCTTGCAGGCGGGGATGTTCGACGCGATCGAGGTCGGCGCCGTGCCGGCGCGGGTGGACCTGCTCCAGCGCGCCCTCGGTGCCGCGCCCGAGCTCGCGGCGCGGCTGCGCGAGCGCGCGCCGGTCGATGGCGCGGCACGCGCCGCGCTCGAAGCCGAATTGCGGCGCCTGCTCGCCGGCTGAAGCCATGGAGCAGCAAGCCGCCGACCTGCAGGCGCGCCGGGCCACGGTCTCGGCCTTCGGCGACCTCGTCAACGCCATGCGCGGCGTCGCCGCGGCGCGCGAACGCCGCGCCCGCGCCCTGATCGCCGGCGCCGACGCCTACGCCCGGACGGTGGAGCGGGCGATGGCACAGGCCCTGGCCCTGCAGACACCCGACGCCAGGCCCGACGGCGTGCCCGATGTGCCCGCCAGGCAGCCGCCGCTGGCGATCGTGTTCTGCGCCGAGCAGGGCTTCAACGGCGCCTTCAGCGAACAGGTGCTGGCCGAACTGGCGCGCGGCCCGGCCGCCCGCGTGATGCTGCTCGGCTCGCAAGGCCTGCGGCTGGCGCGCGCGCGCGGGATCGAGCCCGAATGGTCGGCGCCGCTGATCGCCCACGCCGAGGCCGCGGTGAGCGCGGGCGACGAACTCCACGAAGCCCTGGCCCGGGCCCTGCTGCGGCGGGCGGCGCCGGCGGTGGACCTGGTGCACGCCGAACTCGAATCCGGCGCCAGGTTCAACGTGCGCCGCAGCCGCCTGCTGCCGCTGGACCGCGCCGCGATCGGCACCGACGCCGGTCCCGCGCCGCTCACCCACCTCGCGCCGCAGCGGCTGCTCGACGAGCTGGCCTCCGAATACGTCGCCGCGCGCCTCGCCCGCGCCTTGCTGCACAGCCATGCCGCCGAGAACCTGGCGCGGCTGCAGGCGATGGCGGCGGCGCACGAGAACGTCGGGCGCATGGTCGAGACGCTCGAGGCCGACGAGCGCCAGCTGCGCCAGGAGGCGATCACGGCCGAAATCGTGGAATTGGCGGCGGGGTTTCGGGCATTGAGGGATGAGTGAGCGCGCGGCGCGCTCAGCGCGAGAGCCGTGAACGGCGCGCTCAGAGCGCCGGGGCCTGCCCGAGCGAATTGCCGGCCAGGAACTGCGGCTTCATCAGCACCCGCGGCTCGTCCAGCGGCCGGCGCTGGGCCAGGCACAGCACCATGTCGGCGAGCTTCTCGCCGGTCGTGTAGAAGGTCGGCTGGACGATCGCGGCCACGCTCAGGCCGCGCGGCAGCAGGTCGCCTTCGATGCCGCCGTTGATCACCACCGAGATCTCGCTCCCGATGGCCACCCCGGCGTCGAGCAAGGCACGGATGAGGCCGAAGCCGCTCATGTTGCCGTCGACGATCACCGCCGTCGGCCGCGGGCGCAGCGCGAGCAGGCGCTCGCCCGCCATGTAGCCGTCCTGGCGCGTGTTGAAGGCCTCGATCACGGCCTGCGGCGCCACCTGCAGCTCGGCCTTCTTCATCCCCGCCAGAAAGCCGGCGTGGCACAGCCGCACGTAGTTGAGCGCAAACGAGTGGTGGACATAGGCGATGCGCCGGTGCCCCAGTTCCACGAGCCGCGCCACCGCGAGCCGGCTGCCGGCCGCGGCGTCGAAGTCGAACCAGGCCATGCCCTCGGGCCGGGCGGTGCGGCCGTAGGCGAGAAAGGGCATTTGGGTGCCCGCGAGATAGGCGATGCGCTCGTCGACACAGCGCGTCTGGGCCACGATGAGGGCGTCGACCGAGCGCGTGCGCACCGCGCGCTCGTAGGCCCGCATCTCGCCGGCCGGGTCGGTCACCGCGAGCTGCAGCTCGTAGTTGCGCGCTTCGAGCCGGGTCGAGAGCCCGGCCAGGGTGCGCAGGATGTGGGGGTTGCCGAAATCGTCATCCGAGGCCGAGAAGATCATGCCGATGGCCTCGGTCCGCCCGCGCGCCGTCTGGCGCGCCGCGCGGCTCGGCTCGTAGCCGAGCTCCAGCGCCATGCGGCGCACGTGTTCGCGCGTGGCCGGGCTCACGTCCTGGTAGTCGCCCAGGGCGCGGCTGATGGTGGATTGCGACAGTCCGAGTCGGTCGGCGAAGGTCTTGAGGTTGATGGGCACGGTTCTCGATCGGGGCAGGGGAAGATCCGCCGCCGATCAACTCGGGAGCGTCACGGTGCGCGCATAGGCCTTGCCGGCGGCATCGAACAGATGGCATTGCTCCGGGCGCACGCGCAAGGTTACCGCTTCGTCGATCGCGTGCGGCGCGTCGCCTTCGAGGCGCAGCGTCACGAGCGGCGCGCCGGGCGCCACGCTCAGGTACAGCAGCGACGAGTCGCCCAGCCGCTCGCGCTGCTGCAGCGTGGCCTGCAGCAGCGCGCCCTCCCCGGCGTCGCCGGCAAGCAGGTGCTCGGGGCGGATGCCCAGCGTCACGGCGGCCCCGGGCGCGGCCGCGCGCGCGTCCACCGCGGCCTTCACCTGCTGGCCCCGCACGTCCACCACCGCGTGGTCCGGCTCGGCACGCACCATCACGGCAGGCATGACGTTCATCTTCGGGCTGCCGATGAACTCGGCCACGAACAGGTTCTGCGGCCGGTGGTACAGATCCATCGGGCTGCCGAACTGGGCCACGCTGCCCTCTTCCTGCACCGCCTTGCCCGAGCGCAGGAGCACGATCTTGTTGGCCAGCGTCATCGCCTCGACCTGGTCGTGGGTGACGTAGACCATGCTCGCGCGGCCGATGTCGTGATGCAGCTTGGCGATCTCGAGCCGGGTCTGCACGCGCAGCGCCGCATCCAGGTTCGACAGCGGCTCGTCGAAGAGGAAGACGTCCGGCTCCTTGACGATGGCGCGGCCGATCGCGACGCGCTGGCGCTGGCCGCCCGACAACTGCTTGGGCAGGCGATCGAGCAGCGGCCCGAGCTGCAGGATGTCGGCGGCCTTCTTCACCTTGGCCTCGATCGCGGCGGCGTCCGAGCCGAGCACGCGCAGGCCGAAAGCCATGTTCTCGGCCACCGTCATGTGCGGGTACAGCGCATAGCTCTGGAACACCATCGCCACGCCGCGCTGCGCCGGCGGCAGGTGGTTGACGCGCCGGCCCGCGATCGAGATGTCGCCCGAGCTCACCGACTCGAGCCCCGCCACCATGCGCAGCAGCGTCGACTTGCCGCAGCCCGAGGGGCCGACGAAGACGCAGAACTCGCCTTTGCCGATCTGGATGTTGGCGTTGTTGATGGTCAGCGGCAGGTTCGGGCCGAACCGCTTGCAGACGTTGACGAAATCGATGCTGGACAAGTCAGGCTCCCTGCCGATGAATCACGAGGTCGCTTCAGCCCAGGCGCGCGAAGAGCGCGCCCCAGGGTTCGAACACGAGGCTGCCGGCCTCGATCCGGCCGCCGCCGGCGCCGCTGGCCTCGATCGCCCGGGCGCCGGCGCAATCGGCCGGCAAGGCGCAGCGCGCCGGCTCGACGCTGAAGTTGAAGGCACAGAGCAGGCGTGCGCCCTGGTGCTCGCGCACATAGGCCAGCACCTGGTCGTGCGCGGGCAGCAGGCTCATCTCGCCGCCGATCAGCGCCGGCTCGGTCCTTCTCCAGGCGAGCAGGTGGCGGTAGAAGTGCAGCAGCGAGCCTTTGTCGGCTTCCTGCAGGTCGGCGGCGAGTGCGCGGTGCGCCGGCGCCAGCGGCAGCCAGGGGCGCGCCGTGCTGGCGTCGGCGCCGAAGCCGAGGTCGGGCCGGGTCGAATCCCAGGCCATCGGCGTGCGGCAGCCGTCGCGGCCTTTGAAATCCGGCCACATCTCGATGCCGTAAGGGTCCTGCAGGTCTTCGAAGGCGACTTCAGCCTCGGTCAGGCCGAGTTCGTCGCCCTGGTACAGGCAGGCGCTGCCGCGCAGGCTCAGCAGCATGGCCGCGGCCGTGCGCAGCAAGGCCGGCGGCGGGTTCGCGCCGCCCCAGCGCGTGGCCATGCGCACGACATCGTGGTTGCT
>JAGWTS010000401.1 GCA_028868875.1 Burkholderiales bacterium | reverse complement strand
AGCTGGCGGTAGGCGCGGTCGCCCAGGGTTTCCGGTCCGGTAACGAGCATGGCTTGGGGGATTCAGGCGGGCGGCGGGATCATGCTGACATGGGCAGCGACGATTTTCCACTGCCCGCCCAGGCGCACCCAGGTCTGGCTCTGGTAACCGCGCAGCGCCGTGTCGCTGCGCACGAATTCGACCTGGGCGACCCCGCAGTCTTCGCCGAAGGCGCTGATGCGCAAATTCTCCAACCGCCGCGTAAAGTCCGGCGCCGGCGTCGAGCGGCGAAAGGCGATCATCTCGGCAATGCCGAGCTGGCGCTCGGCGATGCCGTAGCGCGTAAGCCGCGCGTCGTGCCAGAAGAAGCCGATCAGCGCCGCGGCGTCGTTGGCCATCAGCGCACGCTCGTAGTCGTGGAAGAGCCGCGTCAGCTCCGCGATGACGGTGGGGCGGTCGAGCTCGGCGTCGTTCATCGCGACGCGAGGTAGCTGCGCCAGCCGCCGTGCTCGCTGATCTCCGCGGCGCCGGCCAACGCCGCACTTTCGCAGAGGAATCCGTGCACCCAGCGCCCGCCGGCGAGTTCCAGCGAACCCAGGGCCAGCGGCGGCGCGACCAGAGCCAGGAAGCTGCCGACCTCGGCCATCGGCATCTCGTAGACCTCGACCTCGATGGCATGGCCGGCTTCGGCATCGGGCACCCGCACCAACCCGGGCTTGGGCGGCGAGGTGCCGGGCAGCGCGTGCAGCCGGTAGCGCGCGGCCGTGCGCGTGCGCGCGACGAATCGGCATCCGCGCTCCACGAGCTGGCCGTGCAGCGCCATGCCTTGCAGATGCGCACCCACCACCGCGATCTGCAGCGTCGGCGCCGCCGCCGGCAAGGCCCGCAGCGCCAGGTCGGAGGAGGCGAGCGGGCGCAGGCGGCAGCCGAGCGCCAGAGCGCGCGCGGCCTGCCAGCGTGCGCCGAGCACGGCCAGCGCGGCATCGCTGCCCGGCGGGCCGATGAAGGTGACGCCGAACGGCAGCCCATGCGGCGTGAAGCCGCTGGGCACGGCCAGCGCCGCGAGCCCGAGCAGGTTGACGAAGTTGGTGTAGTGCCCGAGCTCGCTGTTGCGGGCCACCGGCTCGGCGGCCACCGCGGCGCGGGTCGGGCAGGTCGGCGCGGTGGGCACCATCAGCACGTCGATGTCGCGCCACAGCGGGGCGATGCGCAAACGCAATTCCTCCAGCACGTAGCGCGCGCGGAACGCCGAGACCGCATCGTGACGGCGCGCCGCTTCGATGACACGGCGCACGGTGGCGTCGAGGGCCTCGGGCTGCGACTCGATGAGCGGCTGGACTACCGCATAGCGTTCCGCGACCCAGGGGCCGTCGTAGAGCAACCGCGCCACTTCGAACAGCGGCCGCATGTCCACCGGCCGCGGCTCCAGGCCCCAGGCGCCGAGCTGGCCGAGCGCGTCACCATAGGCGCTGTCGTAGCCCAGGGCGGCATCGCAGCGCGGCGCGTCCGGCACGCCCACGCGCAGCGCTGCCCCGGTGGCTTCGAGCCAGGGCCGCCGCGGCGACGCGGCCTGGAAGCTGGGCTCGCCTTCGGCGCCTTCGATCACGGCCATGACCTGCGCCGCGTCGGCCACCGTGAGCGCGAACACCGAGACCACGTCGACGGTGCGACAGGCGGGCAGCACACCGGCCATCGGAGTGCGCCCGGGGCTGGGCTTGAGCCCGACGAGGTTGTTGAAGCCTGCCGGCACCCGGCCCGAACCTGCGGTGTCGGTGCCGAGCGCGAAGGCCACGAGGCCGCGCGCCACGACCGAAGCCGAACCCGAGCTCGAGCCGCCGCAGACATAGGCGGGGTCGAAGGGGTTGGGCACCTCGCCGTAAGGCGAGCGGGTGCCGACGAGCCCGGTGGCGAACTGGTCCAGGTTGGTCTTGCCGACCAGCACCGCGCCGGCCGCCTGCAGCCGCTCGACCACGGTGGCACTGCGCTGCGGGAGGTGGCTGAAGGCCGGGCAGGCGGCGGTGGTTGCCAGCCCGAGGACGTCGATGTTGTCCTTGACCGCGAAAGGCACGCCGTACAGCGGCAGCGCGCTGCGCTCGACCCCCTCCAGCCGCGCCAGCTGGGCGTCGACGAAAGCGTCGTCGCAACGCAGGATCCAGGCGGGGTCGTCGGCGTCTCGGCGCGCCAGCAGCGGCGCCAGCAGATCGCGCGGACTCGCACCCGGCGCGGCGTAGGCGGCGCGCCAGTCGGCCAGTGTGAGCGGCGGGCTCATCGTGGCAGCACCGAGATGAGCTCGGCAGCGCCCGCCGTCCAGCCGACGATCGCGCCTTGCGCGGTGATCATCGCCAGCGTCGCGGCCTTGAACTCGGGGAAATAGCTCTCGGTGCCGTCCTCGACCAGCAGGCAGTCGTAGCCGCGGTCGTTGGCCTCGCGCATCGTCGTCTGTACACACACTTCTGTCGTCACTCCCATCAGCACGAGCTGTGCGATACCGCGCCGGGCGAGCTCGGCCTGCAGCGGCGTCGCGTGGAAGCCGCCTTTGCCGGGCTTGTCGATCACGAGTTCGCCCGCCAGCGGCGCCAGCGCCGGAACGATCTCGGCGCCGGGCTCGCCGGCGACGAGGAGGCGGCCCATCGGCCCGCGGTCGCCGATGCGCAACGCCGGACGGCCGCGCAGGCGCTTGGCCGGCGGGCAGTCGGCGAGGTCGGGCCGGTGCGCCTCGCGCGTGTGGACGACCCAGCCGCCGGCGCGGCGCCAGGCCTGGAGCACGGCGAGAACGGTCGGCACGATCGCCTGCAACCGCGTCACGTCGTTGCCGAGCGAGGCGCCGAAGCCTCCCGCTTCGATGAAGTCGCGCTGCATGTCGATGACCACCAGCGCGGCGCGCGCCAGATCCAGGGCGTAGGGAAAGGGCCGGGCTTGCGCCAGCGTCGTGTTCATCAGGCGGCCCTCGGCAGCGCTTCTTGGGCCTTGCCGCCCATGAAGGCGCCGAGCTCATGGCGGTCGGCGGCGCCAGCGGCCACATCGTGGACGATGCGGCCCTCGCTCATCACGACGATGCGGTCGGCCAGGGCCATCAGCTCGTCGAGGTCCTCGCTCAGCAGAAGCACCGCGGCGCCGCGGTTGCGCGCAGCGACGAGGCGGTCGTGGATCTCGGCGACCGCGGCGAAGTCCAGGCCGAACACCGGGTTGCTGACGAGCAGCAGTTCGGCCTGCCCCGACAACTCGCGCGCGAGCACGGCGCGCTGGACGTTGCCGCCCGAGAGCGTGCGGATGGCCGCACGCTCGCCCTGGGTCTTGACGCCGTACTCGCCGATCCAGTCGCGGGCGCGCCGGCGCAGCCCGTTCCAGCGCACCCAGCCGGCGCGGGCCCAGGGCGGCTCGTCGAACTGGCGCAGTGCCATGTTCTGGGCCACGCTCAACTCGGCAACGCAGGCGTTGGCCAGCGGTTCCTCGGGCAGGCTGCGAACCCGCAGCTCGCGGTTCTGGCGCCGCGTGGCGTGGAACTCGCGGCCGTCCACCCGTACCGAGCCCGAGCGGCGCGCGCGCTGGCCGGTCAGCGCCTGCATCAGCTCGCGCTGGCCGTTTCCCGAGACGCCGGCGACGCCGACGATCTCGCCGCGCCGCACCTTCAGGTCCAGGGCGCGCACCGCGGTCTCGCCGCGGTCGCCCATGACCTCCAGGCCGCGGATCTCGAAAGCCACCGCGCCCGGCGTGCGCGACTCGCGCGCGACTGACGGTTGCAGCGGCCGGCCTTCGCCCACCATCGCCTGCGCCAGCAACTGCGACGTCGTCGCCGCCACCGCCTGGCTTTGAACGAGGCGCCCCCGGCGCAGCACGCTGACGTCGTCGGCATGCTCGCTGACCTCGCGAAACTTGTGCGTGATCAGCACCACCGTGCACTCGCCGCGGTGGGCGCAAGCGCGCAGCGCACCCAGCACTTCGTCGGCTTCCTGCGGCGTCAGCACTGAGGTTGGCTCGTCGAGGATGAGCAGCCGCGGCCGCAGGAACAACTGCTTGAGGATCTCGAGCTTCTGCTTTTCGCCGGCCGCCAGGTCCGCCGGCGTGGCGTCCAGATCGAGGCGGAAGGGCGTGGTCTGGAGGAAGGCTTCTAGCTCGGCGCGGGCGCTGCGCCAGTCGATGACGGCCGGCAACCGGCCGCGCGCAAGAAGCAGGTTCTCGGCCACCGTCATCCCCGGCACCACGGTGAAGTGCTGGTAGACCATGCCGATGCCCAGGTCGCGTGCGACGGTCGGGCTGTGGATGTCGTGCTCGCGGCCGTCGATCATCACCGCGCCTTCGTCGGGCCGGTGATAGCCGACGACGCATTTCACGAGCGTGCTCTTGCCGGCACCGTTCTCGCCGAGCAAGGCGTGCACGGTGCCCGGGCGCACCTGCAGCGATACCGCGTCCAGCGCCGTGAAGGCGCCGAAGCGCTTCGTCAGCTCGTAGGTCTCGAGGCCCAGGGCGTGCATGGCGGCTCCCTTCACGCCGGCTGCAGCGCGGCGATGATCGCGGCCGAATCGGCGACCGCGCCGAAGACGCCGCCCTGCATCAGGATCATCTTCAGCGCCGCCTCGTGGTTGCTGCGATCGGTGGCGCCGGTGCAGTCCGCGAGCATCACGCATTCGAAGCCGCGGTCGTTGGCTTCGCGCATCGTCGTGTGCACGCAGACATCGGTGGTGATGCCGGTGAGGATCAGGTTGCGAACGCCGCGCGTGTGCAGGATCAGCTCGAGGTCGGTGGCGCAGAACGAGCCCTTGCCCGGCTTGTCGATCACCGGCTCGCCGGGCAGCGGCGCGAGCTCGGGGATGATTTCCCAGCCCGGCTCGCCGCGCAC
>JAGWTS010000400.1 GCA_028868875.1 Burkholderiales bacterium | reverse complement strand
CTGGTGTGGTCGGGCTTCGACCCGTTCTTCACACTCGGCATTGCCGGCGCCAATACCTTCCGCTCATTCGCCACATCGCGCGCGCTGGGCCAGGCCTTCGGCACGGCCGGTGAGGCCACGATGGCGAACCCGACCTTGCGCGTCAGCAATGCATTGGAATATTTCCTGCCCACGGGCCTCGCCGGCGTTTACGGCCAGCTCATCGTGACGGCGGCACAGGGCGGCACGACGGCCACGGGCGGCACGCGGGGGCAGGGATTCCGCCTCGGTTGGGCCCGAGGACCCTGGAACATCGCGGCCGCGCAATTCACCACGCGCAACGCCACCGGCAACCATTCCTTCACCGACCAGGCCTACGGCGTCTCCTACGACTTCGGCGTCGTCAAGCTCGACGTCGCGCAAAGGCGCTGGGTGTTCGGCGTCGATCGCACGGTGAACACCCAGTTCGGCGCTGTGATTCCGGTCGGTGCGGGCGCCATCAAGCTGACCTATGTGCGCGCCGATCAGAGCGGCGCCACGGCGGCATGGAGTGCCAACGATGCCACCCTGTTGGGCGCGGGCTACGTCTACAACCTGTCCAAGCGCACGGCGCTGTACGCGCACCTGTCGCGCGTCGCGAACCAGGGTGCGGCCACCTTCGCCGTCCTCGGCGGACCGGCGGTCAGCGCGACGCCGTCGGCCGCCAACTATTTCGGGGGCCAGAAGTCGACGGCCTACGAATTCGGCTTGCGGCACGATTTCTGAACGAAGCCGGCGTCAGCCAGCCGGGATTTGATGCCATGGATCCCGCACGGACGGCCGAGCATTCGAGCCAGACGAGCCCAGAACAGAACGAGCCGAGCGCGGCGATGGAGATGCGATGAAAAACGACCTGAATCCGGCCGTGCCTGCCAGCGACAGCGCCCATGCCGCTGCCTTGCTGCTCTTTCGAATCGAAAACGTGCCGTTCACGCGGTGGCACACCAAGGCGCGGGTGATCATGGGCAGCGCGACATTCTTCGATGCCTTCGACGCCTTGGCACTGGCTTTCGTGCTACCGGTACTGGTGGGCCTGTGGCACCTGAAGCCGGCCGAGGTGGGCGTACTGATCGCCGCGGGTTACCTCGGGCAGGTGATCGGCGCGCTCTTCTTCGGCTCTCTCGCCGAGCGCCACGGCCGTGTGCCCGGCGTCAGCCTGGCGGTCGGCCTGATGTCGGCCATGAGCATCGCCTGCGCGCTGTCGGGCAGTTTCATGATGCTCTTCGCGACGCGTTTCATCCAGGGCATCGGCGTGGGCGGTGAGGTGCCGATCGCGGCCGCCTACATCAACGAGTTGTCGCAGGCCAAGGGGCGTGGCCGCTTCTTCATCCTGTACGAACTCATCTTCCCGCTGGGTCTGCTCGCCGCGGCCCAGGTCGGCTCATTCGTCGTGCCGCGATTCGGCTGGGAATACATGTTCCTGGTCGGCGGCCTTCCCGGGTTGCTCATTCTCTTGTTCATCGCGCGCCTGCCCGAATCGCCGCGCTGGCTGATCTCGAAGGGGCGATTCGACGAGGCCGAGAAGATCATTCGCTCCATCGAGTCGAGCACCGCGAAGCGCAGCCTTGATCAAACCAAGGACCGCAGCGAGATCACGATCCGCATCGAGAACCTGGCCGGCGGGCTGCGCAATCAGAAGAAGGCCTCGTGGAAGGAACTGTTCTCGCCGGTCTACCGTCCGCGCACCATGGCGGTCTGGTTGCTGTGGGCGACATCCTATTTCGTCGCTAACGGCATCAACAACTGGCTGCCGACCCTTTACAAGACGGTCTACAACATGCCCTTGCAGCAGGCTTTGCGCATGGCGTCCCTGACCAATGTGCTGAGTGTTCTGGCCGTCCTCGGATGCGCGCTCCTCGTCGACCGCGTGGGCCGGCGCCGCTGGGCTGTCGCCTCGTTCGTGCTCTGCGGCGCCTTGCTCGCGGCGCTTGCCGCACTCGGGGCCAAGAGCGCCTTGTCCGTGATGATTCTGGCTTCCTCGGCCTATGCGGTGATGGGCACCACGACCGTCCTGCTCTACCTCTACACGCCGGAGATCTACCCGACGCGCATGCGCGCGATCGGCACCGGGCTGGCGACCTCATGGCTGCGCGTGGCTTCGGCAACCGCGCCGGCGATCGTGGGCGTCGTCCTCTCGGACTGGGGCATCGCTGCCGTGTTCGGGATGTTCGCCGCGGCCAACCTGATCGGCTTGGTCGCTGCGACCAGAATGATTGAGACAACCAATCGCGCGCTGGAGGACATCTCGCCTTGAGTTGATTTGACCCATGGCAACTCCGGCGGCAGGAGCCTTGGTGACGTCGGCAAACTGATCAGCTGCGGACGTTCGTGCCTGCTTTCCCAAGGACAGCACTGGGTCGGTACCGCGAGTTCAAACGAAAGACGACCGGCCACCGGGTCCACGGCGGCAGTCGGGGAAGCCGCCAAATGCCGCTATGCCGCCCCACCGACGGGCGCCGATCGCCGGCCTGCGCGACTGCTTGATGCCAGTCAGCGTGAGTACACCGCCGCCGCACAGCGGCGGCAACCCCCGCATCGCCGGAAGGACTCGAATGCTCGGTTTCGCCCCTGCTCGGCATCAGGGTCGACACGGAGTTGCGAAAACTCCGGTCGCCAAATCGCTGCGAGGCCCAGAGTCGACGCCGTGCGAAGTCGAACACCGCAAAAGCCCGCCGCAAAGTGCTTGATTTACCAGCCGAAGGCAGTCGAGACAGAGTTGCACAGCGTCAATTTTGGCTGCACGCGAAGACCGCCGCATTGCGCGGCCGGCGCCGGATGCGGCGATTCGCCGCCTCCGTGCTGTTCGCACGCGACCCGGGGCGGTTTTACGAATCGCGGCTGATTGCAATCGGCGCGCCGGGCTGGGCGCACCACTCGCTCCACGAACCGGGGTACAGCGCGGCCCCGTGCAACCCGGCGATCCCCAGCGCCAGCAGGTTGCGGCAGGCAGTGGCGCCCCAGCCACACTGGTTCACCACCGACTCCGCGCTCCGGTTGCCGAGCAGCGTCGCAAACTCGGCGCAACGCCTCTTCGGACTTGAAGCGGCCGACCGCTTCGAGGTTGTTCCTGAACAGGCGGTTGGCGACGCCGGGGATGTGTCCACCAAGGGGATCGAGCGTCTCGGTTCCGCGGAACCGGTCCGGCGCGCGGGCCCGGCTGCGTTCTCGACGCCGAAGCCGCCGGCGCGCCAGGCCGACAGGCCCCGTCGAGCACCGCCGCGCGCTCGTGGGCGGCCCAAGCGCAGCATCCACCACAGCCGCGCCGCATGCATGCATGCATGCCGCCGGCAGCGGCACAGGCTACGACAAGCGTGTCGTCGTTCGCGCCGATCGCGCACATCGCTTCGGCGAAAGCGGCACGCTCGGGCAAGGGGGTGGCCGCCATTGCGGCCCGTCCTCGTGACGGACAGCGTGACTTCCAGGTGTACGGAGACGGCGCCGGGGTCAGCTTTCGAAGACGCGGTGCAGATGGCCTCGGGCCCGCGCCGACCTCATCTCCGCGCCAGTTCGCCAAGCGCAGCGATCAGGCAGTCGTTGTCGCCCGGCGTGCCGATCGTCGCGCGCACGAAGCGCTCGTAGCCGGGCTCGCGCCAGGCCTTGACGATGATGCCCCGGCGCAGCAAGGCGGCGGCCAGTTCGGCGCTGTCGCCGCGCGCTTCGAAGAACAGGAAGTTGGTCTGCGACTCGGCCACGCGCAGACCCAGACGCGCCAGGGCCGCGGCGGTGCGGATGCGCTCGCGGCGCAGGCGCTCGACCGAGGCCTTCATCCAGGCTTCGTCGTCGAGCGCGGCGACGGCGGCGATCTGCGCCGCCGCGTTGACATTGAACGGGGTCTTCGCGGCGGCGACGACGCGCGCGATCTCGGCGTCGGAGCACAGCGCGTAGCCCACGCGCAGCCCGGCCAGCCCGTAGGCCTTGGAGAAGGTGCGCAGCACCACGTGCGGCACCGGGCTCGCGCGCAGCAAGGCCAGCGCATCGACGCTGCCGGGGTCGGCGAACTCGAAATAGGCCTCGTCGAGAACGAACAAGGTGCCCGGCCTGACGGCCCGCAACAGACGCGTCAGCGCCGGCCCGTCGAGCGCCGGGCCCACCGGGTTCCACGGCGACGACAGGAAGACGATCCGCGGCGCGGCCGCGATGGCTTGTTCGAGAGCGTCGAGATCGAAGCCGAAGGCCGGCGTCATCGGCACCTTGACGACGCCGGCGCCCGCGGCCAGGGGCTCGATCTCATGGAGGCCGAAGCTCGGCACCACCGTCGCCACCCGATCGCCGGGAACCAGAAAAGCACGCGCGACGGCCGCGATCAATTCCTCCGAGCCGTTGCCGGCCACGATCTCGGCGTCGGCAAGCCCCAAGCGCCGGCCGAGCGCGGCGCGCAGGGCGGCACAGGCCGGGTCGGCATAGCGCGAGGGCTGGAACTCGGGCGAGGCCAGCGCCTTCATCACGGCAGGCGAGCAGCCTTCCGGGTTCTCGTTGCTGGCCAGCCGCGCGATGTCGTCGCGCCCGGCCGCCTGGCGCGCCACCGCGATGTTCATGCCGGCGTTGTAGGGCGGCAGCGAGGCGACGTGAGGATTGAAGATCAGGGCGTTGCGCATGCGTTCGCTCCGGGCGCCTTCAGGGTCTCGAGGCAGACGCCATTATGTCTATACGTTTTGAAACCAGCCCTGCCCACCGAAGGGCTCAGAGATCGAGCACGACGGCACCGCGCGGCCGGGCACAGCAGATCAGCACCTGCCCGGCTCCCGGATCGTCGAGCGGGTCTTCGAAATAGCTCACCTCGCCCGCGACGAGCCCGACCTTGCAGGTTCCGCAGACGCCGGCC
>JAGWTS010000399.1 GCA_028868875.1 Burkholderiales bacterium | reverse complement strand
TGTTCGAGCTCGTCTTCCTCGTCATCGCCTGGAAGGCGCAGCCGAAGTGGGGCGAGATCGCGGCGCAGTTGCGCCAGATGCCGCTCGGCCGCGCCGACTACCTCTACCTGCTCGCGGCCAACCTGGGCACGAGCGTGATGCCCTGGTCGATCTTCTACCAGCAGTCGGCGCTCATCGACAAGGGGCTGGACATCCGCCACCTGCGCGCCACGCGCATCGACACCGCGACCGGCGCCGTGCTCTGCCAGGTGGTGACGGCGTCCATCCTCATCGCCGCGGCCGCCACCTTCAGCGGCCGGCCGAACGTGCCCTTCCAGACCGTGGGCGAGATCTCGGCCGCCTTCTCTGGCGTGCTCGGCACGACTTGGGGCCATGCGATCTTCGCCATCGGCCTGTCGGGCGGCGCCCTCGTCGCCACCGTCGTCGTCTGCCTGACCGCCGCCTGGGCGATCGGCGAGATCACCGGCGCCCATCACTCGCTCGAACAGCATCCGCTCGAAGCGCCCTGGTTCTACGCCGCCTTCGCCCTCATGCTGGTGCTCGGCGGCGCGCTCGTCGTCTCGGGGCTGAACCTGGTGCGGCTGTCGATCGCGGTCGGCGTGCTCAACGCCCTGCTGCTGCCGCTGGTGCTCGGCTTCCTGTATCGGCTCGCCCGCTCCGAGCCCGACCCGCCGCACCGCCTGCGCGGGCGCTACGCGCTGGCGGTGGGGGCGGTGTTCGCGATCACGACCGCTGTCGGCCTGTACGCCGGCATCGCCGGCACCCTGGGTTGAGGCCATGGAGTTCTCCGGCCTTTCGCACTTCGTCAACACCGTCGGCGCGCTGCTGCTCGTCGACATCCTGCTGAGCGGCGACAACGCGATGCTGATCGCGATGGCCTGCCGCGCATTGCCACCGGCGCAGCGGCGGCGCGCAATGATGATCGGCACCGTGGGGGCGATCGGCATGCGCGTCCTGATGATCGGGGTCGCCGGCGCGCTGCTCGAGATCCCGCTGCTCAAGATCGTCGGCGGCCTGCTGCTGGTTGCGATCGCCCTCAAGATGCTCGCCGACGACCACGGCCCGCACCACGGGGCGCCACCGGGGCAGGCCGACACCGAGCTCTGGGCGGCGGTCGGCACCGTGATCACGGCCGACTTCATCATGAGCCTGGACAACGTCGTCGGGCTCGCGGCGGTCGCCGACGGGAACATGGTGGCGCTGGCGATCGGCCTGGCGATGAGCATTCCGCTGCTGATGTGGGGCAGCCGCTGGGTCGGCTCGATGATCGACCGCTGGCCGCTGCTGGTGCCGTTCGGCGCCGCGATGCTGGGCTGGATCGGCGGCAGCATCGGCGTCGGCGACCCGCTGGTCTCCGCCTGGGTGCGGCAGCAGTCGCCCGCGCTCGGCCTGGTCGTGCCCGCGCTCGCCGCGGTCTTCGTCCTCGCTGAGGGCAGGATCATGGGCGGCTCGCGCCCGAGGCTCGCGGCGCTGCGCGCGCGCATCGAGGAGGTCGATGCGGCACGGCGCGCGGCGCGCGAGGCGCAATGGGCAGAAACCGTGGCTGCGGCGCCGCAGGCGCTGGCCGCCTCCGAATCTGGCGCTGAATCCGCGCCGTGGGCCATCTCGAGCGCCGCGTCGGCAGCGGCACCAGCGCCATTGCCCGTGGCGGCTGCGGCGCCCTCGCCCGCTGCGTCGGCTCCCGCTTCCCCGCCTGACCGCGTGCCTGCGCCTGCGCTGGCAGCCCCACCGGCACCAGTGCAGCTGCCAGCGCAGGCGCGAGCCGCCGCGGCGGCAGATTTCGATGCCAGGCTCGTCGTCGCCGCCGCGCCAGCCGCCACCGCACCCGCCGAGGCGACGCCGGACGACACGGTGCGGGGCGCAGAGCCTGCGTCGTCGCCGCTGCGCCGCTTCTTCGGCCCGCGCGTAGCCGCCGCCTGCGCCCTCCTGTTCGCCATCTCGATGGTCGTGCTGCTCGTGATGGATTGGAAGCCCGACCCGAACCAGCTTCAGCGCTACAGCTGCCTGAATCCGAAGGCGAGCGTCGAGTACCGCCCCGGCGCGAGCGTGCTGCGCCTGCGCGTCGGTGCGGCCTACGCCTCCGGCACCCTGCAGCCCGACAGCCAGATCGAATGGGGCTCGTACCACGCCGTCACCGGCGTGCTCGGCATCGCTCCGCCGACGCGCGTCGTGCCCGACGACGCGAGCACGATCGAGATCGACGGCGGCGGGTTTGCGCACGTGCAGTGCACGCTGGCGCCGAACTCGTAGCGGTCTGGCGCGGGCCCTGACGGGCGGTGAGGTCGAGCGGCTGCGATCGGTGTTCGCGGACCGGATTCCCGACGCTGAGCCTGAGCCGACCGCACGGACGCGGCGACCGGGCCCCATGCGCCCGGCCCGCTGCGCCTCGACACAGCAAGCGGCTGGCGCCGGGCCTCAGGGCTCGGCGCCTTGGGCGGTTCAGTCAGCCTGCTTGCGCAGGAAGGCCGGAATCTCGATCTCGTCCATGCCGTTGCTCGCCAGCGCGTCGACCTTGGCCGCCGCCTGCGAACGCGCGCTGCGCCACACGCTCGGGGTGTTCAGGCCCGTGTAGTCGTGCGCCGGGGTGAGGCCGTTGGCGCCGGGCAGCGCCTGCTGGGTCAGGATCGGCAGGCTGTCGTGGGTGCCGGTGCGCAGCTGCGGCATCGCCTGCGGCGGCTGCACCACGCTGAGCGGCGGCGTCGTGCGGCTTTCGGCGCGGCGCGCGATCGAGCTCAGGCCCGTGGCGATCACGGTCACGCGCAGCTGGTCGCCCAGGCTTTCGTCGTAGGCCGTGCCGAAGATCACGTGCGCGTCCTCGGCCGCGTAGCGGCGGATCGTGTTCATCGCGTTGCGGCTCTCGGAGAGCTTGAAGGTCTGCTTGTTCGCCGCGATCAGCACGAGCACGCCGCGCGCACCCGAGAGGTCGATGCCTTCGAGCAGCGGGCAGGCCACCGCGAGTTCGGCCGCCTTGTTCGCGCGGTCCGGGCCGCCGGCCGTGGCCGTGCCCATCATCGCCTTGCCGGGCTCGCTCATCACCGTCTTCACGTCCTCGAAGTCGACGTTGACGAGGCCGGGGATGTGGATGATGTCGCTGATGCCGCCGACCGCGTTCTTCAGCACGTCATTCGCGTGGGCGAAAGCCTGCTCCTGGGTCACGTCGTCGCCCATGACCTCGAGCAGCTTCTCGTTCAACACCACGATCAGGCTGTCGACGTTGGCTTCGAGCTCGGCCACGCCGTCGTCGGCCTGCTTGCCGCGGCGCTTGCCTTCGAAGTCGAAGGGCTTGGTGACGACGCCCACGGTGAGGATGCCCATCTCCTTGGCCACGCGCGCGATCACGGGCGCCGCGCCGGTGCCGGTGCCGCCGCCCATGCCGGCGGTGATGAAGAGCATGTGCGCGCCGGCGATCGACTCGCGGATCTTCTCCACCGCGTCCTCGGCGGCGCCGCGGCCGACGTCGGGCTTGGAGCCCGCCCCCAGGCCGGTCGTGCCGAGTTGCACCAGGGCGCGCGCACTGCTGCGGTTGAGCGCCTGGGCGTCGGTGTTGGCGCAGATGAACTCCACGCCCTGGACCGACTGGTTGATCATGTGCTCGACGGCATTGCCGCCGCCGCCGCCGACCCCGATCACCTTGATCTGGGTGCCTTGGTCAAATTCTTCGATCATTTCGATGGGCATGTAAGCCTCCTACTGAGTGCAGTTGCAGTTGCCGTTGACGAACCCGGGCTTCATGGCGAGCCCTTCAAAAATTCCCGAGAAACCAGTCCTTGGCGCGGCCGAGCATGGTGCTCACCGAACCCGCCTGTGCCGCTGCCTTGTGGCCGCGCTGGCGTGCCAGCCGGGCCTCCTCGAGCAGTCCCATGACGACGGCCGAGCGCGGGTTGGCCACCATGTCGCCTAAAGCGCCGTGGTAGGTGGGCAGCCCCTTGCGCACGGGCTTCAAGAAGATGTCTTCGCCGAGCTCGATCATTCCCGGCATCACCGAGCCGCCGCCGGTGACGACGATGCCGGACGACAGCAGCTCTTCGTAGCCGCTTTCGCGGATGACCTGGTGCACGAGCGAGAAGATCTCCTCGACCCGCGGCTCGATCACCCCGGCCAGGGCCTGGCGGCTCAGCATGCGCGGGGCGCGGTCGCCCAGGCCCGGTACCTCGACCTGCTCGCCCGGGTCGGCGAGGAGTTGCTTGGCGACGCCGTATTCGACCTTGATCTCCTCGGCGTCCTTGGTCGGGGTGCGCAAGGCCATCGCGATGTCGCTCGTGATCAGGTCGCCGGCGATCGGGATGACCGCGGTATGGCGCACGCTGCCGTCGGTGTAGATCTGCACGTCGGTCGTGCCGGCGCCGATGTCGACCACGGCCACGCCCAGGCTTTTCTCGTCCTCGGTGAGCACGGCCGCCGCGGCGGCGCTCGGATTGAGCACGAGGCGCTCGACCTCGAGGCCGCAGCGCCGCACGCACTTCAGGATGTTCTCGGCCGCGCTCTGGGCGCCGGTGACGATGTGCACCTTCACCTCGAGGCGGCTGCCGCTCATGCCGATCGGCTCCTTGACCTCGTGGCCGTCGATCACGAACTCCTGCGGCTCGACGAGGAGCAGGCGCTGGTCGTTCGGGATGTTGATGGCCTTGGCGGTCTCGACGACGCGCGCGACATCCACAGGGGTCACTTCGCGGTTGTCGCGCACGATGACCATGCCGGTGCTGTTCTGGCCCCGGATGTGGCTGCCGGTGATGCCGGTGTAGACGCGGTCGATCTTGCAGGCGGCCATCATCTCGGCCTCCTTCAGCGCCTGCTGGATGCTTTGCACGGTGGCGTCGATGTTGACGACGACGCCGCGCTTG
>JAGWTS010000398.1 GCA_028868875.1 Burkholderiales bacterium | reverse complement strand
ACAGCACCGGGCGCAGCGCCGCGATGTTCATGGAAAGCTACGGCCCGCCCCAGGTGCGGGCGCTGACGCGGGCCAGCCGCGCCACCTACGCCGCGCCTTCGGCGCTGCCGATCCTGTCCCCGCGCGGCGTGCTTTACGCCGCCTGGCAAGGCCAGGAAGCGCTGCTCGCCGAGATGGCGCAAGAGCATCCGGCGCTGCTGCCGCTCGGCGCCGACGAGGCCCTGGCGCGCGTTCCCGTGCTGCGCGCCGAAGGGCTGCTGGGCGCCCTCGCCGAACCCGACGCGATGGACATCGACGTCGACGCCCTGCTCCAGGGCTGGCTCGCCAGCGCGCGCCGCCAGGGCGCCCGGCTCTGGACCCGGGGCGAGCTGCGCTCGGCGCAAGACGACGGCGGCGCCTGGACCCTGCACCTGGCCGACGGCCGCAGCCTGAGCGCCGATGTCCTTGTCGACGCCGCCGGCGCCTGGGCCGACGGCGTGGCGCGCGCGGCCGGCGTCGCCGCCCTCGGCCTCGAGCCGCGCCGTCGCAGCGCCTTCACTTTCGACGCCCCGGCCGGCGTCGAGGCGCGGCGCTGGCCGACGGTCTGCGGCGTCGAAGAAGGCTGGTACTTCAAGCCCGACGCCGGCCAGCTCCTCGGCTCACCGGCCAACGCCGATCCGGTGCCGGCGCACGACGTGCTGCCCGAGGAACTGGACATCGCCACGGGCATCGCCCGCATCGAGGAACACACGACGCTGGCGATCCGCCGCCCGCGCCGGACCTGGGCCGGGCTGCGCACTTTCGCGCCCGACGGCGAACTCGTCATCGGCTTCGACCCGGCCGCGCCGCGCTTCTTCTGGCTCGCCGGCCAGGGCGGCTACGGCATCCAGAGCGCGGCCGGGGCGGCCCAGCTTGCGGCGGCGCTGATCGAAGGCGCGCCGCTGCCCGAGGCGCTGGCGCGCGAAGGCGTCGAGCCCGCGGCGCTCACGCCGGCGCGGCTGCGGCGCTGATTCATTCACCTTCGAAATCGAGCCCGGCGTACTGCTCGGCGAGCGCGGCCTGGGCGTGGGGCGAGGAGCGCAGGTATTCGAGTTCGTATTCCTGCGCCTTCTGGTCGAAGGCGCTGGCACCGGGAAAGCGGTGCAGCAGCGTCGTCAGGTACCAGGACACGCGCACCGAAGCCCAGACCCGGCGCAGCGCGGTCTCGCTGTAGCCGTCGATGAGCGCGCTCGACCCGTCGTTGAACCAGGCAGCGAGGGCGCGCGCCAGGTAGAACGCGTCCGAGACCGCCAGGTTCAGCCCCTTGGCCCCCGTCGGCGGGACGACATGGGCAGCGTCGCCGGCGAGGAACAACCGGCCATGGCGCATCGGCTCGGCGACGTAGCTGCGCAGCGGCGCGATCGACTTCTCGATCGAGGGCCCGGTGACGATGGCGTCGGCCATCTCGCGCGGGTAGCGCGCCTTCAATTCCTGCCAGAAGCGATCGTCGGGCCAGTCCTCGAGCCGCGTGTCCAGCGGCACCTGGATGTAGTAGCGCGCCAGCATCGGGTTGCGCGCCGAGGCCAGCGCGAAGCCGCGCGGGTGGTTGGCGTAGACGATGTCGGCCAGCGGCGGGGTCTCGGACAGCACGCCGAGCCAGCCGAAGGGATAGATCTTCTCGAACTCGCGCAACACGCCGGCGGGCAGGCTGGCGCGCGAGACGCCGTGGAAGCCGTCGCAGCCGGCGATGAAGTCGCAGTCCAGCGTGTGCGCCACGCCGCCCTGGATGAATTCGACGCGGGGCCGATCGCCTTCGAAGCCGAGCAGCTTCACCTCCCCGGCTTCGGTGATCACCTGGGCGCCGCGGCGGTCGGCGGCGGCGAACAGGTCTTGCTGGATCTGGGTCTGGCCGTAGGTCGTGAAGCGCTTGCCGGTATGGCGCGCGGCGTCGATGAAGAAGCTCTCGCGCCTGGCCCAGACGATGTGCATGCCGTCGTGCGGCAGGCCTTCGCGGTCGAGCCGCCCGGCGAGGCCGGCGCCGCGCAGCACGTCGACCGTGGTCTGCTCGAGCACGCCGGCGCGGATGCGCGAGAGCACGTGCTCGCGCGTGTGCTTTTCGAGCACGATGCTGGCGACGCCGCGACGGTGCAGCAACTCGGCCAGCAGCAGGCCGCAAGGACCGGCCCCGACGATCGCGACCTGGGTGCGCAGCCTGCGCGCTGCCGTGCTGGAAGCGGTGCCCGCGTTGATTGCCACCCCGCCCGCGCTCATGCCAGCCTCAACGCCACGATGCCCGCCAGGATGGCGCCGGTGCCGAGGGCGCGCCGCAGGCCGAAGCCTTCGTGCAGCAGCAGCGTTGCGAGCACGGCCGCGAACAGCACCGAGGTCTCGCGCAAGGCGGCGACGAGGGCGATGGGCGCGCGCGTCATCGCCCACAGCGCGATCGCGTAAGAGCCGATCGAAGCCGCGGCGCCGAGAAAGCCTTGCGCCCAGCGCCGGCGCGCGTGCTCGAACAGCCGGCGCGCGCCGCCGCGGCGCCAGGCCACGAACAGCGGATAAGGCAAGGCGTTCAAGGCGAACAGCGACAGCACATAACCGAGCGCATTGCCGGAGCGCCTGACGCCGACGCCGTCGAACAGGGTGTACAGCGCGATCATCGCGGCATTGAGGACAGCGAATGCGAGCGCGCGCCGGTGCGGCGCCGACGCCAGCGGCCGCGCCAGGCCGAGCAGGACGACGCCGCCGGCGACCCCGGCGATGCCGAGCCAGCCGCCCAGGCCCGGCCATTCGCCGAGCAGCGGCCCGCTCGCCAGCGCCACCCACAGCGGCGCCATGCCGCGCATCACGGGGTAGGTGCTGCCGAGATCGCCGTGGCGGTAGGCGCCGGCCAGGCTGGCGTAATAGCCCAGGTGCACGCACATCGACGCCGCCACGAAAGGCCAGCTCGCCGGCGCCGGCAACCCCGCCCAGGCCAGCAGCGGCAAGGCCAGGAGCCCGGCGCACAGCGGCAGCAAGGCGGTGTCGGCGGTCTGGTCGCCACCCGCCTTGAGCAGGGTGTTCCAGAGCGCGTGCAGCATGGCGCCGCCGAGCACGGCGAGGGCGACGGCGGCGCTCAATCCGGGGGCGATGGCGGCGGGCAGGCTTTGAGGCATGAGCCTGCCGATTGTCGCGCCGCGCGGCGTAGCATGGACCGGCGTCCACAACCCCGAGCGCAAGACGAGGCCCCACCATGCCCAGCCCCAGCCAGCATCCCGCCCTCGTCGCCCTGCGCAAGCAAGGCGCCACCAAGGTCAAGGTCGCGGTGAGCGACATCGACGGCGTGCTGCGCGGCAAGCTGCTGCACGCCGACAAGTTCTACGGCGCCGCCGAGTCGGGCTTCGGCTTCTGCGACGTCGTCTTCGGCTGGGACAGCGGCGACGCCTGCTACGACAACACCCAGCTCACCGGCTGGCAGCACGGCTTCCCCGACGCCCTGGCGCGCATCGACCTCGACACCGCGCGCCGCGTGCCCTGGGACGCCGGCGTGCCTTTCTTCCTCGGCGAATTCGTCAACGCGGACGCCACGCCCCATCCGCTGTGCCCGCGCCAGACCCTGCGCCGCGTCCTGAAGCGCGCCGAGAAACTGGGCGTGAAGCCGATGGCCGGCATGGAATTCGAGTGGTTCAACTTCGCCGAGACGCCGCAGACCTGGGCCGCCAAGCAAGGCGTCGCGCCCGAGCCGATCACGCCCGGCATGTTCGGCTATTCGCTGCTGCGCATGGGCGACCGGCGCGAGTTCTTCAACGCCTTGATGGACGAGATGCTGGCTTTCGGCGTGCCGATCGAAGGCCTGCACACCGAGACCGGCCCCGGGGTCTACGAAGTCGCGATCCAGTTCAGCGAAGCGCTCGAAGCCGCCGACCGCGCCCTGCTCTTCAAGACCGGCGCCAAGGAGATCGGCAAGCGCTTCGGCGTCATGCCCAGCTTCATGGCGAAGTGGAACGCCAAGCTGCCGGGCTGCTCGGGCCACATCCACCAAAGCCTGTCGGACGGGCGAAAGAACCTCTTCCACGACGCAAAGAGCCCGCGCCGCATGAGCCCGCTCTTCGAGAGCTACCTCGCCGGCCAGATCGACTGCCTGATGCAGTTCGCGCCGATGTTCTGGCCCACGGTGAACAGCTACAAGCGCCTCGTCGACGGCTACTGGGCGCCGGTGAAGCCGACCTGTGGAATCGACAACCGCACCGCGAGCTTTCGCGTCATCGCCGGCAGCCCGAAGGCGAGCCGCCTCGAAACGCGCTGCCCCGGCGCCGACGTGAACCCCTATCTCGCGATGGCCGCCGTCATCGCCGCCGGGCTGCACGGAGTCGAGCAGGGGCTGAAGCTGACGACGCCGCCGATCACCGGCACCAACGAAGGCGCCGAGAACGTGGCGCGCGCGCCGCGCTCGCTGATCCGCGCCACCCACGCCTTCAAGGAATCGGCCATCGCGCGCAATTGGCTCGGCGACGCCTTCGTCGACCACTTCGCGGCGACGCGCGAATGGGAGCACCGCCAATGGCAGGACGCGGTGACCGATTGGGAGTTGAAGCGCTATTTCGAGATCATCTGAACCCGCTGCCGCCCGCCGCGGCGCGACAATCGACAGTCTCCGCTGCGAGCCCGCCATGAGCATTTCCCGCTTCGCCTTCCCCACGCCCATCCACTTCGGCGCCGGCGCGCGCGCACTCGTCGGGCCGCACCTGCTCGAACTCGGGTTGAAGCGACCGCTCATCGTTACCGACCGCGCGATCGCCGCCCTGCCCTTGCTGGCCGAGTTCCGCGCCCAGCTCGCCGGCCTCGATGTCGCGGTCTTCAGCGGCGTCGCCGGCAACCCGACGACGACCCAGGTGATGGACGGCGCGGCGGC
>JAGWTS010000042.1 GCA_028868875.1 Burkholderiales bacterium | reverse complement strand
GCATCCTCGCCGGCCTGCGCCAGCACGGTCTTCTTCGGTTTATCGGCTTCACCCATCGGGTGAGTGTGCCAAACAGCTTCAAGTCCGCGCCAGCGCTGAAGAAATCGGCAACTTCGCGGCTTCAACTGCCGGACTTAGGTTCAGAAGCCGGAAACCGGGCGGTGCTCGCCGAGGCCGAGTTCGCGGCGCAGATGGCGCGGTTGCTCTCGTGGTCACAGCGGGCCGATCGCCTAAGGCTTTCCAGAGGTCCAGCGCGTCCCGCATGCGGCGCCAACCCTCCGCGCTCGACCCCTGACGCTTCTACAGGCGCATCGCCCTGCCGGGCGACTGCCTTCCGACGTGCGAGGTCGGCCCCTCGAGGCCGGCCAGTGATCGCCTGGGGTTCGGCGCGGAAGCCGGGCCGCTTTCAGGAACGTGAATAGCCCGCAATCCGGGCACGCACTGCGTCGCAGCAACCGAACCCGGGCGAGGCGAAGATGCGATCGAGCCGCTGCGCCGCAGGGGTTCGCAGGAGGTGCATCATGAGGGCCTTGTTCGTCGTGATTCCGCGCGAGCGGGTGATCGCAGCGTTCAAAATCCTGCGCAACCGGGGCCGCTCATGAGCGCCGCCCGCCGCTCGAGGCATGCACCGCGGCCGCTGCGCGCAGCGGTCGGCCAGGCCGTTGCAGGGGCGGTCGCAACCGCGTTGGCGGCGGCCTTGTGCGCCGCCGCCTTGATCCTGATCGTCGTCGTGGCACAGCCCTGGTAGGCGGCGCCGCGCGCCAGATCAGTCGAGTTGCGTCACGAACTTGGTCGTCAGGTAGCCGTCGAAGGTCTCGCTGCCGCCTTCGCTGCCGATGCCGCTGTCCTTGATGCCGCCGAAGGGCGTCTCGGGCAGGGCCTGGCCGAAGTGGTTGATGTTGACGATGCCGGCCTCGATGCCGTTCTGGGTCGCCAGTGCCGTCTTCGTCGAGGTCGTGAAGACGTAGGACGACAAGCCGAAGGGCAGCGAATTGGCGCGCTGCAGCACCTCTTCCAGGGTCTTGAAAGGCGTGCAGGGGGCGACCGGGCCGAAGGGCTCGCTCGTCATCACGAGGCTGTCGTCGGGGGCGTGCGCGATCACGGTCGGAGCGAAGAAGTTGCCCACCGTGCCGATGCGCTCGCCGCCGGCCTCGATGCGGGCGCCGCGCCGGCGCGCATCCTCGACGAAGGCTTCCATCGCCGGAATCCGGCGCTCGTGCGCGAGCGGGCCCATGCTCGCCTCGGGGTCGAGGCCGTCGCCGACCTTGATCGACTTGGCGTGCTTGACGAAGGCGTCCATGAAGCGGTCGAAGGCCTTTTCCTGGACGTAGAAGCGGGTCGGCGAAACGCAGACCTGGCCCGCGTTGCGGAACTTGAAGCCGGCGAGCAGCTTGGCCGCGCGCTCGATGTCGGCGTCGTCGAACACGAGCACCGGGGAATGGCCGCCCAGCTCCATCGTCACCCGCTTCATGTGCGCGCCGGCGAGTGCGGCGAGCTGCTTGCCCACGGGGACCGATCCGGTGAACGAGATCTTGCGCACGATCGGCGAGGTCACCAGGGCCTGAGAAACCTCGGCCGGAACGCCCCAGACGAGGTTGAGCACGCCCTTGGGCAGGCCGGCGTCGTGGAACATCTGCGCGATCGCGACGACCGCGCTGGGCGCGTCTTCCGGGCCCTTGATGACGATGGTGCAGCCGGCGCCGATGGCGGCGGCGATCTTGCGGATGGCCTGGTTGAACGGGAAGTTCCAGGGCGTGAAGGCGGCGCAGACGCCGACCGCCTCGCGCAGCACCATCTGGCGCACGTTGGGGGTGCGCGACGGGATCACGCGGCCGTAGATGCGCCTCGCCTCCTCGGCATGCCAGTCGCAGTGGTCGGCGCAGGACTTGACCTCGCCGATGGCCTCGGCCAGCGGCTTGCCCATGTCCAGCGTGATGTTGCGGCCGATGTCGGCCGCGCGCTGGCGCGAGAGCTCACCCACCTTGCGCAGGATGGCCGAGCGCTCGAGCGGCGAACTCGTGCGCCAGGTCGAGAAGGCGCGCTCGGCGGCCTTCAGGGCGCGCTGCAGGTCGTCGGGCGTGGCGTGCGGCAGGCGGCCGATCACCTGGCCGGTGGCGGGGTTGCGCACGTCCTGGCCGGGGCGCGCGTCGGCGCCGATGAATTCACCGTCGATGTAGAGAAACTGCTCGGCGTAGGAGGCGGGCGCGACGGCGCCGGCTTCAGCGGGCTTGTTCATGGGTTCTTCCTCGGGTTGCGCCCCGGCGCCAGGGGGGCGGGGGCGGATGTCGAATATAGCGCTGCACTCTTCATCGCGGCGCCCTGCGGCGCCCGGGCTGCGGCTGCGGCAGCGGCGGGCGAAGGGCGAGGCGGTGCTGCGCGGGCGCCGGGCTTGAATAGCAAACATCAATCGAGAAAATTTGTTCAATCAAATTGCTCAATCGAGGCCGCGGCCGAACAATGCGTTCACGGGATGCGAAACAACGCCTTCCGAGCCTCCCCCAACCCCTCGCCTCGAAAGCTCCTCATGTCACTCATCAACACATCGGTCAAACCCTTCAAGGCCACGGCCTACCGCAATGGCCAGTTCATCGAGATCAGCGAAGAATCGCTGCGCGGACGCTGGAGCGTCTTCGTCTTCTACCCGGCCGACTTCACCTTCGTCTGCCCGACCGAGCTCGAAGACCTGGCCGACCACTACGCCGAGTTCAGGGATCTGGGCGTCGAGGTCTACGGCATCTCGACCGACACCCACTTCGCCCACAAGGCCTGGCACGACAGCTCGGACGCGATCCGCAAGGTGGCCTACCCGCTCGTGGGCGACCCCACCGGGCGCATCACGCGCAACTTCGAGGTCATGATCGAGGAAGAAGGGCTGGCGCTGCGCGGCACCTTCCTGATCAACCCCGAGGGCCTGATCAAGACCGCCGAGATCCACGACAACGGCATCGGCCGCGACGCCACCGAGCTGTTGCGCAAGGTCAAGGCCGCGCAGTACGTCGCGAAGAACCCGGGCCAGGTCTGCCCCGCCAAGTGGCAGGAAGGCAGCGCCACGCTCACGCCGTCGCTGGACCTCGTCGGCAAGATCTGAAGCCGCGGCTTGCGCCGGGGCCGCCCGCCGCGGCGGCACCGGCGCCCCCTCCCACGCACAGCAAACAGGACCCCACCATGTTGGACGCATCGATCAAGACCCAGCTCGCGGGCTATCTCCAGCGCCTCGGCCAGCCGGTCGAGCTCGTCGCCGCGCTCGACGCGCGGCCGGCCTCGGCCGAGTTGCGCGCGCTGCTCGAGGAGATCGCCTCGCTCTCGCCGCAGATCCGCCTGCGCCTGGACGGCGAGGCCGAGCGCCGGCCCTCGTTCACGGTCGGCGCCGCCGGGGCGCCCGCGCGCGTGGCGTTTGCCGCGCTGCCGCTGGGCCACGAGTTCAATTCGCTCGTGCTCGCGCTCTTGCAGGCCGGAGGCCATCCGCCGCGGCTCGAAGCCGACGTGGTGGAACAGATCCGCGGCCTCGAAGGCGAGTTCGTGTTCGAGACCTACATGTCGCTGTCCTGCCACAACTGCCCGGACCTGGTCCAGGCGTTGAACCTGCTCGCGCTGCTCAACCCGGGGGTGCGCCATGTCGCGATCGACGGCGCGCTGTTCCGCGACGAGGTCGAGGCGCGTGCCGTCATGGCGGTGCCCAGCGTGTTCCTCAACGGCCAGGCCTTCGGCTCCGGGCGCATGGAGATCGGCGAGATCCTGGCGCGCATCGACAGCGGCGCCGCGGCACGGGCGGCGGCGCGGCTGGCGCGGCAGGAGCCGTTCGACGTGCTCATCGTCGGCGGCGGACCGGCGGGCGCGGCGGCGGCGGTCTATGCCGCGCGCAAGGGCATCCGCACCGGCATCGTCGCCGAGCGCTTCGGCGGCCAGACCCTGGATACGCTGGCGATCCAGAACTACGTCTCGGTGCCCGAGACCGAAGGGCCGAAGTTCGCGGCCGCGCTCGAAGCCCATGCCCGTTCCTACGGCGTCGAGATCGTCGACGGCCAGCGCGTGGCCGCGCTCGAGGCGCCGCCCGCGGGCGGCGGCCCGGGCCGCGTGCGCCTGGCCAACGGGGTCGAACTCGTTGGCCGTGCGATCGTCGTCGCGCCCGGGGCGCGCTGGCGCCAGGTCGGCGTGCCCGGCGAAGACGAGTACCGGAACAAGGGCGTCGCCTATTGCCCGCACTGCGACGGCCCGCTGTTCAAGGGCAAGCGCGTCGCCGTCATCGGCGGCGGCAACTCGGGGGTCGAGGCCGCGATCGACCTCGCCGGCATCGTCTCCCATGTCACCTTGCTCGAATACGCCGACGAGCTCAAGGCCGACGCCGTGCTCGTCGCCAGGCTGCGCAGCCTGGCCAACGTCGAGGTCGTGACAGGCGCCCAGACGACCGAGATCCGTGGCGACGGCAACAAGGTCGAGGCCCTCGTCTGGCGCGAACGCGCGGGCGGCGCCGAGCGGCACATCGAGCTGGCGGGGGTCTTCGTCCAGATCGGCCTCGTGCCGAACACCGAATGGCTGCGCGGCACGCTGGAATTGACGCAGCACGGCGAGATCGTCGTCGACGCCAAGGGGGCGACGAGCCGGCCCGGCGTGTTCGCGGCGGGCGACGCGACCACGGTGCCCTACAAGCAGATCATCGTCGCCGCCGGCGAGGGCTCGAAAGCCGCGCTCTCGGCCTTCGAGCACCTGATCCGTGAAGCCCGGCCGGCCTGAAACCAGGGCGCTGCCGGCGCGGCGCCCTGGCCTGGGCTGCGCGGTGGAACCGAGGGCGCAGCGCCAGGCGCCGCCCTATGATCGATTCGATCGACCGGCGCGCCGGCCTGTCGGCGCCGTTCGAATCGAAGCCGTTGCGACCATGCCCGAAGTTCCCCCCGACCCCGCCCCGGCGCTGGCCGCGCAGCGCGTCGTGCGCATCGGCTTCGACGACGGCAGCTTCGTGCTGCGCTCGCCGGTGCCGCTGGCGCCCTACGCGCGCTGCGTCGGCGAATGGCTCGAACAATGGGCGCGCGCCACGCCCGACGCCCCGGCCTTCTCCGAGCGCGACGCGGGCGGCGGCTGGCGGCGGCTGAGCCGGGGCCAGACCCGGCAGCAGGTGGGCCGCATCGCGCAAGGCCTGCTCGGGTTGAAGCTGGCGTCGCAGGCCCCGATCGTCGTGCTCTCGGACAACGGCCTGGACCATTCATCGACGAAGGGCGGCCGGCGCCGGGCTCGATCGAGAAGTCGCTCGCCAACCTCTGCGAGCGGCCGCCGACGCTGTACTTCAACGTGCCGCGCGGCCTGGACATGCTGCTGCCTTTCCTGGAAGCCGATGAGCAGCGTGCCCGCGCCTTCTTCTCGCGCCTGCGCGCCGTGTTCTATGCCGGCGCGGCCTTGCCGCAGGCCACCTGGGACCGGCTGCAGGCGCTGGCGCTGCACACGCGCGGCGAGCCGGTCTGGCTCACCACCTCCTGGGGCTCGACGGAGACCTCGCCGGCGATCACCAGCGCCCATTGGCGGCTCGACCAGGCCGGCGTCATCGGCCTGCCGCTGCCGGGCATGGAGCTCGAGTTCGTTCCCAATGGGGAGAAGCTCGAGCTGCGCGTGCGCGGGGTCTCGGTGTTGCCGGGCTACCGCGACGCGCCGCAGCTCACCGCCCAGGCCTTCGACGCCGAGGGCTACTACTGCATCGGCGACGCCGGGCGCCTGGCCGACGTGGCCCGGCCCGAGCAGGGCGTGGTCTTCGACGGCCGCGTCGCCGAAGATTTCAAGCTCACGACCGGCACCTGGGTCTCGGTCGGCACCTTGCGCGTGCGCGTGGTCTCGGCGCTCGCCCCCTGGGCCCAGGACGCGGTGATCACCGGCCACGACCGCGCCGCGGTCGGCGTGCTCGTGTTCCCGAAGCCGCAGGCCGCGGCCTTGCCCGCGGCCGAGTTGCAGGCCCATGTGGCGGCGGCGCTGAAGAGCCTGCGCGCCGAGGGCGGGGGCTCGTCGCAGACGCCGCGGCGCGCCCTCGTGCTGGCCGAGCCGCCGAGCGCCGATGCCGCCGAGATCACCGACAAGGGCTACATCAACCAGGGCGCCGTGCTCAGGTGTCGCGCCGCCGCGGTCGAGGCCCTTTACGCCAGCGGCGCGGGCGTGGTCGTCATCGATTGACGGCCGGGTGCGGGCGGCAACGTCCGCGCCAGGCATCTCGGCCGACCGAAGGATGACCCGGAGTCAGGCCGGACCGCTTCCGGCGCCGAGCAGGCGATCGATCGCGCCGAGCAGGGTGCCGGCGGCCACCGGCTTGGTCAGGTAGGCGTCGGCGCCGGCGGCGCGCGCGGCCTCGGCCTGTTCGGCCATGGCCGCGGCCGAGACGACGATGCAGGGCAGGCCGCGCAGCGCCGGGTCGGCGCGCAGCCGGCGCAGCAGCTCCGTTCCGGGCAGGTCGGGCAGCACCAGGTCGAGCAGCAGCAGGTCGGGGCGCGCACGCGCGGCCAGGTCCAGGGCCTGATGTGCATTCGCCGCCAGTTCGAGCTCGATGCCGGGGCGCCATTCGAGAACGCTGCGCAGCAGCGCCGAGTCGGCCTCGTTGTCCTCGACCGCGAGCAGCCGGCCGCGAGGCTCGCTACGGGTCAGGGCTTCGTCGCTGGCGCCGGCTGCGGCCGCTTCGGGCGGCGCTGCGCCGGGCAGCTCGACGCCGAAGCAGCTGCCGCTGCCGGGCTCGCTGGAAACCTCGATCCGCCCGCCCATGGCGAGCACGAACTGGCGCGTGATGGTCAGGCCGATGCCCACGCCCTGAACGCTGCCGGACTCGCGCCCGAGCCGGTCGTAGGGGGCGTACAGGCGGCCGATCTGCGAATCGCTGAGGCCGATGCCGGTGTCGCTGACGCGGGCGAGCCAGCCGCGCTCGGTCGGCTCGAAGCACAGCTCGACGCGGCCCTGCTCGCGGTTGTACTTGACGGCATTGCTCAGCAGGTTCAGCAGCACCTGGCGCAGCCGGGTCGGGTCGGCCAGCACATGGGCCGGGCGCGGCGGCGGCTCGATCGTGATCGTGACGCGGCGCTGCCGCGCCTGCTGCTGCACGGCAAGGCAGGCGGCGCGGGCGCATTCGACGAGATCGACGCTGGCGAGCTCGAGCTGCAGCGCGCCGATCTCGATGCGCGAGACATCCAGCAGGTCGTCGATGAGTTGCAGCAGATGGCCTCCCGCGTCGTGGATCTGGTGCAGCCGGTGCTTCTGGCGCGGCAGGGTGCCCATCTCGGGGCTGCGCAGCATGACCTCCGAGAAGCCGAGGATGGCGTTGAGCGGCGTGCGCAATTCGTGGCTCATACGGCTCAGGAACTCGCTTTTGGCGCGATTGGCCTGCTCGGCCTGGTGCCGGGCCTCGAGCGCGGCCTCGCCGGCACGGCGCTCGCTCACGTCCCAGACCACGCCGATCAGCGAGCCGACGGCGCCGCGGTTGTCCAGGCGCGGCTGCGCCTTCACCGCGAGCCAGTGCCGGCTGCCGTCGGGGCGGATGATCTCGAATTCGAGGTCGCCGCCGCTGCGCCGGCGCAGCATGCCGCGCAACCACGCGACGAGGCGCGCGCGCTGCGTCGGCGGCAGCGCCCGCTCGAGCCACCGGGCCGCGCCTTCCGGGCCCGGCCCGGCCCTGCCGAAGACGGCTCGGCCAGGGCCGGACCACAGCAGCTCGCGCTCGCGGCGTCGCCATTCGAAGCTGGCGATGCCGGTGGCCACGGCCGCGAGGTGCAACTTCTCGGCCAGGGCCAGGCGCTCGCGCTCCGCGGCGCGCTGCTCGGTCACGTCGAAGGCAAAGGTGTTCAGGCGCTGGCCCGCGCCGGCGGCGTCGAGGGCGAGGTAGCGGCGGCCGCTGATGCTGGCCCAGCTGCCGTCGCCGCGGCGCAGCCTGAAATCGCTGAAGCCGGACTGCTGGCCGGCCGCCGCCCGCGCGTGCTCGCGTTCGTAGGCCGGGCGGTCGTCGGGGTGGACCCGCGCGGCGAGCTCGGCTGGGCTCAGGCTGTCGCAGTCGGCGGGCAGGCCGAGCCAGTGGCGCCAGCGCGCATCGAGCCGCACCGGGCCCACTCCCGGGAATTCGCGCGCGACCGCCACCGCCATCGTGTCCAGCGCCTGCTCGGACAGCGCGGCCAGGTCGGCCAGATGCTGGCGCGTCATCCTGCGGTCGGCTTCGGCGCGCTGTTCCTGGCGCGTGACGTCGTTGAGCAAGACCATCACCCGGCTGCGGTCGAGCGCCACCATGTCGAGCGCATAAAGGGTCGGCGAGCGGCCTTCGTCCGCCACGCTGACGAGCCGGCCTTCGCACAGCGCGGCCTGGGCGCCTGAATCGGCGGCGGCGAGTCCGCGCAACCCGGGGTCGAAGCGGTCGAGCAAGTCGAACAGGTTGTCCAGGCGGGTGCGGTCGGCGGCCATCGGCAGCAGCCAGTTCGCCGCCAGCGGCGTCATCATCTCGATCGTGCCGTCGCGCAAGGCCTGCACCACCGCGATCGGCGCACGGTAGAGAAAGCGCAGCAAGGCCTGCAGCGATTCATCGGCTTCGCCCATCGCCAACGGTCCGGGCCTGACTCAGGAGTCGCGCTGGAGCACCACGTAACGCAGCGGCCGCGTCGGCGACGCGAGCAGGCGCAGCCTGACCTTGGTCGGGCGCATGCGCCAGGTGAGCACGTAGTCGATCGTCTCGTCGAGCTCGTGCGCCTCGGTCCGGGCGGCCTCGAAGCGCTCGGCGACGAGGTAGTTGTTCATGCACTGGGCGATCTCGGTGAACAAGGGCCGGCCGAGAACCTCGCCGGCTTCGAGTCCGCTCGCCTGCGATTCGAAGGCGTTGTAGCGCCTGACCCGCTGATCGGCGTCGAATCCGATCACGCCCAGGGCGACTGCGTCGAGCCCTGGGTCGTCGAGCGAGTCGACCAGCGCCAGTAGGTCGGGCCGATCAAAAAGGGGCTGGGTCGGGGCTTCGGCACTCATGGTCGAACTCCTGGCTCGGCTGAATCCGGTGGCAATGAAACCCGTCGCTGACTGCTTCGAAGCCATCAGCTAGTCACTGCTGAGCTCCAAAATCACAAGTGCCAGAATACCTGAAATCGATGCAGCGCGCAGGGAGGGCGCTCGCCGTTCAGGCTGTTTCGGGCGTGCGCGGCGCGTTGCCGGCGTGATGCTTCGCGGCTTGTTCGAAGATCACGCGCAGGAGGCGACCCTGGGCGCCCGACAGCAGCTGGAATCCGGGTGTGGGCGCCGGGCCGACGAGTTCGTCGCCGACGCGCAGGCCGCCCGAGAGCAATTCGACGGCGTGGCGTGCGCCCAGGGGGCCGAGCAGCGTGGCATGGCGGCCGTCGGCAAAGACTTCAAGCACCCGAAACCGATTCATGCGGCTGATTTCCCCCTTGTCTGCCGATGCGCCGGAGTGTCGCAGCCAACGATGTCGGGAACGTGTCGGTTCATCACGCCGATCGGTTTCGGGCATGGATCCTCATGACGGCATCGACGGCGGCACGGCCCAGAGAGTCGCGGCCGATCGGGTCGGCCAGCAGGGCCGCTTCCGCGTCGTCGGCGCCGGCTTCGTCGGACCCGAGCAGGACCAGCGGCCGCAGCAGCGGGCCGAGTTCGGGCTCGTCGAACAGGGCGGCCCAGGCTTCGGGGGCGAGCTCCACCGCCTGCAGAAAGCCGATGCACCAGTCCTCGGCGTCGACGAGCTCGGCTTGCTGCGTCTCGGCCACGCTGAGCACGGGCTCCCAGGCGTCGGGGTCGTCGCGCAGGCGGCTGTCGATGCTGTGCAGGTGGCGCAGCACGAGCACGACGGCGCGCTTGCGCTGCTTGGCGCTGGCGAATTCGGCCCCGCCCCAGATCGGCGGCAGCCAGTCGGCGCTGCGCAGCCCGGCGATCGGCACCGGCCCGGCGACGAGCGCGGTGAGGTAGCCGTCGAGGGCTTCGAGGTTCATCGCCCGCTCTGAGGGCAGGGTGGCGAGCAGGGTGTCGAGCGCCTGCAGCTCGGCGTCGTCGAGCGCGGGGCTGTCGAGGCCGGGGTTGTAGTCTGGATCTTGCACCCGTCGATTGTCGACGCTGCAAGACCCGGCGCCGCGCGGGCTTGCGCGGAGAATCGGGGCGTGAGCGCCGCAGAACGAATTTTCAAGATCGAAAGCCTGATCCGCCAGCGCGGCAGCGTCAGCCTGGAGGCGCTGATGCAGGAGCTCGAGGTCTCGCGCGCGACTCTCAAGCGCGACCTCGAATACCTGCGCAGCCGCCTGGGCGCCCCGATCGAGTACGACGCCGCCGCCCGAGGCTACCGCCTCGCCGACGAACGGCGCGGCGCGCGCCACGAACTGCCCGGACTCTGGTTCGACGAGCGCGAGCTGTATTCGCTGCTGATGGCGCACCAGTTGCTGGCCGGCCTGGACGCCGACGCCACGCTCGCGCGCCACCTGCAGCCGCTGCTCGAACGCATCCACCAGCTGCTCGGCGCGGCCGACGACCAACGCCTGATGAACCGGGTGCGCATCATCGGCGCGGCGCGACGGGCTGTTCCAGGCGGCGTCTTCGAGCGCGTCGCCGAGGCCTTGCTGCTGCGCCGGCGCCTGCACCTGCGCTACCTCTCGCGCGGGCGCGGCGAGACCGGCGAGCGCGAGGTCTCGCCGCAGCGCCTCGTCCACTACCGCAACACCTGGTACCTGGACGCCTGGTGCCATCGCGCGCGCGGCCTGCGGCGCTTCGCCCTCGACGCCATCGGCGAGGCCCGGCTGCTGGACGACGCCCTTGCGCGCGACCTACCCGCGGCCGAGGTCCAGGCCGGGATGGACGCCGGCTACGGCATCTATGCCGGCGGCACCCGGCGCTGGGCCACCCTGCGCTTCGCGCCGCGCGCCGCGCCCTGGGTCAGCCGCGAGGAATGGCACCCCGAACAGCAGGGCCGGCTCGATGCCGATGGCAGCTGGGAGCTGCGCCTGCCCTACGTCGACGACACCGAACTCGTGATGGACCTGCTGCGCCAGGGCGACGACGTGGAAGTGCTCGAACCACCCGAGCTGCGGGAGAAGGTCCGGGCCCGGCTGCGCTCGGCGCTGGCGCGCTACGAAGACCTCAAGTCGGAGCCCGGGGGGCCGATAGCCCGAAGATGATCCAGAGGCTTCTGAGCTTCCTGGCAGGGTGGGAATCCGGCACCACCCTGCTCATCGCAGGCAGCCTGCTGGTCGGGGCCATTGCGTTCGCGCTGTACTGGCGCCAGCGGCACCGGGGCTCGATCCTCTCCGACTCGCTCACGCAGGCGCGCAACCGCCTCGATTCGCTCCAGACCCGCGACAGCCTGACCGGCCTGTTCTCGCGCGCCGAATTCGACCGCGCCCTCGAAGCGGCGACGGCGCGCTGCGACCAGCGCTCGGAGCGGCTTTGCGTGGTCGTCGTCGACATCGACGACCAGCGCGGCATCAACGACCGCTTCGGCCTCGAAGGCGGGGACCAGGTGCTGCGCGAAGTGGCGCGGCGGCTCGACGAATGCCTGGGGGCTCAAGCCGGCGCGGCGGCCCGGGTCGGCGCCGACGAATTCGCGCTCCTCGTGCCCGGCGACCGCCTGGCCGGGCTCGAAGCCGCGCTCCGCATCGAACGCCGCTTCGAGCCGGTGCTGCAGATCGGCGGACGTGCGGAGCGCATCAGCTGCTCGATCGGCATCGCCTGCTATCCCGAGCAGGGCGCGCGCCAGCGCCTGCTGCTCAACGCCGAGGTGGCGATGCGCAGTGTCAAGCTGCTCGGCGGCGGTGCCCATGCCGAATACGACCCGGCGATGGGCACGGCCCAGCGCGCGCAGGCGCAGTTGCTGCACGACCTTCGGATCGCGATCGAAGAGTCGCAGTTCGAGCTCTACTACCAGCCCAAGATCGACGCCCGCAGCCTGCAGATCACCGCGGTCGAGGCCCTGGTGCGCTGGAACCATCCGCAGCGCGGCATCGTGAGCCCGGTCGTCTTCATCCCGCTGGCCGAGCGCCACGGGCTGATCGGGGCGATCGGCGACTGGGTCATCGCCGAGGCCTGCCGCCAGGCCGCCGTCTGGCGCCGCAGCGGCTTGCGCATGCGCGTGGCGATCAACCTGTCGGGGGCCCAGCTGCGGCGCGACGACCTCGTCGAATTCATCCAGGCGCGTCTGGCCGAGCACGCCATCCCGCCCGGCCGGCTGACCTGCGAGATCACCGAATCGGTGGCGATGGAAGATACGCGCGTCACGCGCGAAGCCTTTGCGCGCCTCGGGCGCGCCGGCATCCACGTCTCGATCGACGATTTCGGCACCGGCTATTCGAGCCTCGCGGCGCTGCGCCGGCGCATGGCGGCCGAGCTCAAGATCGACCGCGCCTTCGTCTGCGACCTCGAGACCAGCTCGGATGCGCGCGCCATCGTCCAGGCCATCGTCCAGATGGCGCACACGCTCGAGCTGCGCGTCGTCGCCGAAGGCGTCGAGACCCAGGGCCAGCGCGACCTGCTCGTGAAGATGGGCTGCGACGAGCTGCAGGGCTTCCTCTTCGCGCGCCCGATGACGGCCCAGGCGCTCACGCTCTGGGCCTCCGACGAGCGCCCGGCCTCGCACGCCGAGCTCGCGTTCCGCCCCTCGCTCTTCGGCGAGACGCTGCCGCCCGCACTCGACTCGGTCCAGCCGGCGACCTGATTCCCGGCGCCTGCCGGCGGCGGCGCGAACCCGCACGATGGCCTATGCTCGCGGCCCCCGCCGTCAGCCGTATCCGACCATGCTCAGCCTGAACGTCAACGACCTCGACCACGAGCTGGACGTCGAGCCCGAAACCCCCTTGCTCTGGGTGCTGCGCGACGAACTCGGCCTCGCCGGCACGAAGTTCGGCTGCGGCGTCGCCGCCTGCGGCGCCTGCACGGTGGAGATCGACGGCGCGGCCACGCGCTCCTGCGTGCTGCCGGTCTCGGCGCTGGCGGGCAAGCGGGTGCGCACGATCGAAGCCCACCCGGCCGACCGCGTCGTCGCCGCGCTCCAGGGGGCGTGGCTGAGGCGCCAGGTGCCGCAATGCGGCTACTGCCAGGGCGGGATGATCCTGGCTGCGGCGAGCCTGCTGAGGACCAACCCCAATCCGTCGGACGCCGACATCGACGCCGCCCTCACCAACCTCTGCCGCTGCGGCACCTACCAGCGCATGCGCGCGGCCGTCCACGATGCGGCCGCGGCCCTGGCCGGAGCCGGGTCATGAAGCGGCGCCATGTCCTGATCGCCGGCGCCGCGCTCGGCGGCGGGCTCGTCGCGCTCGTCGCCGCGCTGCCCGCGCTGCCGCCGCCTTCGCGCCTGGGCGACACCCGGACCCTGGGCGGGCTCAATGGCTGGGTCAAGCTGCTGCCCGACGGCCGCGTCGTCGTCGCCGTGCCGCGCTCGGAGATGGGGCAGGGGGTCCACACCGCGCTCGCGATGCTGGTGGCCGAGGAACTCGACGCCGACTGGAGCCAGGTCTCGATCGAGGCGGCGCCGCCGGACCGCATCTACGCCAACACCGCCTTGCTGCTCAACACGCTGCCGCTGCAATCCGACGACGACAGCCTGCTCGCGCGCGTGGCCAAGGCCTCGGTCGAGCGCCTGGGCTACGCCTTGTCGCTGCAGGTGACGGGAGGCTCGTCGAGCGTGCGCGACGCCTGGCAGCCGATGCGCCTGGCCGGGGCGAGCGCGCGCTCGATGCTGGTGCGCGCCGCGGCCGCGCGCTGGAAAGTCGAGGCGGCCGAATGCCGCACCGAAAAGGGCATCGTCCAGCACCCGGCCAGCGGCCGCAGCGCGCGCTACGGCGAACTCGTCGCCGAAGCCTCGGCGCTGGAGGCGAGCACCGACCTGCGCCTGAAGAAGCCGGCCGAGTTCCGCCTGATCGGCAAGCCGCTGGCGCGCATCGACCTGCCGGCCAAGGTCGACGGCAGCGCCGCCTACGGCATCGACGCCCGCCCCGAAGGGCTGGTCTACGCGGCGCTGCGGCGCTGCCCGGTGTTCGGCGGCAAGGTCCGCCGCTTCGACGCCGCGCCGGCGCTGGCGATGCGCGGCGTCAAGCTCGTATTCGCGCTCGGTGACGATGCGGTGGCCGTCGTCGCCGACCGCTGGTGGCGTGCGCGCCAGGCCGCCGCGGCGCTGAACGTGGAGTTCGACGAAGGCCCGAACGCCGGGCTCGATTCGGCTGCGATCAGCGCCCAGCTGCGGCGCGACCTCGACGCCGGCAGCGGCACGGGTTTTCGCAGCGACGGCGACGCCGCCAAGGTGCTCGCGGGTGCACACAGGCGCATCGACGCGCTCTACGAAGTGCCTTTCCTCGCCCACGCGGCGATGGAGCCGATCAACTGCACGGCGCAGGTCGCGCACGGCAAGGTCACGCTCTGGAACTCGACCCAGGCCCCCATTTTTGCGCGCTGGCGCGCGGCCCAGGTCGCGGGGGTGGACATCGAGGCCGTGACCCTGAACCTGCCCTACCTGGGCGGCGGCTTCGGTCGCCGGCTCGAGGTCGACATGGTCGAGCAGGCGGTGGGCATTGCGCTGAAGACCGGGGGCGCGCCGGTCAAGCTCGTGTGGACGCGCGAGGACGACTTCGCCCACGACGTCTACCGCCCGGCGGCGCTGGCCCGCTTCAGCGCCGCGCTCGACGCCGCGGGCCGGCCCCTGGCCTGGTCGAACCGCGTCTGCGCCCCCTCGGTGAGCCGCGACACCGTGGCGCGCCTGCTGCCGGCGCTGGCCGCGGACATGCCCGACAAGAACCAGATCGAAGGCGCGTTCGAGCTGCCCTACGCGATCCCGAATGTGAGCGTGCGCCAGATCCGCTCGAACACCCCCGTGCCGGTGGGCTCCTGGCGCAGCGTCGGCCATTCGTACAACGCGTTCTTCACCGAATGCTTCATGGACGAACTGGCGCACGCCGCGGGCCAGGATCCGTTCGACTACCGGCGCGCGCTGCTGGGCAAGAAGCCGCGCCACCGCGCCGTGCTCGAACTCGCGGCCGCAAAGGCCGCCTGGGGCCAACCGCTGCCCGCGGGGCGCGCGCGCGGCATTGCGCTGCACGAATCCTTCGGCAGCATCGTGGCCGAGGTGGTCGAGGTGTCGCTCGTGGACGGCTGGCCGCGCGTGCACCGCGTCGTCTGCGCCGTCGACTGCGGCATCGTCGTCAACCCCGACACGGTCGAGGCCCAGATGCAGGGCGGCATCGTCTTCGGCCTGAGCGCGGCCCTGCACGGCCGCGTCACGATCGCCAAGGGGCGCGTCGTGCAGGCCAACTTCCCCGATTACGAACTCGTGCGCATGGCGACGATGCCGGTGATCGAGACCCACATCGTCGCGAGCAATGCCGCGCCCGGCGGCGTCGGCGAACCGGGCACGCCGCCGATCGCGCCGGCACTGGCCAACGCGTTGTTCGCGCTCAGCGGCAAGCGAATTCGCGAGCTGCCGCTCGGACGCATCGCCTGAACCGGGGCCCCCACGCTTGCCGCCCCGACGCGGGCGCTCAGCGCCTGCGCAACGGCCATGCGCCGCAACGGCCGCAGATTCAGCCGACGAACGAGATTGACGCGACCGCTTCGGCCGCGAAGCCGCAGAAGCGGTTGCGGCCGCGCGACTTGGCCTCATAGAGCGCTTCGTCGGCGCGCAGCATGAGGTCATGGATCGTCGTCGCCGCGTCCGGAATGCAGGTGGCGAAACCGCTCGAGATCGTCACCAGCGGGTGGACCGGCGAATCGGGGTGCGGCAGGGCCGAGGCCTGGAGCATGCGCTGCAAGCCGTGGGCGAAGGTCATCGCCCCGGCGCGCGGGGTGTCGGGCAGGACGATCGCGAACTCCTCGCCGCCGTGGCGCGCGGCGCGGTCGCGCGGGCGCCGGCAGACCGTGCGCAGCACGTTGGCCACGTGGCTCAGGCAGGCGTCGCCGGCCGGATGGCCGAGGCGGTCGTTGTAGCGCTTGAAATGGTCGATGTCGCAGATGAGCAGGGTCAGCGGCCGGGCTTCGCGGCGGCAGGCTGCGATCTCGGCCTGCATCGATTCCTCGAGCCCGCGCCGGTTCAGCAGCCCGGTCAGCGTGTCGGTATTGCTCAGCTGGCGCAACTGGCTGTTCGCGCGCTGCAGCCTGTCCGACATGTCCTGCAACCGCTCGCGCATGCGCACGAGTCGCAGCATCGCGTGGAGCTTGGCAGCGAGCACGAGTGCCGACACCGGCTTGGCAATGTAATCGTCGCCGCCGGCCTCGATGCCGCTCCACAGTGACTGTTCGTCCGCTCGGCTGGAGAGAAAGATGATCGGCGTCCAGCCACCCAATTCGCTGGCGCGAATCTGGCGCGCCACCCAATAGCCATCGTTCCCGGGCATTTCCACGTCGAGCAGCACGAGGTCGGGGCGGTGGCGCTCGAACGAAGCGAGCGCCGATTCAGCGTCCGCCGCCTCATGCGTGTGGTGGCCCAGGGATTCGAGCACGGCGCGGACTGCGCGCCGCGGGGCGCAGGAATCGTCGACGACGAGGACATCGAGGGGTCTGGATTCGACGCAATTCATGGAGGGCCGCCACTTCTATTTCGGATTTGAATCGGTTGTCGGCGCAGCGGGCGCTGTGCTTGAGTGAACAGAGTTGTCGCAAAAGGTAAGGGACCGGATCGTGCTGATTTGTCCCGGTTTGATTATCAGGACTGACTTGATAATTGAATGAGCAAGTGATCGATATTCAAATTTTTGGATTCGGGTCGGCGCAATTGAATATTAAATAATTCAAATGCGTTGCTTTGCGCGAATCGAGGCAAAGCGTCCCGACGTCCGCGCTTGCGCGACAGCGTGGCATCGGGCCGGATCGGGCCCGCCTCGCTTTGCGGCGACACTAGCGCCCGCACGGCCGCTCGAAGGGCCACGGGAGAGATCGCTTCATGAAGGTTTGCATCATCGGTGCCGGCGCCATCGGCGGATTCATCGGCACCCGGCTGGCGCTCGCGGGGCGGGCCGAAGTCAGCGCCATCGCGCGCGGCGCCACGCTCCAGGCCTTGCGCGAACAGGGCTGGCGTCTGCGCAGCAGCGGCAGCTTGTTTCAGCACCCGGCGCGGGCGGCCGAACGGGCCGAGGAACTGGGGCCGCAGGACCTCGTCGTCATCGCCGTCAAGGCGCCGGCGCTGGCGGCGGTGGCTGCGTCCATCGCCCCGCTGCTCGGCGCGCAGACGGTCGTGCTGCCGGCGATGAACGGCGTGCCCTGGTGGTTCGCCGAGAACGGCCCGCCGCTCGAAAGCGTCGACCCCGGCGGTCGCATCGCCGCGGCCATCGAGCTGCGCCGCGTCGTCGGCTGCGTGGTTCACGCCAGCGCGGCCAGCGCCGAGCCCGGCCTCGTCGAGCACGGTATGGGGCAGGGCCTGATCATCGGCGAACCCGCGGGCGGCATGAGCGAGCGGGTCGAGGCGATCGCGGCGCTGCTCGCCCATGCCGGCTTCGAGGTCAGCCGCTCGGCCCACGTGCGCGGCGACATCTGGTACAAGCTCTGGGGCAACATGACGATCAACCCGATCAGTGCCCTCACCGGCGCGACCGGGGACCGGGTGCTCGCCGATCCGCTGCTGCGCGAGTTCTGCACCCGGGCCATGCTCGAGGCCTCGGCCATCGGCGCGCGTATCGGCTGCCCGATCGACAGCACGCCGGAAGACCGCCACCGCGTCACCGCCAAGCTCGGCGCCTTGCGGCCTTCGATGCTGCAGGACGTGGCGGCGGGGCGCCCGATCGAGCTCGACGCCATCGTTGGCGTTGTCCATGAACTCGGCCTGCGCGTGGGAGTGCCCACGCCCGCGGTGAACCTGCTGTTCGGCCTGACCCGGCTCTTCGGCCAGGTGCGCGGGCTCTACCCGAATTAGCCGCGCCAGCGGCCGCTACTTCTTCGCCGGCTCGAGGGCGAGAATCCAGCTCACCAGCTTGCGCGCATCGGGCTCGGTGATGGCGACCGCGTTGGGCGGCATCGCGAGTCCGCTGACCTTGCCCTTCCAGTGGCTCTCGTAGGGGTTTGAGCCGCGCATCACGGTCAGGGTGAGGGTGTTCACCGCATCGGCCTGGCCCCGGTACTTGGCGGCCACGTCGCGCCAGGGCGGGCCGACGGGCGGCAGGCCGTCCGGGCCCTTGGCGCCGGGCTCGATGGCGTGGCAGGTGCGGCAGCCGCTTTTCGCGGCGAGTGCCGCCATCGCATCGTCGTTGCCCGCGGCAAAGGCGGGTGCGGCGGCGAGCAGCGCTGCAAGGGCAGCAAGGGTGGCGCATCGAATCGTAGACATCGAAATACTCCTTGGGTTTGAGGTCCGTTTCGGCTCGATGCTAGAAAGCGCCGGCGGTCCGGGTTTGACGGCGGTCAAGTGCGCCGGTGCTATTGCCAGCTTGAAGCAATGTGCGCGGCATTGCCGCATCAACCTGTTCCAGCATGGAACAGCGCAGGCTGCGCTACATTCGGCGCCCCGCCTTACGCCGACTGCGCCCCTTGTCTCCATCCACCCGCGTTTCTCCCTCTTCGCCGGCCTCGGCCGACCACGCCCAGGCGCCACAAGTGGCCGTCGTCGGCGCCGGTCCGGCCGGATTGATGGCCGCAGAAGTGCTGGCCGATGCGGGAGCCGGAGTCGAGATCTTCGAGTCCATGGCCTCGCCCGCGCGCAAGTTCCTGCTCGCCGGCCGTGGCGGGCTCAATCTCACCCACTCGGAAGATTTCGAAGCCTTTCTCGGCCGCTACGGCGCGCGCCGCCCGGACCTGGAGCCGGCGCTGCGCCGCTTTGCGCCCCAGGCCCTGCGCGAATGGGCCCAGGGGCTGAGCATCGAAACCTTCGTCGGCAGCTCGGGCCGGGTGTTTCCGCGCGAGATGAAGGCCTCGCCGCTGCTGCGCGCCTGGCTGCGGCGCCTCGCCGCGGCCGGGGTGCGGCTGCACACGCGCCATCGCTGGACCGGCTGGGATGCAGCCGGCACTGCGTTGCGCTTTGCGACGCCGGGCGGGACGGTCGAGCGGCGCTTCGATGCGATCGTGCTCGCCCTGGGTGGCGCGAGCTGGCCGCGGCTCGGCTCGGATGGCGCCTGGGTGCCCTGGCTCGAGGCGCGCGGTGCCGAGGTCGCGCCGCTCGCGCCGGCCAATTGCGGTTTCGACCGCGCGGCCGGTGCCGACGGCCGGCGCGGCTGGAGCGAGTACCTGCGCCGCCGTTTCGCCGGCCAGCCGGTCAAGCCGGTCGCGGTCGAATTCACCGACCGCGCCGGCCAGCGCGAAAAGCGCCAGGGCGAATTCGTCCTCACCGAAACCGGGGTCGAGGGCAGCCTGATCTATGCCTTCTCGGCGCGCCTGCGCGAGTCCATCGCGAGCGAGGGCAGGGCCACGATCCGGCTCGACCTGCTGCCCGACCGCAGCCCCGCGCAGGTGCTTGCCGAGACGACGCGTCCGCGCGGCCCGCGCAGCCTCGCCACGCACCTGAAGAGCCGCCTTGGCATCCAGGGGCTGAAGTTCGCCTTGCTGCATGAGTTGCTGGGCAACGAGCGCATGCACGATGGGCGCGAACTCGCCGCCGCGCTCAAGTCCCTGGCGCTGGAACTGGATGCCCCGCGCCCGCTGGCCGAAGCCATCAGCAGCGCCGGCGGGCTGCGCTTCGAAGCACTCGACGAGCGCTTCATGCTGCGCGCGCTGCCCGGCGTGTTCTGCGCCGGCGAGATGCTCGACTGGGAAGCGCCCACCGGGGGCTACCTGCTGAACGGCTGTCTTGCCCAGGGCCGCGCCGCTGCGGCGGGCCTGCTCGAGTGGTGGGCGTTCAGGGCTGCGGCTGCAGCATAGCCCGGCCCAGGGCCTCGGCGACCTCGATGCCGTCCACTCCGGCGGACATGATGCCGCCGGCATAGCCCGCGCCTTCGCCGGCCGGATACAGGCCGGGCAGGTTCAGGCTTTGAAAGTCCTTGCCGCGCGGAATGCGCAGCGGCGAAGAAGTGCGGGTCTCGACCCCGGTGAGCACCGCGTCGGCCATCGCGAAGCCGGGAATCTGGCGCTCGAAGGCGGGCAGGGCTTCGCGCATCGCTTCGAGCGCCGCATCGGGCAGGCTGGGCTGGCCGGGTTCGGCGAGGTCGGTGAGGTGGACTCCGGGCCGGTACGAAGGCAGGACGGTGCCGAATTCGCGCGCAAGGGCCTTGCCGTGGCGCCCCTTGACGAAGTCGCCGACGAGCTCGCCCGGCGCCTCGTAGTTCTCGCCGCCGAGCCGGAAGGCGCGCGACTCCCAGTGGCGCTGGAACGCGACGCCGTCCAGCGGCGAGACCGGTCCGTCGGCGCCGCGGTCCTGGCGGTAGTCTTGCGGATCGACGCCGACGACGATGCCGGCGTTGGCATTGCGCTCGTTGCGCGAATACTGGCTCATGCCGTTGGTCACGACGCGCCCGGCCTCCGAAGTCGCCGCCACCACGGTGCCGCCCGGGCACATGCAGAAGCTGTAGACCGAGCGCCCGTTGCGGGCATGGTGCACGAGCTTGTAGTCGGCCGCACCCAGGACCGGGTGGCCGGCGCTCGGGCCGAAGCGGGCGCGGTCGATCAGGCTTTGCGGGTGCTCGATCCGGAATCCGACCGAGAACGGCTTGGCCACCATCTGCACGCCGCGCCGGTGCAGCATCTCGAAGGCATCGCGCGCGCTGTGGCCGACCGCGAGCACGGCGTGTTCGCAATCGAGCTGCTCGCCGCCGTCGAGGACGAGGCCGCGCAGGCGCCCGCCTTCGATGCGCAAGTCGGCGACGCGGCTGCGAAAACGCAGCTCGCCGCCCAGGGCCTCGATTTCGGCGCGCATCTTCTCGACCATGCCGACGAGGCGGAAGGTGCCGATGTGCGGCTTGGCGACGTAGAGGATCTCCTCCGGGGCGCCGGCCTTGACGAACTCGTCGAGCACCTTGCGCGTGAGATGGCGCGGATCGCTGATCTGGCTCCAGAGCTTGCCGTCGGAGAAGGTGCCGGCGCCGCCTTCGCCGAACTGGACGTTCGATTCGGGGTCGAGCACGCCGCGCCGCCACAGGCCCCAGGTGTCCTGGGTGCGTTCGCGCACGGCCTTGCCGCGCTCCAGCACGAGCGGCGCCAGCCCCATCTGCGCCAGCACCAGCGCGGCGAAGATGCCGCAGGGGCCGAAGCCGATGACCACCGGCCGCGGCCGGCCGCCAGCGCGAAAGCCGGCCGGCGCCTGCGCCACGAGGCGATAGCGCGTGTCGGGGCTGGGACGCAGATGGGCGTCGCCGGCGTGGCGCGCGAGCAGGCCGGCCTCGTCGGCGACCTCGCAGTCGACGGTGTAGATGAGGACGATCGCCGACTTGCGGCGCGCGTCCCAGCTGCGACGGAAGACCGTGAAGCCGCGCAACTCGGCGTCGGCAATGCCCAGGCGAGCGACGATCGCTGCGCGCAGCGCCGCCGGCTCATGCTCCAGCGGCAGGCGCAGCTCGGTGATTCTGAGCATGAATGGAGGGGAAAGCCCGGGCGCGCTCGCCCGGCCTCCCGATCAGCCGCCCTTGTGCGGCCGCTTGCCCGGGTTCTTCTTGCTGCGGGTGTGCGATCCGCGCTCGAGGCTGATCTTCTGGCCGCGTGCCACCGTGTAGGCAACGCCGGCGGGCGGGGGGGCGAGCGGCGTGGCCTTGCGGTCGGCTTCGGTCTTGATCTTGTTGCCCATGAGGCTGGCTCCGTAGTTTGAAAAGAACCCGCGATTAGGCCACAGCGCGGCGTCATTCACAGGCGAAGTAGGTCACATAGCCTTCGAAGAAGGCGACGCCGGCGCGCTGCAGACGGGGCTCGTCGAGGTTGCGTCGGTGCGCCGGCGATTCCGTCCAGGCCTGCACCAGCGTGCTGGCGTCCGCGAAACCGGCCGCCAGATCTTCGACGCACAGAAGGCTCGTCGTGCGGCCGAATCGTTCGTCGAACCCGGCGTGGCTGAGGCGGCCGGCGGCGGCCATTTCACGGTTGTGGTCGTCGGCGATTCGCTCGAGCCTGGAGTCCGGATCGAGCCGACCCAGACCGAGGCGCTCGCGCCGCGCGTTGATGACTTCGAGCACGCGCAGCGAGAAGGCTTGCGGCGTGGCCGACGCCGGTGCTGCGCGCAAGGCACCGACACGGCCCCCCCCGAGCGCGAGGACGGCGGCAATCGTGAAGGCGAGCAGGCAGCGCGGGCGGGCCATGGCTGATTTTCGGTTCCAGCTCGGTGCGTCCGGCGTGCCCGAGCGTGAGCTTTCGCTCAATTCGAGCACGCGAAATGCCGATAGAAGGCCCATGTGCGAACAAGTCCGGCGCGTCGTTGACGCGTGATGGTTTCGTGTCGAACCCACAGAACCGTTATCGAAGCTGTCCCGAGTGCGGTG
>JAGWTS010000041.1 GCA_028868875.1 Burkholderiales bacterium | reverse complement strand
GCACGGTGCTGGCGCTGGCGCGCGAGGTCGCCGGCAGCGCCGGCCTGCGCGTGTTCACCAACCATTTGCGCGCGGCCTCGCTGCTCGCCGCGGCCGGCAGCGAGGTCGTCATCCCGGGCGGCGCGGTGCGTCCGCGCGAGATGTCGGTGTGCGGAGCGAGCGCCGTCGACCAGGTGCGCAACCATTGGTTCCACCAATGCTTTCTCGGCGTCTCGGGCGTCGGCGCCGACGGCTGCTTCGACTACTCGTGGGACGACTGCGAGGTCAAGCGCGCCTACATCGAACGCAGCGAACGCGTCGTCGTTCTCTGCGACGCGAGCAAGTTCGGCCACAAGGCGGTGGCCCGCGTGTGCCGGCTGGATCAGGTCGCATTGCTCGTCAGCGACGCGCCGCCGCCGCCGGCGCTGAAGAAGATCCTGAAGAAGGCAGGGGTGCAGGTCATGGTGGCTTGAGACACCGCGGCGCTGCAGCCGCCCCCTTCGCCGTTCCGCCGGGAATCGTCCCGGCAATCGTTCGAGATGCACAAGTGAGGCACAACATGGTTTTCGATTTTTTCGGCAGCAAGAAGAAGGTCATCGTCGGCATGGTCCACATCGGCGCCCTCCCGGGGACGCCGCTGTACGACGCCGACGGCGGCATGGCCAAGCTCATCGACGGCGCCCAGGCCGACATCGCGGCCCTGCAGGCCGCCGGCGTCGACGCGGTGATGTTCGGTAACGAGAACGACCGCCCCTACCAGCTCAAGGCGCCGGCCGAAGGCATCGCCGCGATGACCGCGGTGGTGGCCTCGTGCAAGCCGGAGATCAAGCTGCCCTTCGGCGTCAACTGGCTCTGGGACCCGGCGGGCAGCGTCGCCATCGCCACCGCCACCGGCGCCTCGTTCGCACGCGAGATCTTCACCGGGCTCTTCGCCTCGGACATGGGCATGTGGGAACCCGATTGCGCCGCCGCGCTGCGCCTGCGCCGCAACCTGCACAACCAGAACCTGAAGCTGCTGTTCAACATCAACGCCGAGTTCGCCGACACGCTGGACAAGCGGCCGATCGAGATGCGCGCGCGCAGCGCGGTGTTCTCGTCGCTGGCCGACGCGATCCTGGTCTCGGGCCCGCTCACCGGCCAGGGGGCCGACGCCTCGGACCTGCGCAAGGTGGCGCAGGCGGTGGGCGGCAAGGTGCCGGTGTTCGCCAACACCGGCGTCAACATCGACAGCGTCAAGGGCATCCTCGAACATGCCGACGGCTGCATCGTGGGCACCCATTTCAAGGTCGACGGCGACACCTGGAACCGCGTCGACGGCGAGCGCGCCAGGCGCTTCATGGACCACGTCAACACGCTGCGCTGATCCGTCGGTAAAGTCAGCAAAGAGAGATCGACATGAGCTGTGTACTCGGTCTGGACATCGGCACGACGTCGACGATCGGCATCCTGATCGACCTGTCCGGCGCCACCCGGGCGCTGGCCTCGCGCCCGGTGACGCTGCACCACCCGCATCCGGGCTGGGCCGAAGAGAACCCGCGCCAGTGGTGGGAGAACGTCTGCTCCCTCGTGCCCGAACTGCTGGCCGGCGCCGGCATCGACGCGGCGCAGGTGAAGGCGGTGGGGGTGGCCGGCATGCTGCCCGCCGTCGTGCTGCTCGACGGCGACGGCGAGCTGCTGCGCAACAGCATCCAGCAAAGCGACGGCCGCTGCGGCGAGGAAGTGGCCGAGCTGCGCGCCGAACGCGACGCCGGCGAATTCGTGCGCCACACGGGCAACGGCATCAACCAGCAATTGGTCGCGGCCAAGCTGCGCTGGATCGAACGCCACGAGCCGCAGCTGTTCCCGCGCATCGCCACCGTCTTCGGCTCCTACGACTACATCGGCTGGCGCCTCACGGGCGCCCGGCGCATCGAGCACAACTGGGCCCTCGAAGCCGGCTTCATCGAACTCGCGCGGCACCGCATCGACCCCGGCCTGGTCGCCCTCGCCCATCTGCGTGCCGAGCAGTTGCCGCGGCTGGCGGCGAGCCACGAGGTCGTCGGCACGGTCAGCGCCGAGGCCGCCGCGGCCACCGGCCTGCTCGCCGGCACGCCGGTCGTGGCCGGCGCCGCCGACCTCGTCGCCTCGGCCTTCGCCGCCGGCATCGCCAAGCCGGGCGACGCGCTGGTCAAGCTCGGCGGCTCGGGCGACGTGCTGATGTCCAGCGACCGCGCCGCCCCCGACGCGCGCCTGTTCCTCGACTACCACCTCGTGCCCGGCCTGTACCTGCCCAACGGCTGCATGGCCTGCTCGGGCTCGCTGCTGAACTGGTTCGCGGCGAACTTTGGCCGGGGTGCCGACCAGAGCGGCCAGCGCAGCCGCCACGCAAGCCTGGATGCATTGGCGGCGGCCGTGGCCCCGGGCAGCGAGGGCGTGCGCGCGCTGCCGTACTTCCTGGGCGAGAAGACGCCGATCCACGACCCTGCGGCGCGCGGCACCTTCACCGGGCTGTCGCTGAGCCACGGCCTGGGCCATGTCTGGCGCTCGCTGCTCGAAGGCGTGGCCTTCGGCGTGCGCCATCACTTCGACGTCTTCGCCGAGATGGGCATGAAGCCGACGCGCATGCTGGCCTCGGACGGCGGCGCCGCCAGCGACGTGTGGCTGCAGATCATCGCCGACGTGCTGCAGCAGCCGATCGCGCGCCTCGAAGGCCACCCCGGCTCCTGCCTCGGCGCGGCCTGGCTCGCGGCCATGGGCACGGGCCTGGCGCGCGACTGGCAAGGCGTCTCAGCCTATGTGCGCGAATCGGGCCAGGTCGAGCCGATTGCGGCCAATGCCCCGGCCTGCGATCGCGCCTACGCCGAATACCGCAGCCTGTACGAGACGCTGCGCCCCTGGTTTGCCGTAGCGAGCCGGCCGTGAACGCGCCAGTCCGGGCGATGGCGACGCCGCTTGCGGCCGTGGCCTGGGACGTCGACGGCACCCTCGTCGACAGCGAACCGCTGCACCTGCGCGCCCTGCTCGCGGTCTGCGCCGCGCAGGGCGTCTCGATCGCCGATTTCGGCACCACGCCGTTCGTCGGCGTCTCGATCACCGAAGTCTGGCGCCGCATCGGCGCGCGCTTCCCCGGCGGCCCGAAGCAGGGCGAGGCCGCGTTCTATGCCGCGGTCTCGCAGGCCTATCTCGAGCGCGTGGCCGACCTGCAGCCGCGGGCCCATGCGGTTGCGGTGGTGCGTGCGCTGGACGCCGCCGGCATCGCCCAATGCGCGGTCTCGAATTCGAACCGGGCCACCGTGATGGCCAACCTGCGCCAGCTCGGCATCGCCGGCGCGATGGCCTGCATCGTCACGCTCGACGACGTGAGCGAGCCCAAGCCCGCCGCCGCGCCCTATCGGTTGGCCTGCGCCACGCTGGGGCTGGACACGCGCCGCTGCCTGGCGGTCGAAGACAGCGCGAGCGGCCTCGCCTCGGCGCGCGCGGCCGGGTTGCGCACCGCCCTCTACACGGTCGAGCCCGGCTGGCAAAACTGGATCGACCTGGCCGACCACGCGCTGGCCTCGCTCGCCGAAGTCCCGGCCCTGCTCGGACTGGCGCTGCCCGCGGCGGCGCCGGCCGCGTCCCTGCGCCCCTGACATCCAAACCCCTTGCCGGAGTTGCCATGGCCTACCGCATCGACCCCGAGACCGACCGCCAGGTCGTCGCCGAATTTCGCGCCCAACCCATCGGCCCGCACAGCCCGAACCTGCAGCGCGTGCTCAACACCTTGCGCATGAGCAAGCCGCGCCTGGCCTTGCTGTGCACGCGCGCGTTCGCCGAGTACGTGCTGGTGGAAATCGAAGCCGACCGGCGGCGCCCGCTGATCGTGCACTGGGACACGCGCTTCGCGAGCCGCGAGGAAGCCGAGTGGTTCGTCTTCAAGCGGCGCTGGCTCGCCCTCACCGGCCAGGCGCTGGACGACTGACCCCACCTCACCCTTTCGACTGCCCGCATCATGCTGAAGATCACCGGCTATTCCGACAAGCTGAGCATCGCCCCCGGCGAAACCATGAGCTTCATGGTGTCGAGCGAGATGGATCTGCCGTACCGCGCCGAACTCGTTCGCGTCATCCACGGCGACTGCAATCCGCAAGGCCCTGGCGTGCGCTTCGAGCGCCTTGCGCTGCCCGCCCTCGAAGGCCTGCACCCGGGCCGGCGCCAGGCCACCGACGGCGGCTCCTGGCTCGGCGTGCCCACGCGCGACGCCTGGAAGCACCTCGAGGGCTTCAGCTTCTTCGCCGTGGTCTGCCCGACGACGCCGCACTGGGGGCCGCAGACGATCGCCTCCTGGGAAGACGCGGAAGATGGGCGCGGCTTTCGCCTCGAACTCGACGCCGAAGGCCATTTGTGCGGCTCGGCGAGCGACGGGACGACCACGCTGCAGGTGCGCAGCGAGGTCGCGGTGGCGGCCGGCTACTGGCTCAAGGTGATGCTCGCGCTGGACCCGCAGGCCGGCGAGCTGCGCCTGGTGCAGGCACCGGTGCAGGCGGTGGCCGTGCTGCGCCACGACGCGAGCGCCGTGACGCCGGGCCGGCTCGGCGCCATCGGCCACCGCGGCGACCTGCTGATGGCCGGGCGCGCGATGCCGGGCCAGAGCCTGCGCGGCCAGCCGCGCGTGGACGTGCACTTCAACGGCAAGATCGACAGCCCGCTGCTGCTCGACCACGCGCTCGATGCGCGTGCCCTCGATTCCTGCCTGCTGCGCCCGCTCGCGCCGGTCGTGGCCCAGCATGTGATCGGGCGCTGGGACTTCTCGCTGTGCATGACCGGCACCGAGGTCGTCGACGCCGGACCGCTCGGCCTGAATGGCCGCCTGCACCAGCTGCCGACGCGGGCGATGAAGGGCTGGAACTGGACCGGCGAGCACCATGACTGGAAGCTGCGCCCGGATCACTACGGCGCGATCCACTTCCACGAAGACGATCTCTACGACTGCGGCTGGGAGACCAGCCTGCGTCTGACCATTCCCAAGGGCACGCGCAGCGCGCCCTGGGCGCTGCGGGTCTGGGTCGAGCCGCCCGACGAAGCGGCGCGCGCCGAGGTCGCGGTGTGGGAAGACTTCATCCCCTTCTTCGTGCGCCCGCCGCGCGGCACCGCCGGGCGCAGCGGCCGGCCCTCGGTGGTGTTCCTCGCCCCGACGGCGTCCTACCTCGCCTACGCGAACAGCCGCGAACACCTGCACGCCGATGCCGCCGAGATGGTGATCGGCCGCCTGCTCAACTATTCGCCTTCGGACGTGTGGCTGCACGATCACCGCGAACTCGGCTTGTCGCTCTATGACGTGCATTCGGACGACAGCGGGGTCTCGATCAGCAGCGGGCTGCGGCCGATCCTGAACATGCGGCCCAAGCACCACAACTGGCTGGGGGGCCACGGCTCGGGCTTGTGGCAGTACAACGCCGACACCCAGCTGTTCGACTGGCTCGAACACGAGCGCGTCGACTACGACGTCATCACCGACGAAGACCTGCACCGCGACGGCGCCGAGGCGCTCGCGCCCTACCGCGTCGTCCTCACCGGCACCCATCCGGAATACCACAGCACGGCGATGTGGAACGCGATGCAGGGCTGGCTCGACAAGGGCGGGCGCCTGATGTACCTGGGCGCCAACGGCTGGTACTGGCGCATCGCCTACCACGGCGAGCTGCCCAACGTGGTGGAGCTGCGCCGCGCCGAAGACGGCATCCGCACCTGGATGGCCGAGCCCGGCGAGTACCACCACAGCTTCAGCGGCGAGTTCGGCGGGCTCTGGCGCCGCATCGGCCGCAATCCGAACAAGATTCTCGGCGTGGGCTTCACGGCCCAGGGCTTCGACGTCTGCTCCTACTACCGGCGCCAGCCCGACAGCCACGACCCGCGCGCCGCCTTCATCTTCGAAGGCGTCGGCGACGAGCTCATCGGCAACTTCGGCCTCGTCGGCGGCGGCGCCGCGGGGCTCGAGCTCGACCGCGTCGAATTCAAGCTCGGCACGCCGCTGAACACCTTGAAGCTCGCCTCGAGCGAAGGCCACACCGACCTGATCCAGCTCGTCAACGAGGAGTTCGGCGTCGTGCCGCCGAACCTGCGCGGCAGCGAACACGAATGGGTGCGCGCCGACCTCGCGTTCTTCGAGACCCCCGCCGGCGGCGCGGTGTTCTCGACCGGCTCGATCGCCTGGTGCGGCAGCCTGTCGCACAACGGCTACGACAACAACGTGGCGCGCATCACCGGCAACGTGCTGAGGCGCTTCAACCAGGCCGATTCGTTCGCGCCGCCGCGCGGGTGAGGCGGGCGGCGCCGGGTGCCGGGCGCGGTGGCCGCGTGACGCGCCGTTGCGCCGCGGCGCCCGGCGCTCAGGCCGCGGCGGCGAAGTCGATCAACACCTTCATCGCCCGCCGCCGGTCCCCCGCCAGCTCGAACGCCGCCTGCGCCTCGCGCATCGGGAACGAGCACGTGACGACCGGCGCGAGGTCGACCCGGCCTTCGTTGATGAGCTTCACCGCGAGCGCGAACTCGGCGTGGAAGCGGAACGAGCCGCAGATCGACAACTCCTTGGCGACGACGAGGTTCTGCGGCAGCGAAACGTCGCCCCCCAGCCCGAGCTGCACGACGACGCCGCGCGGGCGCATCGTCTCGAGCCCGTCGCGCAGGGCGCGCTCGTTGCCCGAGCATTCGATCATCACGTCGAACGTGCCCTTGTCGGCGGCGTGGCGCTGGACCCAGCCGGGGTCGGTGGCGACGTTGATCGTCGCGCTCGCGCCGAGCGCGCGCGCCACCGCCAGCGGCTCGTCGACCACGTCCACCGCGACCACCTCGGCCGCACCGTGGACCTTGGCCGCGGCGGCGGCGAGCGCCCCGATCGGGCCGCAGCCCGAGACCAGCACGCGCTTGCCCAGCAGCGAGCCGGCGCGCGAGACCGCGTGCAGCCCGACCGAGAAGGGCTCGGCCAGCGCCGCGAGCGAAAGCGGGATGCCGTCGGCCACCGCGACGCATTGCGAGGCGTTGCACAGCAGGGTGTCGCGAAACGCCCCCTGGATGTGCGGCATGCGCATCGCGCTGCCGTAGAAGCGCATGTCCAGGCAGTGGTTGGGCAAGCCCTCGAGGCAATAGCGGCAGGCGCCGCAGGGCCGGCTCGGATTCACCGCGACGCGGTCGCCGACCTTCACGCTCGTCACGTCGGGCGCGACTGCCGCGACCGTGCCCGCCACCTCGTGGCCCAGCACCATCGGCTCCTGGATGCGCACGGTGCCGAAGCCGCCGTGGCGGAAGTAGTGCAGGTCCGAGCCGCAGATGCCGCCCATGGCGACCTTCACGAGCACCTGGCCGGGGCCGATCTCTCCGGCGTCCTGTTCGTCCAGGCGCAGATCGCCGGGGGCGTGGATCACGAGGCACATGCAGCGCAGACGCATGGGGCAGGTCCTTGGGTTCGCGGGAATCGATGTGATACCGGTAACTGATTCTCCTGGCAAAAGGGTCGATCAGTCAATCCGGTTGAATGCCAGGCTGGCAGCTTCCCCGATTGACGCCGGCAGGAGATACCGGTAACGTTTCTCGGATGAACACCGCCTCCCCGCCCGGCCTGCGCCTCTTCGATCTCAGCGGCCGCACCGCGCTCGTCACCGGGTCGAGCCAGGGCATCGGCTTCGCGCTCGCGGCAGCGCTGGGCTCGGCCGGGGCCCGCCTCATCCTCAACGGCCGCGACACGGCCAAGCTCGAACGCGCGCGCGCTGCGCTCGAGGCGCGCGGATACGACGTGCGCAGCGCCGCCTTCGACGTGACCGACCCGGACGCGGTCGACGCCGCCGTCGCGGCCATCGAAAGCGACATCGGGCCGATCGACATCCTCGTCAACAACGCCGGCATCCAGCAGCGCGCGCCTTTCGCCGAATTCCCGACCGAGGCCTGGCGCCGGCTCTCGGCCACCAACATCGACAGCGTGTTCTTCGTCGGCCGCGCCGTGGCGCAGCGCATGATGGCGCGCGGGCGCGGCCGCATCATCAACGTCTGCTCGGTGCAGAGCGAACTCGCGCGCCCGAACATCGCGCCCTACACCGCCACCAAGGGCGCGGTGAAGATGCTCACCAAGGGCATGGCCACCGACCTCGGGCGCCACGGCATCCAGGTCAACGGCCTCGCACCGGGCTACTTCAAGACCGAGCTCACGCAGGCCCTGGTGGCCGACGAAGCCTTCAGCGCCTGGCTCGCCAACCGCACGCCGGCGGGGCGCTGGGGCGATGTCGAGGAACTCGGCGGCGCCGCGATCTTCCTGGCCTCGGACGCGGCCAGCTTCGTCAACGGCCACATCCTCTACATCGACGGTGGCATCACGGCCAGCCTCTAAGCGTTCGGCACTCGGCACCAGACGCCGGTCGCAGCCGGGGTCGCCCGGCCATGGCCCCGGCGCAGCCAAGCCAGGGCCGCGCCCCTAAGATGCTGGATTCCGCCTAGCCCCAGCGTCAGCCCCGCCATGTCATCCGTCCGCTCACCCAGCCTCGCCTTGCCGGCGGCCACCGAGGCGCCGGGCACGGCGTTTCGCGTGCTCGGGGCGATCAGCGCCTCGCACCTGATCAACGACATGATGCAGTCGCTGATCATCGCGATCTACCCGATCCTCAAGGGCAGCTTTTCCTTGAGCTTCGGCCAGATCGGCCTCATCACCCTCACCTACCAGCTCACGGCCTCGCTGTTCCAGCCGCTGGTGGGGCTGTACACCGACCGCCGGCCGGTGCCGTATTCGCTGCCGATCGGCATGAGCTTCACGCTCACCGGGTTGTTGGTGCTGGCCTTCGCGCCGAGCTACGCCTTCGTGCTTGCCGCCTCGGCGCTGGTGGGCGCCGGCTCGGCGGTGTTCCACCCCGAATCCTCGCGCGTCGCGCGCATGGCCTCGGGCGGGCAGCACGGCCTGGCGCAATCGCTGTTCCAGGTCGGCGGCAACACCGGCACCGCGCTCGGGCCGCTGCTCGCGGCGGCGGTGATCGCGCCTTTCGGCCAGCGCAGCGTGGCCTGGTTCGCACTGGCGGCGTTGCTGGGCATCACGCTGCTGGTCCAGGTCAGCCGCTGGTATGCACGCCACCAGCTCGCCGCCGCCGCGCGCGCCGCCCGCAAGGCGCCGGCGCCAGCTCTGCCGCGCAAGACCGTGGTCGGCGCGATCGCGGTGCTGCTGGTGCTGATCTTCTCGAAGTACTTCTACATCGCCAGCCTCAGCAGCTTCTACACCTTCTACCTGATCGAGAAGTTCGCGCTCTCCGTGCAGAGCGCGCAGCTGCACCTGTTCGCCTTCCTGTTCGCTTCGGCGCTGGGCACCTTGATCGGCGGCCCGGTGGGCGACCGCATCGGCCGCAAGCCGGTGATCTGGGCCTCGATCCTCGGCGTCGCGCCCTTCGCGCTGCTGCTGCCCCATGCCGACCTGTTCTGGACCACGGCGCTGACGATCCTCATCGGCTTCGTGCTGTCATCGGCCTTCTCGGCCATCCTGGTCTACGCCCAGGAGCTGATCCCGGGCAGGGTGGGCATGGTCTCGGGGTTGTTCTTCGGCTTCGCCTTCGGCATGGGCGGCCTCGGCGCCGCGCTGCTGGGGCTGCTCGCCGACCATTCCGGCATCGACACCGTGTACCGCCTCTGCGCCTACCTGCCGCTGCTCGGTATCTGCGCGGCCCTGTTGCCCGACGTGGAGCGGCGGCCGGCCTCGCGCTGAGCCGCCTGCGGCGAAACGAACCCGCTTCGGGCTGCGGCGCACACGCCGCGCCCTCAGCAGCGTTGTCGCAGCGAGTAACTTGCATCATGCAAGTTACTCGTTTAGACTCCGCCCCATGCAACGCAAGAGCTTCGCCGACATGCCCTGCCCGATCGCCCGCTGCCTCGAGCAGGTGGGCGAGTGGTGGAGCATCCTGATCCTGCGCGACGCCTTCGCCGGCAAGACGCGCTTCGACGAATTCCAGCAAAGCCTGGGCATCGCGCCGAACATGCTCACCCGGCGCCTGGCCGGGCTCGTCGAGGCCGGCCTGCTCGAGCGCCGGCGCTACAGCGAACGCCCGCCGCGCGACGAATACCTGCTCACCGAGCGCGGACGCGACTTCCGCACCGTGCTGCTCGCGCTGCTCGATTTCGGCCATCGCCATTTCGGGGTCGGCGCCGAAGGCACGCGCATCGTCGAGCGCGCAAGCGGCGCCCTCGCCGAGCCGGTGCTGGTGGACCGCCGCAGCGGACGCGAACTCGCGGCGCCCGACTTCGCCATCGTGCGCGGCAAGGGCGCCAAGGCGGTCGCGAGCGTCGGGCCGTTGCTCGCCGGGGTGGCGCCTTGAGCGCCGTCGCCGCCGGCCTGCCGCAGGCCGCCGCCGCGGAACCGGCTGCCGCGACGCCGCCCGCGATGAACGCGCGCACGCGGCGCCTGCTGCAAGGCGCCATCGTGCCCACCCTGCTCGCGATGGCCTGGCCCAACATCCTCGTGATGACGGCGCAGGCCTCGACCGGGCTCATCGAGACCTGGTGGGTCTCGCGCCTGGGCACCGACGCGCTCGCCGGCATGGCGCTCGTGTTCCCCGGCTTCATGATGATGTCGATGCTCTCGGCCGGCGCCGTCGGCGGCGGCATCTCGTCGGCGGTGGCGCGCGCGCTCGGCGCCGGGCGCCGCGCCGATGCCGATGCGCTGGTGCTGCACGCCATCCTCGTCAACCTCGCGCTCGGCCTCGTGTCGATGCTGCTGTTCCTCGTCTTCGGCCGGCCGATCTACGCCGCGATGGGCGGGCGTGGGGCGTCGCTCGAAGCCGCGCTCAGCTACTCGAACGTGGTCTTCTCCGGCGTCGTGCTGGTGTGGTTGATGAACGCGCTGGCCAGCGTCATCCGCGGCACCGGCAACATGCTCGTGCCCTCGCTCGCGATCTGCATCGGCGTCGTCGCGCTGATTCCCTTGTCGCCGCTGCTGATCTTCGGCTGGGGCCCGATTCCGGCCCTGGGCATCGCCGGCGGTGGCCTCGCCGTGCTTGCGACCACGGCCTTGATGATCGTCTGGCTCGGCGCCTACCTGCTCTCGGGGCGCTGCGTCGTCAAGCTGCGCCGGGTGCCGCTGCAGCGCGCCTTGTTCGTCGACATCCTGCGCGTCGGCGGCGTCGGCGCGCTGAGCACGCTGCAGACCACGGCCACGGTGGCGCTCACCACCGCCCTCGTCGGCACCCATGGCGGGCCCGATGCGGTCGCCGGCTACGGCACCGGCGCGCGGCTCGAATACCTGCTCATCCCCATCGTCTTCGGCCTCGGCGCGCCGATGGTGGCGCTGGTGGGCACCAACATCGGCGCGGGACAGCGCGAACGGGCGCTGCGCATCGCCCTCATCGGCGGCGCCCTGGCTTTCGCGGCGACCGAGGCCATCGGCCTGGCGGCCGCGGTCTGGCCGCTGGGCTGGCTCGGCCTCTTCGGCCACGACCCGCGCATGCTCGAGACCGGCAGCGCCTACCTGCGCGTGGTCGGGCCCTGCTACGGCTTCTTCGGCCTCGGGCTCTCGCTGTACTTTGCCTCGCAGGGCGCGGGCCGTCTCGCCTGGCCGCTGCTGGGCGGCATGCTGCGGCTGGTCATCGCCGTGGGCGGCGGCTGGATGCTGCTCAGGCTGGGCGCGTCGCTCGCCTGGGGCTTTGCGGCGCTCGGGCTGGGGCTGCTGGTCTACGGGGCGACGGTGGGCACGGCCATCGCTTCAGGGGTCTGGTTCCGAGACCGCCCGGGCCCGGCGGCGCACGACGCCGAGGCCGCGCGCGAACCCGGGCCGCTGCAGACGGCAAGCGGCGCGCCGCTGAACGCGGACGCGCCGACGCCGGGCCCGCGCCCACGGCCGCGCGAGGCGCAGTCGCTGCAGCCCGAGGCGGCAGCGGGCCGCTGAACGGCGACCCGGGGCGCTGGCGTCCGCCGGCGCCCAAGGCCGAACCCCCGCAGCGGGCGCACGCCTTCAACCGGCCGCGGCAGCCGGTTCGATGCGAACGTCCCAAATGAGCGTGATCGCGTCGCTCAGAGCAGCCGCAACCGGCGAACGCCGACGCGCCAGATCGGCCAGGGCCTGCAGGCGCTCGGCCGGCACGCCCTGCGCGCTCAGCGCCACCTCCAGGCGCATTTCCAGCGGCGCGGCGCTGACGGGCCGGCCGTCGCGCCCGGGCAGGCCGAGCAGGCCGCAGGCGTCGCTGCGGCTCGTGGCCCGCACCTCGAGGCGGGTCAGCTCGACCGCTTCTTCGGTCGCGGCGAGCAGCAGCGAGGTGGCGGTGCAGGAGGCGAGGCCGGCGCGCAGATACCAGCCCGGCGTGATGCGGGCGCCGCCGCCGCCCCAGGCGCGCGGCATGTCGGTCGCGAGTTCGGTGCCGTCGGGTTGGCGTGTCAGCACCCGCAGGCCTTCGACCCAGCGCGCGACGGCGGGGCCGTCGTCGTGCAGCCCGGCTTCGGGGCAGCGCTGAAGCACGCGGCGCACGCGCGCAATCGATTCGGCGGGGTTTTCGTCCTCCATCGCCCGGCTCCTCGTTCTTCTGGTGTGTCGGAGATTGTGGGCAAGAGCGCGTCGCCAGCCAAGCGCCGGCGCGATGGCCCCACCGGGTGGGCGGTCGGACAGGGCGAGCGGACGCCGGGTCCGTGCGGCGGCCGAGCTAGGCGCCGGACGAGACCTGAAGCCGGCCCGCGGCGCGGCCGATCCAGCCCGGACTCGTGACCAGCAGCAGGCCGGCGAGCACCAGCACCGAGCCGCCGACGAAGGCCACTTCGAGCGGCTCCCCCAGCAGCCAGACCCCGAAGGCGACGCCGAACATCGGCGTCATGAACGAGAACACGCCGAGCTGCGATGCCTGGTAGCGGCGCAGCAGCGAGAACCACGTCAGGAAGCTGGCGAACGAGATCACGACCGCCTGGAAGCCCATCTCGACCCAGGAGATCGGCGTCGACTCGAAGCGGTTCTGGCCGAGCAGGGCAGCGGCGGCGACGAGCAGCACGAAAGCGCCCAACAGCTGATACAGCAGGGTGCGCGTGGCGGTCAGGGCGGAAAGCCGCGTCGCCCGCACCACCACCGTCGTCGCGCCCCAGGCCGCGCCGCCGAGCGAGGCCAGGAGGTCGCCGAGCAGCGTCGAGGCACCGCCGCCGGCGGGCCGCGCCGAACCGAAGAAGGCCAGCGCGATACCCGCGAACGCGAGGCCGATGCCGGCCCATTGCAGGGGCCGCAAACGCTCGGCCGGCAGGCGCCAGTGCAGGCCGAGCGCGGCGAAGATGGGCGCGGTGTAGAGAAACACCACGACATGCGAAGCGCTGGTGAAGCGCAGCGCCTCGGCGACGAACAGGAATTCCAGCGCGAACAGAAAGCCGATGACGAGACCCGGGCGCCAGCTGCCGTCGCGCACGCTCAACGGCTCGCCGCGCGCGAGCATCAGCAGCGCCACCAGCAAGGCCGCGACGCCCGATCGCAGCCCGATCTGCAGCATCGGCGAGATCAGCGCCGCCGTGCCTTTGAGCGCCACCTGCTGGAAGCCCCAGACCGCGCACAGCAGCAGCATCGTGGCGATGGCCTGTGCGCCGACCGGTTTTCTGGTGTCCATCGAAATCCCATTGCGGCACCGAGGCCGACATGACGTCATTGTCGGATGTCCGGTTCGCGCCAGATCGTGAGTACCGGACAATCGATGCGGCCATCCCGCCACCTTCGCTGCTCGCAGCGCCGCGCGGCGCCCGAGACTCCGACCATGCCCCCCGAATCCCTCCCCTTGCGCCCGGCGCTGCGCAAGCCGCCGGCCGAGATGGCGCAACCGGCGCCGGTGTTCTTCCGCAGCGCGAGCCTGCCGCAGGCGGGCACGTATCCGCGCCACCTCCATCCCTGGGGCGAGTTCGTCTATTCGTACAGCGGCGTGATGGAGGTCAAGGTCGCGCAGCAGCATTACCTGGCGCCGCCGCAATACGGCATCTGGCTGCCGCCGCGGCTGGAGCACGTGGGGTTGAACCGCTACGAAGCCAGCCATTGTTCGGTCTACATCGAAGCCGCACGCTGCGCTGCCCTGCCGCGCGAGGCCTGCGCGCTGACCGTGGGCCCGCTCGTGCGCGCCCTGCTCGACCACCTGCGGCTGCATCCCCCGGCCGACGCGCCGAGTGCGGCCGACGCGCGGCTGCTCGACGTGCTGGTCGACCAGCTCGCGCTGGCGCCCTGCACCGGCAGCTGGCTGCCGGGTTCGGACGACCCGCTGCTGGCCCCGGTGCTGGCGGCGCTGGACATCGACCCCGGCGACAACCGGCCGCTGGCCGAACTGGCGCGCGCGGCGCACACGACCGAGCGCACCCTCGTGCGGCGCTGCCAGCGCGACCTGGGCATGCCCTTCGCCGAATGGCGGCAGCGGCTGCGCGTGGTGAAGGCGCTGCCGCTGCTGGAAGCGGGGAACAAGGTGGAGTCGATCGCGCTGGATCTGGGTTACGCCAGCGCGTCGGCGTTCATCGCGATGTTCAAGCGGCTGATGGGGGTGACGCCGGACGAGTTCAGGCGCGGGGCGGCGGGGGAGGCGGGGGCGGGGCGTCAGCAACGCAGCCGCCGATGACGATGGCTGCATATGGGTGGGCTCGCGCAGACTGCCACCCGGCAGTTGCCGGGCGCGGCGGCCGGCTCCGCCCTGGCCGCTGCTTTTGCCCCGATGGAACCCGGTTGAAGCTCGAAGCGGCGCTGATGCTCGACAAGCGAATGCGCAAGCTGACACCTGAGTAGATCCGGCTTTGCCTGGCTACCCAGACCCCGCGGGGCGGACGGCCGCCTCGGCCGGCCTTGGGGCGCTCTCAGGCACGCGCGGGCCGCAACCACTTCAACAGCTTCGCGTAAAGCACCGTTGGCTCCACCGGCTTCAGAAGGTAGTCGTTGACGCCAGCCGCAAGGCCCGCCGCGCGCTCCTCTTCGTCGACGCCGGCGCTCATTGCCAGGATCGGCAGTTCAGCGCCTCGAGGCAGCTGGCGAATGGCACTGGCCGCTTCTATCCCGTTGAACACGGGCGATTGAAGGTCCATGAGGACCAGCGCGTATTTCCCGGAGCGCGCCCGGCTCAGGCATTGCTGCCCATCTTCTGCGACATGGACCCGCAACCCGGCCTCTTCGAGCAGTGCGGCGGTCACTTCGCGATCGACGGGGTTGTCGCCCGCCAGCAGAACCGAGGGCCCTGAAAACTCACCGACGAGGAGGCTCCTGGCATCCTCCGCCGGCATTTCGTGTAGTTGCGAATTCCCCCTGTCGAGTCTGGCGGTGGCCCAGAAGGAGCTTCCCTTGCCGAGTTCGCTGCTCACGCCGACATCGCCTCCCATGAGCCGGGCGATGCGGCGGCAAATGGTCAGGCCCAATCCCGTTCCACCATGTGCTCGCGTCAACGAATCATCGCCCTGGACAAAGGGCCGGAACAGTTTCGACTGTATTTGAGGACTGATTCCAATCCCCTGGTCACGAACCTCGATCCGAAGCAGCAGGCCCCTCAAATCGTCGCTTTCGCATCGCGCGGTCACTTCGATACGGCCACGCTCCGAGAACTTGACGGCATTGCCCAGGAAGTTGACCAGGATCTGCAACAAGCGGCCATCGTCCCCGAACAAGGCGGCAGGGACACTCTGGTCGATCGACAGGACGATTTCGAGGCCTTTGGTTGCTGCTGTTTCGCAGACCGACTGCGATGCGCGCTCGAAGACCGTCTTCATCGAGAAATCACGCGGCCGCAGGATCAGCTGTTCGGCTTCGATCTGCGACAGGTCGAGGATGTCGCTGATGATCGACAGGAGATGCTCTGCGGCATTTCCCGCCTTGGCGAGTTGATCCGCCTGCTTCGGATCGGTGGCCCGGCTCAGGGCCAGGCTCGTCAGACCCATGATGGCATTCATGGGCGTCCTCAACTCGTGGCTCATGTTGGCCAGGAAGCTGCTCTTGGCTCGGTTCGCGGCTTCCGCGGCGTCCAGCGCGACCGCAAGGTCCCGCGTGCGAAGCGCGACAGTCTCCTCGAGTTGCTGCCGGTGGCGCTCGAGTTCGTCGACCGCGCAGCGCAGCTCGGTGATGTCTCGCCCGACCGTCAGCGCGCCGACGATGCCACCATCGGCATCGCGTTCGGCCACGAAGCGGATGTTGTGGACGAGCGTATGTCCTTCGGCGTCGCACAGCGTTCCTTCGAACTCCTGCAATACGCCGTCGGCCAGTACCTTTGCCAGTGCCTGGCGATAGCGCTCCCGCGTCGGCTGGGAGAAGAACGACGGCACCGCAGAAGGCCCTGGCGGGCGGGTGCGGCCCAGACCTTCCAGCAGGCGCTGCACCGCGGCATTGAAGTAGGTGCGCTTCCCATCGCGGTCGTAGCGGACGATGAAATCCGGCAACGTGTCGGCGAGCGCATGAAAGGGCCATTCGCCTTGCGCGTGTTCGAGCTGCACCGGTGGGCCGCTTCGGTCGTCAGCCGGGTGTTGTCCCGCTTTCTCGCCCTCGATGCCGTCGCCCCGTCGCTGTCCGTCCACTGCGATCCTGCCTGAGGATATTGCGGGTTTGACCGACGCCGCCGGATCTGGCGTGCCTTCGAGGATTGTGACACCGCGCACCGGAGACCCCGGTGCGGCCGCGGCACTTGGCGGGCGCCGGCATCCGCGTTCGCGACAGCCTCAGCATCGCATCCGGCCAGGGCAGGGCAGGGCGAGACGCAGCACCGGCGCCGGCTGCCGCGGCACGACGAGGACCAGCGTGTCCCGAATCGCGGGCGGCGGCTTCAGCAGCGCCGCGGCTGCCGACGGTGGGCGCGGCCGGGCGGACTCACGCTGACCGGCGACCGCCCAGCGCCGGGCCCGGCGAGGCACAGCGGGCCTGGCGACCTGGGCTGCGGCGCCGCCCGGGGCCCTGGGAGCCCTCAGGCGGCTTCGCGGGCGAACAGCGGCTGCGGCTGCAGCACGTCGCCCTGGTAGAAGGCGTGATAGCGCGCGAACTGGCGCTCGGCCGCCGCGCTCTGCACCCCTTCGGCCAGCACCGCGCTCGTGAAGCCGCTGCGCTGCATGTGCACCAGCGAGTCGATCAGCACGTCGCCGGTGGCGCGGATGTCGCCGCCGAATCGGTAGCGCCGGCGCAGCAGCACGGCCTGGCTGTAGGCGCGGCCGTCGGTGAACTTGGGGAAGTTCAGCTCGATGCGGTCGATGCCCCGGAAGGCGCCGTCCAGCGCCAACTGGGCCAGGTCGGCGTCGTTCGCCAGGCGCAGGGTCTTGGCGATGGGATCGTTGGCGGCTTCGGCGTGGGCGATGATCTTCATGGCGGCGTGTGCAGCGAATGGGGGCAAGGGGGGAGCGTTCAGGCCAGCGCGGCTTCTTCGGCCGGGGTTTCGTGGCGGCCCTGCGTATGGCGGGCGCCGTTGGCTGCGGCCTTGAAGGGGTCGTGGCCGATGCGGCGCAGCGCGTCGATGAAGAGCTCACCCGGCTTGCGCAGCGTGCGGTAGGTGTCGAGCAGGGCCTCGATCACGTCCGGCACCTCGGCCGCCGAGAACGAGGGGCCGACCACCTTGCCGGCGAGGGCCGGGCCCGAGAGGTCGGAGCCATCGGCGCCGCCGAGCGTGACCTGGTACCACTCCTTGCCGTCCTTGTCGACGCCCAGGATGCCGATGTGGCCGCTGTGATGGTGGCCGCAGGAGTTGATGCAGCCGCTCATGTGCAGGTCGATGGGGCCGAGGTCGAACACCTCGTCCAGGTCCTGGTAGCGCTCGGTGAGCGCCGCGGCAATGGGCAGCGAGCGGGCATTGGCGAGCGAGCAGAAGTCGCCGCCGGGGCAGGCGATCATGTCGGTCAGCAGGCCGATGTTCGGCTGCGCCAGGCCGAGCCCGCGCGCCGCCTCGTACAGCGCCGGCAGGTCGCTCTGGTGCACCCAGGGCAGCAGCAGGTTCTGATCGTGCGTCAGGCGCGCCTCGCCGGCGCTGAACTGGTCGGCCAGCCGGGCAAGCGCTTCCATCGTGTCGGCATCGGCATCGCCGGGCGCGAAGCCCACGCGCTTGAACGACAGCGTGACGGCGGCCAGGCCCGCCAGCTTGTGGCCGCGCACGTTCTTCTCGAGCCAGCGCCGGTAGAGCTGGCCGTCCGTCTTGACGCTGGAGGGCAGGCGGGCGGGCTTCAACTCGGGGACGACGAAGTTGGCCGTGACGCGGTCGAGCTCGGCCTGGGTGATCGTGTGCGGGGCGCCGTCCTGCTCGACGATGGCCTTGTACTCGGCCTCCACCGCGTCGATGAACTTCTGGCCCTCGGCCTTCACCAGGATCTTGATGCGGGCCTTCCACTTGTTGTCGCGCCGGCCGTAGCCGTTGTAGACGCGCACGACGGCCTCGATGTAGTTGAGCAGCTGGTCCCAGGGCAGGAACTCGCGCACCACGGAGCCGATGAGCGGCGTGCGGCCCATGCCGCCGCCCACCTTGACGGTGAAGCCCACGGCGCCGTCGTCGGCGCGGCGCGCCTGCACGCCGATGTCGTACCAGCCGGTGGCGGCGCGGTCTTCGGCCGAGCCGTTGTAGGCGATCTTGAACTTGCGCGGCAGGAACGAGAACTCGGGGTGCAGCGAGCTCCACTGGCGCGTGATCTCGGCGAAGGGGCGGGTGTCGACGATCGCGTCGGGCGCGATGCCTTCATAGGCTTCGCAGGTGATGTTGCGGATGTCGTTGCCGCTGGTCTGGATGCCGTGCATGTGCACGCTGGCCAGCAGGTCCATCACGTCGGCGGCCCGGGTGATGGGGATCCAGTTGAACTGGACGTTGGTGCGCGTGGTGAAGTGGCCGTAGCCGTAGCGCAGCGGCGCGGCGGCCAGCGTCAAGCCGGGTTGCGCGGCCTGCAGCTGGTCCTGCGTGGCCTGGGCATGGGCCAGCAGCTCAGGGCTCGGCCGGTCGTAGTCGCGGGCGATGCGCGCCAGCATGCGCAGCTGGTCGCTGCTGATCTCGCCGTAGGGCACGGCGATGCGCGCCATCGGCGCGTAGCGCTGGATGTACCAGCCGTTCTGCAGTCGCAGCGGCAGCAGTTGCTCGTCGCTCAGCTCGCCGCGCTGCCAGCGCTCGAGCTGGTCGCGAAACTGCTGGGCACGGAGCTTGACGAACTGGCGGTCGAAATCGGTGTATTGATACATCGCTCGGGACTCTGGGTGGTGTCGGCAGTCGCGCCATGAGCCCGGACTGTCCGAAGAACCTGGAATCTAAGGGTTCCCCCCATCCGGACCAACGATTTTTTGGTTCGGCCCTTATGCGATAAGCATATGAGCGCCCCAAGGCCGGCCGAGCCGGCCGTCCCCCATGGGGATCAGAGTCGCCCGGCAAAGCCGGATCTACCCAGGAGCCCGCCTCGGCGCGGCCAGGGCGGCCGATAAGAGGCCCTCGGGTTCGCGCCGCGCTCGGGCAAGGCGGCGCTGCGGGAAGCCTCCCCCTCAAGCCCCGATCGAGCCCGCAAACGCCAGCACCCACAGCGCCGCGAAGACGAAGGGCAGGGCGCGCGCCGCCCAGCGCCCGCGGTGGCGGTTGCCGGGCATGGGGCTCAGGCGGCACAGGCGCTCGAGGCCGGCGGCGGCGTATTCGCGCTGGATCGCTTCGGCGGCCTCGACCGCGGCGGCGATGCTCGAGCCGATCACCGCCGCCACCGCCATGCCGAAGAACGGAAAGCCCAGCACCAGCCATTTGTGGTGCACCCCGGACATGCCTCCGTAGGCGGTGAAGAGCAGGCCTTGCGACAGGATCAGCCACATCATGCGGTGGTTGACGAGGTTGTCCTCGTGCGTCCACTGCTCGCGCAAGGCGCGGTAGAGCTCCCAATCGAGGTCGGGTTGATTCACTTCGGGATGCGCGCCGCGGCGGCCGAATCGAGCCCGCCTTCGCCGCGCGCGATCGCGGCGTCGTACATCGCGGCCACGCCCGGCATCACGAAGAGGTCGAAGCCGCCGCGATGCGCTTCCTCGATCATCAAGCGCACGTCCTTGCGCGCCATCGAGATCTCGAACGAGGGCTTGTCGAACTCGCCGACGGCGATCTTGTCGGCGCGCGCCGGCAGCAGCTGGCCGGGGTTGAACTGCTTGAACAGCGAGAAGGCCTCGGCCGTGGGAATGCCGCAGGCCGCGGCGAGGCGGTTCACGTCGCCGAGCACGCCCATGATCCCGATCAGCGTGAGGTTGCCGAAGAGCTTGAATGCCGCCGCGCGCTCCGGCGCTTCGCCGAGGTAGACCACGGCGCCGGTCATGGGCTGGAGTTCGGGCAGCAAGGCGTCGTGGTCGGCGCGCGCGCCCGAGAACAGCATGGTGCCGCTGCCTTCGAGCGCGTTCGCCGGGCCCATGAAGACCGGCGCGTGGACGAAGCGCCGGCCGCGGCCGTGCCAGCGCGCCGCGCGCTGGGCGGTCGGTGTCACCGCGGTCGTGGTGTGGTCGACGATCCAGGTCGAGGCACCGATGGCGCCGGCCAGCGGTTCGAGCAGCGCGTCGACCGAGGCATCGTCGGCCAGCGAGAGGTGGATGCGGTCGACCCCGGCCACGGCCTGCGCCGCGTCGTCGAAGGCGCGGGCGCCGCAGTCTTCGAGCGCGCGCGCCTTGGCCGGGCTGCGGTTCCAGACGTTCACTTCGTGGCCGTTGGCGCGCAGCCGGCGGACAAAGGCCGAACCCATCAGGCCGGCGCCGAAAAAGGCGATCTTCATGCGAGCACTCCAACAAAGGCGGGCGCCCACGATAACCGCAGGCGCCGCGCCGCGCCGCCGTGCGGCGAAGAGCCTCAGGCCGCGTCCAGCAGCTGCGCGGCCGGGGTCCAGGCCCGGCCCTGCTGGCGCGCCACCGGCTCGCAGCAGACCCGGCCGAGCGCGACGTTGAGCCCGGCGGCCAGATGCGGGTCGTCGCGCAAGGCGGCGCGCCAGCCCTTGTCGGCCAGCGCCAGCGCCGGGCCCAGGGTCGCGTTGCCGAGGGCGAAGGTCGAGGTGCGCGCCACCGCGCCCGGCATGTTGGCGACACAGTAATGCACCACGCCGTCGACGACGAAGGTCGGGGCGGCATGGGTCGTGGCATGCGAGGTCTCGAAGCAGCCGCCCTGGTCGATCGCGACGTCGACGACGACCGCGCCGCGCTTCATGCGCGCCACCATGGCCCGCGTCACGAGCTTGGGCGCCGCCGCGCCGGGGATGAGCACGCCGCCGATCACGAGGTCCGAAGCGAGCACCGCGGCCTCGACCGTGTGCGCGGTCGAGAACACCGTGCCGATGCGGTTGCCGAAGACGAGGTCGAGCTGGCGCAGGCGGTCGACGCGGCGGTCGAGCACCGTCACCTGCGCGCCCAGCCCCACCGCCATCTGCAGCGCGTTGCTGCCGACGACGCCGGCGCCGAGGATGGTCACGCGCGCCGCCGGCACCCCGGCCACGCCGCCGAGCAGCACGCCCATTCCGCCCTTGCTCTTCTCGAGATGGGCGGCGCCGGCCTGCACCGCCATGCGGCCGGCAACCTCGCTCATCGGCGCGAGCAGCGGCAGGCTGCCGTCGGCCGCGGTAACGGTTTCGTAGGCGATGCAGACCGCGCCGCTGGCGACCAGGCCTGCCGTCTGCTCGGGGTCGGGCGCGAGGTGGAGGTAGGCGTAGAGCAGCTGGCCTTCGCGCAGCAGCGCGATCTCGGCCGGCTGCGGCTCCTTGACCTTGACGATCATCTCGCCCCGGTCGTAGGCCTCGGCAGCGTCGGCGGCGATCTGCGCGCCGGCGGCGCGGTACAGCGCGTCGTCCAGGCCGATCGCCGCGCCGGCGCCGGCCTCGACCCAGACCTCGTGGCCGTGGGCGGCGAGCTCACGCACCGCGGCCGGGGTCAGGCCGACGCGGTACTCGTGGTTCTTGATCTCTTTCGGGACGGCGATGCGCATCGACGGCTTCCGTTCATGTCGCGAACAGGCGACTTGGCCGGCCCGGTGCTGTGACCGGCAATGGCGATGGTAGCCATCGGCGCGAAGCTTGGGCGGCGCGCTGCGGCGACGGCCACGCGCGCCGGGTCCGTCAGGCCAGCGCCGTCCGCCGCTCGTCGATCAGGCGCTCCAGCGCCAGCGCATCGGCCTCGAACTGGCGGATGCCTTCGGCCAGCTTCTCGGTCGCCATCGCATCGCGGTTGAGTGCCAGGCGAAAGGCCGGCTCGTCCAGCCGCAGCCGCTCCATCGGCGCGATCGGCAGGCGGTCGGTGCCCAGCACGCGGGGCGCCGGCTCCGGGCTCGCGGCGAGCTGGGCGAGCAGCTCGGGGCTGATCGTGAGCAGGTCGCAGCCGGCCAGCGCGAGGATCTGGCCGGTGTTGCGAAAGCTGGCCCCCATCACCTCGGTGCGGATGCCATGCTGCTTGTAGTAGCCGTGGATCGTCGCCACCGAGCGCACGCCGGGGTCGT